>DATDJX010000135.1:0-42781 GCA_036520275.1 Asanoa sp.
GCCGCGGTCTACGCGAAGACCGCGCTCACCTGCGCGATCGGCATCGGCGACAACAAGCACACCGCCAAGATCGCGGCCCGGTTCGCCAAGCCGGGCGGCATCCACCGGCTGACCCGACAGATGTGGATGCCGGTGATGGCCGACCGACCGGCGGGCGACCTGTGGGGTGTCGGGCCGAAGACGGAGAAGAAGCTCACCGAGCTCGGCCTGCTGACCGTCGCCGACGTGGCCGGCGCCGACCCGGCCCGGCTGGTGGAGCGCTTCGGCGAGCGGATGGGCACCTGGTTGCGGGTGCTCGCCAACGGCGGCGGCGACACGCACATCACCACCGAACCGTGGGTGGCCAGGTCGCGCAGCCGGGAGACGACGTTCGGCAGCGACCTCGCCGACCCGGGCGAGATCGTCGACCGGGTCGCCGCGCTGGCCCGCGAGCTGGGCGCCGCCGTGGTCGGCGAAGGACGCGAGGTCACCCACGTCGCGGTCAAGGTGCGGTTCCGCTCCTTCTACACGCCGACGCGGGTGATGAAGCTGCGCGGCGGCCCGACCACCGACCTCGACGTCATCGAGGCGGCCGCCCGGACCGTCCTGGCCAAGATCCCGCTGGACCGCCCGGTACGGCTGGTGGGCGTCCGAACCGACCTCGCTCACTCGGACGGGTAGTGCGGCCGGCGATCGGCGACACGCTGGGGCGCCGAGTGCCGTCGATCACGGGACCCGCCACCGCGGTCACGGCCCGGCGCGCGGCGGCACCGGCGAGCCGACGAGCGGGATCGCCCGCCGACGATCGAGCAGGTCAGCGCACGACCTCGGCCAGGCCGTCGATCTGGTCGAGGGACGGCACCGTCGGATCCAGGTAGAGGTCGGTGATGCCGACCTCGGCGAAGGCGGCGACCGCGGCGTTGATCGCCTCCGGGGTGCGCAGCGCCGAGTCGGCGATCACGTCGGCGAACGGGCCGGTGAACGCGTAGTAGTCCTTCAGGTACCCGCGCGACGTGTCGTCGTCGCCCAGGGAGAAATAGGCCAGGGCGGTCAGCCGCGGCTCCCCGTCGCGACCCGCGTCGGCCCAGGCCGCGCGGACTCTCGGGATGAACTGACCGGCCTGCTCGGGCGTGCCGCCCCCCATCGCCCAGCCGGTGCCCCACGTCACGATCCGGCGTACCGCCGCATCGCTGGTGCCGCCGAACACGATCGGCACCGAGACACCGTTGGTCGGCGTCGGCGTCCACCGCGGCTCGCCGTCCCAGATCGCGTGGAGCTCGGTCAGCTGCTGGTCGAAGGTCCGCCCGCGGCGGGAGAAGTCCCGGCCGACCGCGTCGTAGTCGTCCTGGCGCCCGCCGACCGTCATGCCTAGCGTCAGCCGGCCGCCGGTGACCTGGTCGATCGTCGCGGCCGTCTTGGCGAGGATCGGCGTCGGGTAGAGCGGCGCCAAAAGGATGTTGGTGTACAGCTCGATCCGGCTGGTCACGGCGCCGGCGACGGCGAGCGAGGTCAGCGAGTCGTGGTTGGGGTAGACGAGCCGGTCGATCGTCGCCAATCCGGAGAAGCCGTGCTCCTCCGCCCGCCGCGCCCAGTCCGGGATCAGCGAACCGGGCATGCCCAGCACGGTGTTGGGCAGCCCGATCCCGATCCTCACGGGGAGACCTCGTAGGTCGCCTGGAGCACACCCCGGGCAAGCACGTGGAACGTGAGGTTGAAGCCCACGGCCGCCGGCGTGCCCTCCGGCGGCACATCGAGTCTGTCGACGTCGAGCGCGTGCACGGCGAAGTAGTAGCGGTGCGGCCGCACGTCGGGGTACGGCGGCGCGGCGCCGCCGTACCCGGTCGCGCCGTAGTCGTTGCGGACGCTGAACCGGCCGTCGCCGGCGTCTTCGGCGGCGCCGCGCGGCAGCTCGGTCACCGACGCCGGCAGGTTGATCAGCGACCAGTGCCAGAAGCCGCTGCCGGTCGGCGCATCGGGGTCGTAGCAGGTGACGGCGAAGCCTCGGGTCTGCGGCGGGAAGCCGGACCAGGACAGGTGAGGCGAGACGTTGTCGCCGCCGACGCTCTCGTGGGCATGTGCCTTGTCCATCATCTTGCCGTCCTGCAGGTCGTCGCTCGTCAATGAGAACGAGGGCACGGACGGCAGCACGTCGTAGGGGCCGGGCGGGGCCGGACGCTCGAGATTGGTCACGATTCCTTCTTACCCCAGCCCGCCGGGGTGCGCCCGCCCGGGATCACCGCCTGGGCCACTGCCACGGGGGCTGGGCGAGCGGCTCCTGGCCGACCACGCGGGTCTCGCCGAAGTCTTTGGCCAGCTCGATCAGCTGGACGTCGGGATCGCTGTCTTCCAGCGCGGCGACCAGCGCCCGTGAGTGGGTGACCGCCACGACCTGGGTGTGCCGGGCGGCCTCGACGACGAGCTGGGCGAGCGGCGGCACCAGATCGGGGTGCAGGCTGGTCTCCGGCTCGTTGACCACGAGCAGCTCGGGTGGGCGCGGGGTGAGCAGCGCGCCCACCCAGAGCAGGTAGCGCAGCGTGCCGTCGGACAGCTCGGCGCTGGCCAACGGCCGCAGCAGCCCGTGTTGGCGCAGCGTGACCTCGAACCGGCTGCCCACGACGGCGACCTCCAGCCGGCTGCCCGGGAACGCGTGGTCGATCGCCTCGTCGAGGGCGGCCGCGTCGCCGATCTCCCGGATCGTCTGCAACGCCGCCGCCAGGTCGGCGCCGTCGGCGCTCAGCACGGGCGTGCGCGTGCCGACCTGGCTGCGCCGAGCGGGCGCGTCGGCGTCGGTGCGGACGTGGTCGTAGAACCGCCAGGACCGGATCCGCTCGCGCAGCGTGAGCAGCTCGGGCGCCCGGTGCGGATCGGCAAGCTCGCTCAGCATGCTGTCGTAGGGCCGGATCCGGTCGGCGCCCGGCTCCCACTTGCCGTCGGCGCCCCGGATCCGCACCGCGCTCGTCGCGCGGTCGGTGAGCAGGGTGGCCGGGCGCAGCACCGGACCGGTCCAGGTCACCTCGCGCTTGATCTCCGGGTCGAGGCCGAACGCCGTCTCGCCCGGCACGGGCAGGCCGAGATCCATCGCGTAGCCGAACTCGTCGCCCGCGAAGCCGAGCTTGAGGCTGACCGGGCCGCTGTGCACGGTGCCCTGCACCGGATGCCGGCCCTCGCGCACCGCCTTGCCGATCACCTCGGGGCCGGCCCACAGCGTCGACGGCAGGCCGCCCTCCCGGGCGAGGGCCGCCACCGCCCCGTTGCGGGACGACTCGGCGAGCAGCCGCAGCGCCCGGTAGAGGCTGGACTTGCCGGTGCCGTTGGCGCCGGTGACCACGTTGAGCCGGCGCAGCGGCAGCACGAGCTTGCGCAGCGAGCGGTAGTTTTCCACCGCGAGCGTGGTCAGCACGGCGGCCCGTCGACGCGTGCGACCAGCTTCTTGGGCGCGAGGACGCAGTAGCTCTCGGTCAGCAGCTCGGCGACCTCGGCCCAGTCGGTGTCGTCGGGGTCGAGGACCATGCCGACCACGTCGCGACCCCACCCGGCGTAGAAGAACGGGAACCCGCTCCCGACGAGCGCCCCGATCTCGTCGCCCGGTGACCGGAACGTCACCAGGCACACCGGACCGTCGGTGCCCGCCGCCTCCACATAGGCCGCCGGCCAGTCGCGCTCGGCCGTGAGCACGTGGGCGAACGTGCGCTTGCGGACCCGCCAGCGGGTGCCGACCCAGGCCGGCTCCTCGTAGGCCTCCGGCAGCGCGAGGCAGATCGCCCGGAGTCGATCCTCGATCTCGGGCGGGGCGTCGCCGGCCTTGGTCACGACCCGACGCTACCGCCGTCGTACGACAGTCCCGGCGCCGGTGGACCTACCCTCGGCGGATGATCCCACCCACGCTGCGCCCCGCCCGGCCGGACGAGGCCGAGGTCGTCGCCGCCATCTGGCGCGACGGCTGGCCCGACGGGCACCTCGGCAACGTGCCGGACGCGCTCGTCGCGATCCGGACGCCGGAGTCGTTCGACGCACGGACGGCCGAGCGGCTCGAGAACACGACCGTCGCGGTCGTCGGGGGCGAGATCGCCGGTTTCGTGATGGTGGTCGGCGACGAGGTCGAGCAGGTCTACGTCGCGGCGTCGCACCGAGGTTCCGGCGTGGCGGGGATCCTCCTCGCCGAGGCCGCCCGCCTGGTGAAGGCGAACGGCTTCGACCGGGCCTGGCTCGCGGTCGCGACCGGGAACGCCCGCGCCCGGCGCTTCTACGAGCGGCAGGGCTGGGTCGACGAGGGCGCGTTCGACTACCCCGCCGAGACCGCCGAGGGCCCGATCCCGGTGCCCTGTCACCGCTACGCCCTCGCGCTCTAAGCCATGGTCAGGGCGCCCTTGACGCCCCATAGCTACGTCGGCGACGCCCTGATCATGGGTCAGCCGATCAGCGGGCTGCGCCGTTCGATCAGGACGGTGTCGCGCCACCGCTCGCCGTGGCGGCCGATCCGCTCGCGGACGCCCACCCGGCGGAAGCCGGCCCGCTCGTGCAACGCGATGCTCGCCGCGTTCTCCGGGAACACGGCCGACTGGATCGTCCAGACGCCGGCCGCCTCCGTGGACGCGATCAGCGCGTCCAACAGCGCCCGACCGACGCCCCGCCCCTGGGCCGCCGGGTCGACGTAGACGCTGTGCTCGACCACGCCCGCGTACACCGGTCGCGTGGAGACCGCCGTGACCGCCGCCCAACCCAGCACACGGCCGGCGTCGTCGACCGCCACCAACCGGTGCGCCGGGAGCCGACCCGCGTCGAACGCGGCCCAGTCGGGCGCCTCCGTCTCGAAGCTCGCGTCGCCGGAGTCGAGTCCGGCCTGGTAGATAGCCAGCACGGCCGGCGCGTCGGCCGCCGTCATCCCCCGTACCCGCACGGTCAGCTGAGCAGCCGCGCGATCGAGCGCATCGAGATGGGCAGCCAGCTCGGGCGGTGGCGAGCCTCGTAGGCGGCCTCGTAGATCGCCTTGTCGAGCTCGTACGCCCGCAGCAGGTCGGGCTCGTCGCGCGGGTCATAGCCCGCCGCGGTCGCGTAGCCGTCGCAGAACGCCGTCCGGTTGAGATCGGCCCAATCGTGGGCCCGCTGCGCGGTCTGTGTGGTCTCCGGCTCGTCGATGATCAGGTGGTACGGCGCATACTCGTACGAACGCAGCATCCCGGCCACGTCGCGTAGCGGTGTGTCGGGGCGGCGCCGGTCGTCGAGCGGCGCGCCCGGCTCGCCCTCGAAGTCGATCAGCAGCCAGGCCTGCGGTGTCCGCAGCACCTGCCCGAGGTGCAGGTCGCCGTGGATACGCTGGACCGTGATCTCGCGGCCGCCGAGCCCGCGGAACGCGGCCTCGGCGGCCGGCACGTGTGGTGCGAGGTTGGGCACGGCTGCGGCCGCGGAGGCCAGTCGGTCCACCATCCGGTCGACCGGCACCGGCACCTGCTCGCGGCCGAGCTCGTCGGCGAGCACCCGGTGCACGTTCGCGACCGCCTCGCCCAGCCGGTAGGACTCCCCGGAGAAGTCGCCGCCGGCCTCGTCGGCGTTCAGGTCGGGCTCGTTGTACAGGTCGCGCACGCTGGTGGTGGCCATCGCCCAGCCCTCGGCCGAGTTTTCCGCGTAGGCGGTGACCATGCCGAGCGCGACCGGCGAGCCCGCGTCATCGGTCGAGCCGATCGCGCCGAGCAGGGTCGCCACGTTGGGGCAGCCGGCCCGGGCGAGCACCCGGTTGAGCTCGACGTCGGGGTTGACGCCGGACAGCACGCGCCGGAAGACCTTGAGGATCGCCGCCGTGTCGTACACCACGCTGGTGTTGCTCTGCTCCACCTCCGCTACCCGCGCGGGCGCGTCGACCGGTAGCTTCGCCTCCGGCTCCCGCCGGAACTCGAGGCGGCCCTGCGTCACGTCGCGGTCGACGAGCTCGAGCAGCTTGCGCGCGGCGCGCTCGTCGTAGACGGCGTCGTACGCGGTGTGGTCGCCCTCCGCGCCGATCGTCGCCACGGCGGCGAACTCCGGCTGCGGTTCGAGGTCCCACCCGATGAAGACCTGGTAACGCTCGCTGCTGCCGTCGGTGTAGACCGCGTCGAGCAGCACATGCTCGAGGCCGTCGTCGAGGCGGGTGGTCTGGGCCGGGGTCACGGTCTGGAGAGTCCGGCCGCGGCCGGCGTACCACCGCTGGTGCGGCAGCCAGTCGGCGAACGGCAGATTCATGAATCCTCCAGGTTCCGGTCGGATCGGTGGGATGGCGAGCTGTCCTCTTCGGACGGTCCAGCGAGCTGGAACCAGTAGAAGCCGTGGCCCGGGAGCGTGAGCATGTACGGAAGCTGGCCGACCTTCGGGAAGCTGACCCGACCGGTCAGCTCGATCGGCGTGTACCCGGCCCACGCCTGCAGGTTGAGCTCGATGGGCTGCGGGAACCGGGACAGGTTGTTGACGCACACGACGACGTCGTCGCCGTGCTGGCGCAGGAACCCGAGCACCGCCGGGTTGGAGCCGCCGAGCTCGTGGAACGTGCCGACGGCGAACGAGTCGTGGCGCCGGCGCACGGCGAGCATCCGCCGGGTCCAGTTGAGCAGCGACATCGAGCTGTCCCGCTGCGCCTCGACATTGACCGACTGGTAGCCGTAGATCGGGTCCTGGTTGCACGGCAGGTAGAGGCGGCCGGGCGTGGCCACCGAGAAGCCCGCGTTGCGGTCGGGGGTCCACTGCATCGGCGTACGGACGCCGTCGCGGTCGCCCAGCCAGATGTTGTCGCCCATGCCGATCTCGTCGCCGTAGTAGAGCACCGGCGAGCCGGGCAGCGACAGCAGCAGCGCGGTGAACAGCTCCTGCTGGTTGCGGTCGTTTTCCAGCAGCGGCGCGAGGCGGCGGCGGATGCCGATGTTGGCCTTCATCCGCGGGTCCTTGGCGTACTCGGTGTACATGTAGTCGCGCTCTTCGTCGGTGACCATCTCGAGCGTCAGCTCGTCGTGGTTGCGCAGGAAGATGCCCCACTGGCAGTGGGACGGGATCGACGGTGTGTTGGCCAGGATCTCGGAGATCGGGAAGCGCGACTCGCGGCGCACCGCCATGAAGATGCGCGGCATCAGCGGGAAGTGGAACGCCATGTGGCACTCGTCGCCGCCGGTCTCCGGCTCACCGAAGTATTCGACGACGTCGGCCGGCCACTGGTTGGCCTCGGCCAGCAGCACCCGGCCCGGGAACTCGTCGTCGATCACCTTGCGGCAGTGCTTGAGGAACGCGTGGGTGTCCGGGAGGTTCTCGCAGTTGGTGCCCTCCTCCTCGAACAGGTAGGGCACGGCGTCGAGCCGGAACCCGTCGATGCCGAGGTCGAGCCAGAACCGCAACACGTCGAGCATCGCGTTCTGCACGGCCGGGTTGGCGTAGTTGAGGTCGGGCTGGTGGGAGAAGAACCGGTGCCAGTAGAACTGCCGGCGCACCGGGTCGTAGGTCCAGTTGGACTCCTCGGTGTCGACGAAGATGACCCGCGCGTCGGGGTAGCGGGTGTCGGTGTCGCTCCAGACGTAGAAGTCTCGGTACGGGCCGTCGGGGTCGCGCCGCGACTCCTGGAACCACGGATGCGAGTCCGAGGTGTGGTTCATGACCAGGTCGGTGATCACCCGGATGCCGCGCTTGTGCGCGGCGTCGAGCAGGGCGACGAAGTCTTCGACCGTGCCGAACTCGAGCAGCACCTTGTAGAAGTCGCGGATGTCGTAGCCGCCGTCGCGCAGCGGCGAGTCGTAGAACGGCGGCAGCCAGAGGCAGTCGACCCCGAGCCAGGCGAGGTAGTCGAGCTTGTCGATCAAGCCGCGCAGGTCGCCGGAGCCGTCGCCGTCGGAGTCGGCGAAGGCCCTGACCAGCACCTCGTAGAAAACGGCGCGCTGGAACCACGTCTGATCCGCGGGGAGGGTGCGGGCGTGGTCGAAGTCGTCGGCGGTGGGATGCTCGACGACGCCGTCTTCGACGTGGCTGCCCTCGACCGGGTCGGTCGGCGGCGCCGGCACGTCCATCTGCGTCACCCGTCCGATGCTTCCAGGTTGCGCGCCGACCTGCACCCTGAACCCCCTCCGCCTTCCCTTCGCCGGGACCAGTCTTCCCTGGTGACGGCGTATTCGACGGCGCCGCGGTCGGCCCCTGGAGCGTCTCGCCCGGTCGGTGAAGACGGTGCGCACGGGGCTCATGCCGAGCGCGAGCCGGGCCGGCCACCGGTGCGGCACCGCATGACCTGCGGGTCGGAGTCGAGCGTGAAGACCGGGCCGGCGTGTTCGGGCCGGACGGTGCGCAGCAGGAGCAGTGCCGTCTGCACCAGGACCTCCCTCCGATCGGGTGAATGGTACTCAGCCTTCCGGCCGGTGATCGACCGCCGCTAGGGTCGTCGGCGTGGCGGGGAAGGACTGGCAGGCCTGGCACGACGCCTACGAGCGGCCGGGTTCGGAGCTGTCGCGCCGGCTGCTGGCCGTGCAGGACCAGGTCCGCGCCGCGCTCGACGCGGCGCCGCCCGGGCCGCTGCGGGCGATCAGCCTCTGCGCCGGGCAGGGCCGCGACCTGATCGAGGTCCTCGCCACGCATCCGCGCCGCGACGACGTGACGGCGTTGCTCGTCGAGCTCGACCCGCGCAACGTCGCCTACGCCCGCTCGTCCGCCGAGCGGGCCGGCCTCGACGCCGTCGAGGCACGCGAGGCCGACGCCGCGGTGACCGACGAGTACGCCGGCCTGGCTCCGGCCGATCTCGTCCTGCTGTGCGGCATCTTCGGCAACGTGTCCGACGCCGACATCGCCCGCACGGTGGCCTACGCACCGCGGCTGACCGCCCGCGGGGGCACGGTGGTCTGGACCCGGCACCGGGACGACCCGGACCTCGTGCCGGCGATCTGCGATTGGTTCGCCGACGCCGGATTCGCGCGGGTCTGGGTGTCGGCCGAGGAGGACGGCTACGGCGTCGGCGTGCACCGGCACACCGGCGAGCCGCCGGCGCTGGAACGCGGCGCGCGGCTGTTCACGTTCCAGGAGGCGACGGCCGCGTAGCGCGCCACTCGTCGGCGAGCACCGCCCAGACCTCGGTGTCGGCACGCCGCCCGGCGACCGGGAACGACGAGCGCAGAACGCCCTCGGGCGTCATGCCGAGGCGCTGCGCCACCGCCCGGCT
Source organism: Asanoa sp. (assembly GCA_036520275.1). Classification (GTDB taxonomy): domain Bacteria; phylum Actinomycetota; class Actinomycetes; order Mycobacteriales; family Micromonosporaceae; genus Asanoa. Next base: position 9,128 of record DATDJX010000135.1, read on the forward strand.
GCGGGTGTTGCGCGGATCGGTGTGCCACTCGACGCGCTCGACGCCGCGCACGTCCACCGCCCAGTCGATCATGTGGGTCACCGCGCGCGAGATCAGGCCGCGGCCCTCCGCCTGCGGCGCCAGCCAGACGCCGACCTCGCAGGTGGCCGTCTCGGCGTCGAACACGCGGAACAGCGTGCCGCCGACCAGCTCGCCGTCGACCCGCACGGCATAGATCCGACCGCCGTCGGCCGCCTGCAGGTCCGCGTACCGCTGCAGCAGCGCGCGGGCCGAGTCGGCGTCGACGACGTACGCCGCGAACGGTATCCACGGCGCGAGGTGTTCGCGGATCCGCTCCACGTGCGCGAGGAACTCCTCGGCCTGCCAGGGTTCGAGGGACTGGAGCTCGGCGCCGTCGCCGAGGGGAAGGGCCAACACGGCACGCATCGTACGACCGCTTGGGAGGTCGGCGGTGCGGGTAAGTCCCGTCGGCATGAAGGTTGCCGTGGTCGCGCATCAGGACAAGAAGCTGGGCGGCGGGCTCCCCGAGCTGCGCCGGGTGCTAGCCGACGAGGGCGTCACCGACCCGCTGTGGGACGAGGTGCCCAAGAGCCGCAAGGCACCGAAGAAGGTGCGCCAGGCGGTCGAGGCGGGCGCCGACCTCGTCTTCGTATGGGGTGGCGACGGCATCGTGCAGCGCTGTGTCGACACGCTAGCCGGGTCCGACGTCACGGTCGCGATCGTCCCGGCGGGCACCGCCAACCTGCTCGCCGGCAACCTGGGCATCCCCGACGACCTGGAGGAGGCCGTGCGGATCGGGCTGCGCGGCCGACGCAAGCGGCTCGACCTCGGCAAGGTCAACGGCGAGCACTTCGCGGTGATGGCCGGCGCCGGGTTCGACGGCGAGATGATCCGCGACGCCGACGGCGGCCTGAAGGACCGGCTCGGGCGGCTCTCGTACGCCTGGACCGGCGTCCGGCACGTCCGGGACTCGGCCGTTCCGGTGACCGTGGAAATCGACGGCTCCACCTGGTACGAGGGCGAGGCGAGCTGCGTGCTGCTCGGTAACGTCGGCACGATAACCGGGGGCATCCGGGCGTTCGATGACGCGCGGCCCGACGACGGACGGCTCGAGGTCGGGGTGGCGACCGCGGAGGGCGCCTGGCAGTGGGCGCGCACCCTCGGCAGGATGGCCGCCGGCCGCTCCGACTCCTCGCCGTTCGTCAAGACCACCAGCGGCGGGAAGGTGCGGGTCAGGCTCGGCGAGCCGCTGGTCTACGAGCTGGACGGCGGCGCCCGCACGGCCACGACCAAGCTCAAGGCCAAGGCCGTCCCCGCCGCGATCACCGTCTGCGTCCCCTGATCCCGCCGATCTTGGACTTGTCTCGCTCCAAGTCGGGCACATCGATGAGACAAGTCCACGATCGGCGCGGCTCCGGGGTCAGAGCGTGGCGTACGCCGCGGGTGGGATCGGGTCGTCCGCGGGGCAGCGACCGCGCACGACGTATCCGTCGATGAACCGGTCCACCGCGCACCGCACGTCCGGTGCGATGCCGGCGCGCTCGAGCGCCTCGGCCGCCGCCTCGAAGCAGGCCAGTGCGGCGGCGGCCAGCTGCGGGTCGCCGAGGCCCTGTCGCGCCGAGGCGACCCAGTCGTGGTGTCGGCGCAACGACGAGCGCAGGTGTTCGGTTGCCGCCGCGGCGGCGTCGGCGGCTATCGGGTCGTCGAGCAGTGCGGTGGCGACCGCGAGGGGCACCACCCAGCCGTCGTCGGGCTGCTGGTCGATCATGCGCAGCTCGAGGTAGCCCCGCGGCCGCACCGGCGGCACGAGGGTGCCGAGGTGGCGCTCGAGATCGTCGAGCGTCGCCACTCGCGGGCCCTGGCCGCGCAGCCAGCCCTTCATGGTCAGGCCGCTGGGCACGATCCACGGCTCCGGATCCGGCTGGGCGATCATCGCCACCCGCGCGTGCAGCGCGTAGCGGGCCCAGTCTGCGCGCGGCTCGGCGGTGCGCCGCGGCGCCCTGGTGCGGCTGGCGTCGGTGTCGAAGCGCAGGTGTTGGCGCTGCGAGACCCACCGGACGCCGGTACGCATGGTCTGCGGCGAGTTGGCGAACGCGGCGAGCAGCACCGGACCGATCGCGTCGGCGAGCCACCAGCGTTGCCGGTAGCCGCGCCATCCGTCGGACTCGTCGCCGGCGTCGAGGCACACCTGCACCGATGCCGAGTTGCACATGACTTCGAGTCCGGGCCGCCCGCGGCCCTCGTGGTAGGCGGCCAGCGCGACGTAGCGCGGATGGTCGGTGACGAGCCATGGTGCCCGGTCACGGTCGAGTCCCGTGCCGTCGAGCACCAGGCCACCGGCGGCGAGCGCGGCCCGCAGCAGGGCCAGGTCGCGCGTCGTCGCGTCGATGCAGTCCTGCAGCGTGCCGCCGACCGCCGAGGAGATCTCCACCTGCCCGCCGGGTTCGATGGTGATCTTTCCACCGCCGGGCAGCGGATCGGGCAGGTGGGCCGTCGCGGCCCGTAACCGGGCGATCGACGGTCGGTCGGCGGGCGCGGCAGGATCTCGTACTGCGTACTCCAACTCGACGCCGACGCGCCCGACCGGACCTACCCGGAACGCGGAAGCGGCCACGTATGCGGTGGCCGTGACCTCCGTGAGGACAGCGCTGTCGTCCACGTCGCCTCCCCTAAAACGAGTAGAGCCCTCCGTCACCGGTGCCTGGTGCGTGCCCCGGTGTCGAGGGGGTGGTGGATGAGCGTCCCGCCGGCCGCCGTCCGGCCGGGAAGGTGTCTCCATTAGCGGTCCCTCGGGCCGGCTTGTCTAGCCGTTGGTGCCACCAAAGAATGAACATCCGGTTGACCAGACGTTCGACGAGGGTGTCCGGTTGTACTCTCGATCCCGCATCGACCGGCCGGCGGCCAGCTCTGACCGGATGATCGGGCCGAACAGTGGACTGTCGGCGGACGCGCCGGTTGGTGACACTGTGCCGATGACGTCGCGGCGGCACCGGAGGATCCGACTCGGCGCGGCGCTGGCCGCGGCCGGCGCGCTGCTGGTCGCCGCGGCCTGCGGCGAGACGGGGAAGCCGGCCTGGCACGGGGCGGGGGCTGCTCCGCTCCGCGGCACCCCGACGCCGGGTGCACCGGCCGACTCGGGCTGGTCGGATCCGCGCGGTGTCGGAAAGCCGTACGGCGACACGGTGGACGGCCTGCTCACCTTCCGGGGCAACCCGACGCGCACCTACTACGGCAAGGGCCCGGTGCCTCGTACCACACCCCGGGTGCTGTGGCGGTTCCCGAAGTCGGGCGGCCTGTGCTCGGAGTCGACCGACCCGAAGGGCACCCGCACCTGGTGCGGCTCGGGCTGGACCGGGCAGCCGGCCGTGTTCGAACGCGACGGCCGTACGTGGGTGGTCTTCGGCGCCTACGACGCGAAGATCCATTTTCTGGACGCCGCAACCGGGGACCGGATCCTGCCCGACCTCCCGACCGGCGACATCATCAAGGGCTCGGTGACGATCGACCCCGACGGTTATCCACTGGTCTACTCCGGGTCGCGCGACAACTACTACCGGGTGATCGCGATCGACCGGGACAAGCCGACCGAGCTGTGGAAGCTGTCCGCCACCGCCGTCAAGCCGACGATGTGGAACGACGACTGGGACGGCGCCGGCCTCATCATCGACGATTACCTGTTCGAGGGCGGCGAGAACAGCCAGTTCCACATCGTCAAGCTCAACCGGCGCTACGACGCCAACGGGAAGGTCACGGTCGCGCCCAAGCTCGTGTTCAACGCGCCCGGTTGGGACGCCGAACTGCTGCGCAACGTGCCCGACGGGAACGTGTCGATCGAGAACTCGGTCGCGATCCACGGCAACACCGTCTACTTCGCCAACTCGGGCGGTCTCCTGCAGGGCTGGGACATCTCGGGCCTCAAGGCGGGGCGCGACCCCACCCGGGTGTTCCGGTTCTGGACCGGCGACGACACCGACGCATCGGTGGTGGTCGACGAGGAAGGCATGCTCTACGTCGGGGTCGAGTACGAGCGGCAGACCGCGCGGTCGAAGCAAATCGGTCAGATGATCAAGCTCGATCCGCAGGCGAAGAACCCCTTGCTGTGGAAGATCGACGACCGGCCCCGGGTGCCGGCCGGCATATGGGGAACCCCCGCGCTCTACAAGGACATCGCGATCTTCGACACCACCGGCGGCGACGTGCTCGGCGTCGACCGAAAGTCGGGCAAGGTGCGCTGGAAGGTCCATGTTCCGGGCGGCGAGACCTGGCAGTCTCCGGTCGTCGTGGACGACACGCTGTTCATCGGCGACTGCACGGGCGACATGCACGCGTACGACGTCGCCGACACCCACGCGCTCCCGCGGCGACTGTGGACGGTGCAGCTCGGCGGGTGCATCGAGGCGACCCCGGCTGTCTGGAAGGGCCGGATGTTCTTCGGCACCCGGGCCGGCGGGATCTACGCGCTCGGTCACTGAATGTCGTTGGCAGGTAACGCTTTCCGGATCGACGGACCCGGTGTGCCACCGCGCCCACGGCACCGGTGGATCGGGTACTATGACTGCCGGTCACCGCTCGACCGTCCCCCAGGCGTCGGCGCGACCGCCGCCCAATCGCCATGCCGGCGAGCCGGGGAACCGAGTAGGTGGGGTGAATCCGCGTCAGCGGTAGGGGTCGTTCCGTCCCGAACCCGTCAGCTAACCCGGTAGGCGGCCCACCGGGAGGAACAGTTGACCACGTCCACACGCGTCAAGATCGTTTTGATTGCGCTCATCGGCGCGAGCCTGCTGCTGCCCGCAACGGCCGCCGTCGCCACACCGAGCCCGGCGCCCACACCGGGTCCGGAGACCGGCAACCTGACCGTTGCCGACGTGATCGAGCGAACCAGCCGGGCCTACGTGGAGGCGCGCGCCGCCGCCCGCGCCTCCGTGGCGCGGCAGGCCACGCTGAAGGTGCAGCTTGCCGCGCAGGAGAAGCGCAAGAACGACCTCATCCCCCAGGTGGCCGAGGTGGCCCGGCAGTCCTACCGCGTCGGGCGGATCGGGCCGGCGCTGATGCTGCTCAACAGCGCCGACGCCAACGACTTCCTGGGGCGCGCCACGACCCTGGAACAGATGGCGGAATACGACTCACAGAAGCTCGCCCAGCTCAACGACGCCATCGAACAGGCCGCGCTGGCGAAGAAGCTGATCGACGTCGAGGTGAACAAGCAGAAGGCGCAAGAGGCCATCATGGCCAAGCAGAAGGCCGACGCGGAGAAGGCGCTGATCCTGGTCGGCGGCAGGTCGACCGGCGGCCTCGTGGCGGCCGTCTCCCCCGTGGCGCGGCAGTCGCCCAGGGGCAAGGACGGCAGCTGGCCCCCGCAATCCTGCACCGTCGACGACCCGACCACGAACGGCTGCATCACGCCGCGGATGCTGTTCGCGCTGAGGGAGACCCAGCGGCTGGGCTTCACCCGGTTCGTGTCCTGCTACCGGCCCGGCGGCCCCTACGAGCATCCGAAGGGTCGGGCCTGCGACTTCTCCGCCACGAGGTACGGGTTCGGCGGCGACGCCACCGGCAGTGACAAACGGTACGGCAACGACCTGGCGGCGTTCTTCGTGCGCAACGCCGAGCGGCTCGGCGTGCTCTACGTGATCTGGTACCGCCAGATCTGGCTGCCGGCCACCGGTTGGAGGTCATACAGCGGCGCGTACGGCGACCCAGCCAGCGATCACACCAACCACGTCCACCTCTCCGTCCTGTAGCGCGCCGCGACGCGCGTTACCCGGCTGCGTCACCCCGGCCGGATGGTGCGGTGCGGTCCTCACTGGCTCGGCGCGTCCCGTTGTTGCCTGTCCGGCCGGGCCGGCAGCCGGCGGGCCGGTGCGCGGCCGGCCGGCTGCCTTGGTCGCGGGCCCGGGTTCGCGGGCGGCGGCGGGATCGGCAGCGTGACCGGTTTGTCGGTGGTCACCGCCGTCTCGTCGCCGTGGTGGCGCAGCTCGACCCGGGCGTCGGCGGTGCCGTCGCGCAGCGAGTACGTCACCTCTTTGGACCGCACGTCGACCCGCAGCCGGTGGCCGCGCCACATCAGCGAGAACTCGAGCCGGCTGATCCGTCCGGGCAGCCGCGGCGCGAACGACAGGATGCCGTCGTGCTCGCGCATCCCGCCGAACCCCGCGACCAGCGCCAGCCAGGCCCCCGCCAGCGCGGCCATGTGCAGGCCCTCGCTGGTGTTGTCGTGGATGTCGTGCAGGTCCATCAGCGCGGCCTCGCCCAGGTAGTCGTGGGCCAGCTCCAGGTGCCCGACCTCGGCGGCCACCACCGCCTGGGTGCATGACGACAGCGACGAGTCGCGGACCGTACGCCGTTCGTAGTACGCGAAGTTGCGCGCCTTCTCCTCGTAGGTGAACGCGTCGCCACGCCAGTGCAGGGCCAGCACCAGGTCGGCCTGCTTGACCACCTGCTTGCGGTAGAGGTCGAAGTACGGGTAGTGCAACAGCAGCGGGTAGTGCTCGGGCGGGGTGTTGCCGAACTCCCACTCCTGATAGCGGGTGAAGCCTTCCACCTGCGGGTGGACGCCGAGTTCCGGGTCGTACGGGACGTGCATGCTCTTGGCCGCGTCGCGCCACGCGGCGGTCTCCTCTTCGTCGACGCCGAGCCGCCAGGCCCGCTCCGTGTGCCGGTTGGCGGCCTCGGCCGCCGCGTTCAGGTTCCGCTGGGCCATCAAATTCGTATAGACGTTGTCGTCCTTGACCGCCGTGTACTCGTCGGGCCCCGTCACCCCGTCGATGTGGAACCGGCCGTGCCGGTCGTGGTGGCCCAGCGAGCGCCACAGTCGCGCGGTCTCCACCAGGATCTCGAGGCCGATCTCCCGCTCGAAGGCCTCGTCGGCGGTCGCCTCGACATAGCGCCGGACCGCCTCGGCCACCGCGGCGTTGATGTGGAACGCGGCGGTGCCGGCGGGCCAGTACGCCGAGCACTCCTGACCACGGATCGTCCGCCAGGGAAAGGCCGCGCCGCGCAGCCCGAGCTGGTGGGCGCGCTCGCGGCCCATCTCGAGGGTCGAGTGCCGCCAGCGCAGGGCGCTCGCGACGGCCGAGGGCAGGGTGTACGTGAGCACGGGGAGCACGTACATCTCGGTGTCCCAGAACACCTGACCGTCGTACCCGGGGCCGGTCAGGCCCTTGGCGGCGATCGGCCGCAGCTCCGCGCGGGCACCCGCCTGCAGCACGTGGAACAGCCCGAACCGCACCGCCTGCTGGACCTCCTGGTCACCCTCGACGCGCACGTCAGCGGCGTCCCAGAAGGTGTCGAGGTAGGCGCGCTGTTCCCTGCGCAGGCCTTCCCAGCCGGCGAACTTCGCCGCGGCGAGTGCACCAGCCACCTGGTCGCGGATCGCCGGCAGCGAGCGGCGGCCGGACCACCCGTACGCGAGGAGCTTGACGACCGTGAGCTTCTCGCCGGGCTGCAGAACGCATGCGATCGTCGTACGGGCCCAGTCGACGTGCGACTCGGTGCTGATCGCGGTCTTCTCCGGGCCCTCGATCTCGTGGTCCATGGCGACGCCGAGCCGCAGGCCGCTGCGCTTGGTGCGGTGGATGAGCAGCGCCCGCTGCTGGTCGACGAGCCGCTCCTCGATCTCCAACGGCTGGTTGAGCACCGAGGCCACGCGCGGGTCGCTGCTCTGCGGCGGCAGCTCCTCGTTGGCGACGAGCTCGGACTGCACGATGATGCGCAACGGCTCGTCGACGGCCTCGACCTCGTAGCGGATCGCGGCGGCCGCCCGCTGGGTGAACGAGACGAGGCGGGTGCTGTGCACCTTGACCCGGCGCCCGGCGGGGGTCTTCCATTCGAGCTCACGATCGAGCATGCCGGCGCGCAGGTCGAGCACCCGGGTGTGCGACATCAGCTCGCCATACCGCACGTCGAACGGTTCGTCGTCGACCAGCAGCCGGATCAGCTTGCCGTTCGTCACGTTGACGATAGTTTGCCCGGATTCGGGGAAGCCGTAGCCGGCCTCGGCGTACGGGAGGGGCCGCAGCTCGTAGAACGAGTTGAGGTAGGTGCCCGGCAGCCCGTGGGGCTCGCCCTCGTCGAGGTTGCCGCGCATGCCGATGTGGCCGTTGCCGAGGGCGAACACCGACTCGGACTGGGCCAGCACGTCGAAGTCCAGCCGGGTCTCCCGGACGTGCCAGGGCTCGACCGGGAACGCCCGCTCACGGATCATGCCAGCAGCTCCGAAAGGTCTTGGACGACGATGTCGGCACCGGCCGCCCGCAGCTCCTCGGCATGGTGACCGCCCACGCGGTCCACGCCGACCACGTAGCCGAAGTTTCCCGCCCGGCCGGCCTGTACACCGGCGATGGCGTCCTCGAAGACCGCGGCCTCCTCGTGCCGTACCTTCAGCAGCTCGGCGGCATAGGCGAAGGTGTCGGGATGGGGTTTGCCGCGCAGGCCGAGCCGGCGGGCGACGTTGCCGTCGACGACCGCGTCCATCAGCTCGGCCAGCCTGGTGATCTTGAGAATGTCGGGCGTGTTGGCGCTCGCGGATACCACCGCGCAGGCGAGGCCGGCCTGCTTGGCGGCGTGCACGTAGGCCACGGAGCCGTCGTAGACGCGCACGCCGTCTTCGCGGATCCGGCGGACGAGGGTCACGTTCTTGCGGTTGCCGATGCCGTTGACCGTGTCGGCATCGGGCGGGTCGTCCGGCGATCCCTCGGGCAGCGTGATGCCGCGCGACGCCAGGAACGTGCGGACGCCATCGGCGCGCGGTCGCCCGTCGACGTACTTCGTGTAGTCCTCGTGCGGATCGAACGGTTTGAACGGTTCGCCCGTCTGCGCCGAGCGTCGGCGCAGGTAGGCGTCGAAGGTCTCGGCCCAGGCCGCGTTGTGCACGGTCGCGGTCTGGGTCAGCACGCCATCCATGTCCAACAGGCACGCCGTGACGTGATCCGGGAGGCCCAACACACGGCAATCAAATCACGCGTTTTCCGGCCGTTGACTGTCGAACTGCTGACGGTTCGGTCGGTTCTCGGGCCCCAAACGACCAGAACGTGAGGGCGGGGGCCGGCCGCCTCACGATCGGGCCGTGGTCTAGGCGTTGATGGCGTCGAGGGCCTTCTTGAGGGCCTTGGGCTCGGTGGGTCTGCGGGGTGCCGTGGGCTCCAGCTCGATCATGCGCTGCCCGATCTCCTGGAGCTGCTTGCGGGACAGGCCGTCACGAACCTTCGGGAACCATTCCTGCTCCTCCTCCTCGACGTGGTGCGTCACGTTCTCGATCAACACCGTCGTCTTGGCGCCGAAGTGCTCGTCGCCGGGGCTCATCGTGGCGAGTTCCATGCACAGGACGTCGGCCACGTGGTGCTCCTCGTACGACTCGAGGATGTCGTCCTCGAGGTCCGGCATCAGCTTGCGCACCTCGGGGTACATGACCTCGTTCTCGAGGTAGGTGTGCACGGTGAGGCCTTCCAGGATCTGGGTAACGATCCGCCCCTTCGTCGAGGTCGCGTCCGCGCCCGCGCTCTGGAACTGCTTGAACAGCTTCTTCAGCTGCTTGTGCTGGTCCTTGAGAAAGACGATGGCGTCGGTGGACACGGCGACCCCTCCTCGCGAGAGCACTCAGGTGGCCGGCCGGTACCCGCACGTCGGCCGGCACAAACCGCGACTCATGCGGATGTGATGATCTCAGCCGTGGCCGGCGTGGCCCACGTCCAACGGGGGCGGCGTGCCGGCCCGCTCGCCGGGCGCGACCACCACGAACTGGCCCATCATCCCGTCGTCCTCGTGCATCAGCAGGTGACAGTGGAACATGTAGGGCAGGTTCCGGTCGGTGTAGTCCGAGAACCGTAGAAGGATCCGCAGGCGCTGGTTGGTTCGCAGCAACACGGTGTCCTTCCAGCCGCCGAGCTCCGGCCCCGGCGGCCGTTCGTCGACCGACAGCACCTGGAACTGCGTGTCGTGCACGTGAAAGCTGTGCGCCTTGCCATCCTCATTGGACAGGTTCCACACCTCGGCGGTGTCGCGGATGACGGTCACGTCGATCCGGTTGAGGTCCATGCGCCGGCCGTTGATCTCGGTGCCGCTCAGGGTGAACGAGCGCGACCGCACGGCTATGTCCGGATCCCGGCGCGGGAGGTCGGCGAGCGTCGCCGGCACGTCCGCCGCCGGCTTCAGCGTCGCGGCCGCCCTGAGCTGCAACACGTCGAACCGGTCCCGCCCGCCGAAGAAGCTGTTGCCGAGATCCGGTGGGTAGCTGCGCAGGACCGGCCGCTCGCCGGCACGCACGGCGACGACGACCTCCGCCCGCTCGCCCGGCGAGAGCCGGATCCGGTCGGTCGCGTACGGCGCGGCGAGCAGGCCGCCGTCGCTGCCGACCAATGCGAACGCACGATCGTCGTCGAAACCGAACGCGTATACCCGCTTCGTCGACGCGTTGAGCAGGCGCAGCCGCACCTTCGAGGTGGTGACGTCCAGGTACGGGCCGATCGTGCCGTCCACCAGCAGCGTGTCGCCCGTGTCGCCGGCGCGCAGCCGTCCCTTGTGGAAGCCGCGGTCCTGGATGATGACCGGGATGTCGTCGACGCCGTACGTATGCGGCAGGGTCGTCTCGGCCGGGTTGTCGTCGTCGAGGATGAACATGCCCGCGAGCCCGCGATTGACGTGGTCCTTGGTCACGCCGTGTGGGTGGGGGTGGTACCACAGCGTGGCGGCCGGCTGGTCGATCGTCCAGCTCGGCGACCAGGTGGCCCCGGGGTGGATCTCCTGGTGCGGCCCGCCGTCCATCGCCGCCGGCAGGTGCATGCCGTGCCAGTGCACGGAGGTGGTTTCGCGGAGGCCGTTGACGACGTTGACGAGCACGCGTTCGCCGCGCGTGGCCCGCAATGTCGGCCCCAGGTACGCGCCGTTGAATCCCCAGGTCGCGGTGGTGCCGCCGGCGGCCGGGCCGAAGTCGCTGGTGCCGGGCTGGGCCCGCAGGTCGAACACCCGACGGCCCTGGTCGTCCACATGCGACTCGGCCATCGGTGGGATGGTGAGCGGTCGCTCGAAGGCCACCTTGTCGACCGTGTCGACCGCGCCGCAGCCGGCGCCGACGAGCAGCACACCGGTGAGCACGACCGCGACCGTGAGCCCTATCCGCTTCATGAGGCACCTCCATGTTGGCTACATGTAGCGTGCCTTCGTATCACCCCGCCCGGCCACGCCGCGGGCGACAGTTCCGGGAACCTTCAGGGCACCCCTAAGGGCGTCCGCGCTTCCCGTTGACATGTGAGTGAGTCACACATATGTTGAGGGCATGGCCAAGAAACTCGACACCAAGTTGAAGATCGAGTCCTGGGACGAGAAGCCCTACCGGGAGCTCCCCGACGGCAGCAAGTTCACGAAGGCCGACATCACGCTCGGCGGCGACGGCAAGGGCATCGAGTCCGCCGGCTTCGAGGCGCTGATGCACTACACGCCCGACGGCAAGAGCGTCTACCTGTCGCTGATGCGTATCGAGGGTGAGCTCGACGGCCGCAAGGGCGGCTTCGTGCTGGAGGGCCGTGGCACGTTCGACGGCACCACCGCGCGGAGCTCGTACGCCGTGATCGAGGGCTCCGGGACGGGCGAGCTCGCCGGCATTTCCGGCAAGGGCGAGAGCGCCTCGACCCACAACGACTACCCCAACATGCCGTTCACGCTGACGTATGACGTCACGTGACGGCACCGCCAACGTCCTCGGCGCGCTCGCTCTCGCGCTGAACGACCGCGCCACCGCCGCGACCGCCGCGGCCGCGGGGCATTCCGCCTCGGCGGCCGCGGCGCTGTCGGCGTTGCTGCATTTCCTCGACAGGCCGACGCTCGACCACCTGCGCAAGGTGCTCGGCCTGACCCCTTCGGGCGCCGTACGGCTGGTCGACCGGCTCACCGAGGCCGGCCTGGTGACCCGCGGGCCGGGCGGCGATGGGCGCTCCCGTTCGGTGCACCTGACCCCTCGGGGGCGGGCCACCGCCGCGCGGGTCTCCCGGGCGCGGATGGAGGTCCTGGAGGAGGCGCTCGCCGACTTCTCCCCCGCCGAACGCTCGGCGTTGCACGGGCTGCTCGACCGAGCGATGGCTCGCGTCGTACAGGTCAAAGAGGGCGGCGCCTGGATCTGCCGGCTGTGTGACCTGGAGGCGTGCGGCCGCCCCGCGGGCAACTGCCCCGCCGCTAACGCGGCCGCGGTGCGGTATGACGTGGCAGATCCAAGATCGGCGGGGTCAGCGGGAGACCGCCTCGGAGTGGGCGTCGGCACGGATGGTCAGCCCGCCCGCCGTGCGGGGTAGGGCCTGCCGTACCCGGGGAGCGAACCGCAGGTCGCCGGGCGCCAGATCGGGAGCCGGTCACCGCCGCGGAGCGGTCCGCGAGGTGCCGCGCCACCACGTCAGGCCTCGCCGAGGAAGACCCGGCGGACCACCCGCTGCGCGGCGTGGCCGTCGTCCAGCGCGCAAAACCGGCGGCGGCGGCGAGGTCGGGCCGCCGTCATGGCCGCGTACACCAACGGTCGGATGCCCCGGCTGAGGCCTATCTGGCGATGCTTCGTCAGCATTCGATGACGTTCACGGCCAGGCCTCCGCGCGCCGTCTCCTTGTACTTGATCTTCATGTCGGCGCCGGTCTCGCGCATGGTCTTGATGACCTTGTCGAGCGATACGTGGTGGACGCCGTCGCCGCGCAGAGCGAGCCGGGCCGCGGTGATCGCCTTGATGCTCGCGACCGCGTTGCGCTCGATGCACGGGATCTGCACCAGGCCACCGACCGGGTCGCAGGTGAGCCCCAGGTTGTGCTCCATGCCGATCTCGGCCGCGTTCTCGACCTGCTCGGGCGTGCCGCCCAGCGCCTCGGCCAGCCCCGCCGCCGCCATCGAACAGGCCGAACCGACCTCGCCCTGGCAGCCGACCTCGGCGCCGGAGATGGACGCGTTCTCCTTGAACAGCACGCCGATCGCGGCCGCCGCGAGCAGGAAGCGCACGACGCCCTCGTCGGAGGCGCCGGGCACGAACCCGGTGTAGTAGTGCAGGACCGCCGGGATGATGCCCGCCGCGCCGTTGGTCGGCGCGGTCACCACCCGCCCGCCCGCCGCGTTCTCCTCGTTGACCGCGAGCGCGAACAGCGTCACCCAGTCCATCACCCGCAGCGGGTCGCCGGCGCCGGCGGGTGCCGGCGAGTCGTCCTGGAGCGTTCGGCGCAGCTCGGCGGCGCGCCGGCGCACCTTGAGTCCGCCCGGCAGCACGCCGTCGCGCTCGCAGCCGCGCGTCACGCAGGCCCGCATGACCTGCCAGATGTGCAGCAGGCCGGCGCGGACCTCCGCCTCCGGCCGCCACGACAGCTCGTTGGCCAGCATCACATCGGAGACCGAGCCGCCCACCTCGGCCGTGCGGGCCAACAGCTCAACGCCGGTCGTGAACGGGTGCCGGACCGGGGTGTCGTCCTCCTTGATCCGGTCGGCGCCGGCGGCCTTCTCGTCGACCACGAAACCGCCGCCGACCGAGTAGTAGGTGCGCGCCCGGACCGGTTCGCCCGTTGCGTCGTACGCGGTGAAGGTCATGCCGTTCGGGTGGTACGGCAGCGTGCGCCGCCGGTGCAGCACCACGTCGGTGTCCGTGTCGAAAGCGATGTCGTGCCGGCCGAGCAGGGCCAGCCGGCCGTTGTTGCGCACGGCGGCGACGAGCGCGGGCGCCCGGTCGACGTCGACCGCCTCCGGCGTCTCACCGGACAGACCGAGCACGACGGCGCGGTCGCTGCCGTGCCCGTGCCCGGTGGCGCCGAGCGAGCCGAACAGCTCCGCCCGTACCCCGGTGGTCACGCTCAAGAGGCCCTCGGACGCGAGGCCCGCGGCGAACGTGCGGGCGGCGCGCATCGGGCCGACCGTATGCGAGCTCGACGGTCCGATACCGACCGTGAACAGCTCGAACGCGCTGATCACCGCGGTCTCCCCTCTGCGCCGTTGCAGCACTGCCGCGGCGACCATACCCGGTTTCCGGTTGCTCCCTACGGGTAGGAACCCAGGGCGCTGGTGGCTTTCGGTCCTTACCGTGGGAGAGGAGCCACCGCAGAAGGGAAGCAGCCCATGAATGGGAGATTGGTACGACCCCGCGACGACCGCTGGATAGCCGGCGTGTGCGCGGGCCTCGCCCGCCGCTTCGGGTGGAACGCCAACGTCGTCCGGTTGCTGTTCGTGCTCTCGTGCCTGCTGCCGGGCCCGCAGTTCGTGGTCTACCTCGTCCTCTGGGTGATCATGCCGAACGAGGACCGCTACGCCGCCCGGACCTACTAGCGCGACGTGACGAAAGGCGCCCGGAGCGCGGACGGCTTTCCGGCATGTGCCTAGGGAGACGTGTACGTGATCTTGATCGTCTCGTACCCGAGGGAGCGCAGGAGACCCTCCAGCATCTTGGTGGTGTTCTCCTTGGCCCGGTCCTGCAGCCCGCTATCGCGCGCCGCGGCGCCGATTTTGTCTTCGGCCAGCTTGTAGACCGCCTGCTGCCGGTTGGGATCACCGCCGATCAGGTCACTCAGCCGGTTGATCAGGCCCCGCTGCTCGGCATAGACGTAGCTGTTGTTCACGTCGAGGTCGACGTCGCCCAACTGTGGCGGCGGCAACTTGATCTCGACCGACTTGCCGTCGGCGGACCGGGTGATCTGGCCCTCGGCGATCTTGCCGAAGTCGACGTAGGCCTCCACGCTGCCGGCGCCGACGAACAAGGTGCGCTCGTTGACCAGGAAGTCCGGCACGTTGTCGCGGTCGCGCTGGGTGTCGACCACGACCTGGAAGTTGCCCTCGGCGGCCACATAGCGGCTCAGGTCCTGGATCGACTTGAGCAGCGGCGGCTGGCTGCGGTCGGTCGTCTGCTGGCCGAACGGGTTGCGGAACAACGGCCACAGGTTGGTCACCTGCAGGCCGACGACCAGCACGATCGCCAGCGCGATCGCGCCGAGCACCCACATGAAGCCGCGCCGCTGCGGCGGGATGGCGGACGCGTCGACCAGCGGGTGGTCACCGCCCTCCCGCCAAGGCCCCCCGTCGGGCTCGGCCGCCTTGACCGGCGCCAGCCCCTTCGGCCGACGCCAGGCGTCGTCCGGCGTGTCCACCTCGGGGTATTCGCGGGTGGGCTCGTTTGCGTCCATGTCCACCTCACCATCCTTGCGCACACACGTACCCAGATCGATCGCCGGGCAACCTCAGGCGAACGCCGACAGGCCGGTCAGCTTCTGCCCGACGACGAGCTGGTGAACTTCCGCGGTTCCTTCGTAGGTCAGCACGCTTTCCAGGTTGTTGGCGTGCCGCATCACCGGATACTCCCCGCTGATGCCGTTGGCACCGAGGATCGTGCGGCACTGCCGGGCGATGCCGAGCGCCTCCCGCACGTTGTTGAGCTTGCCCACGCTGACCTGCTCGGGCCGCAGCCGGCCGGCGTCGGCCAGGGCGGCCAGGTGCAGCGCGAGCAGGTACCCCTTCTGCAGCTCGAGCGCCATGTCGGCGAGCTTGGCCTGGGTGAGCTGGAAGCCCGCGATCGGCCGGCCGAACTGGGTGCGAGCGCAGGCGTAGTCGATCGCCACGGACAGGCAGTCCCGGGCGGCGCCGAGCGCGCCCCACACGATGCCGAAGCGGGCCTCGGTCAGGCAGGACAGCGGCGCCCTGAGCCCGCTCGCCTCCGGCAGTCGCGCGTCCGCGGGCACGCGGACCTCGTCGAGCACAATCTCGCCGGTCGACGACGCACGTAGCGACATCTTGCGCCGGATCTCCTGGGCCGCGAAGCCGGGCGAATCGGTCGGCACGACGAAGCCGAGCACGCCCCCGTCGGCGCGCGCCCAGATCACCGCCACGTCGGCCACCGGGGCGTTGGTGATCCACATCTTGCCGCCGGTCAGGACCCAGTCGGCGCCGTCGCGGCGGGCCCGGGTCGCCATTGACGACGGGTCGGAGCCGTGGTCGGCCTCGGTCAGCCCGAAGCAGCCGATCGCCTCCCCGGTGGCCATCCGGGGCAGCCAACGCTCCTTCTGCTCCGTCGACCCGTAGCGGTGGATCGCGAACATCGCGAGCGAGCCCTGCACGGACACGAGCGAGCGGGCGCCCGAGTCGCCCGCCTCGAGCTCCAGGCAGGCCAGGCCGTACGCCGTCGCGGTCGCCCCGGCGCAGCCGTAGCCGGACAGGTGCATGCCGAGCAGGCCGACCTTGCCGAACTCGACGGCCAGCTCCCGCGCCGGCATATGCCCGTCTTCGAACCACCGCGCGACGTGCGGCCGTACGTGCTCGTCGACGACCGCGCGCACGACCGCGCGGATGTCGCGGTCGTCGTCCGACAGCGGGCCGTCGAGGTCGAGCAGGTCGAGGGGCGCGACACGGTCCATGGACCCGAGCCTATTCGGCCAGCACCAGCACCCGGGCGTGGATCTGGTTGCGCTGCTGCAACGCCGCGCGCAGCGCCCGGTGCAGGCCGTCTTCCAGGTAGAGGCCGCCGTTCCACTGCACGACGTGCGGGAACAGGTCGCCGTAGAAGGTGGAGTCCTCGGCGAGCAGCTTGTCGAGGGCCAACTCGCGCTTGGTCGTGATGAGCTGGTCGAGGCGCAACGGCCGCGGCGGGATCTCGGACCACTGCTTGAGGGTCAGCCCGTGCTCGGGGTAGGGCCGCCCGTCGCGTACCGATTTGAAGATCACGAACGTCCACACCCCTTCCGCGCCGAGCCCACGACCGTGCCAGCGTAGCGACCTCGCGCTAAGCCCGGGTTTGTGCCTGTCGTCGGTTTCAGGACCATCGGCCGTGGTGCACCACCTGGTCGACCGGCCGTCTTCCCCTGTTCAGCGACGGGGACCTCCGGTCGGGCGCCCGGTAACCGACGGTCACCGCCCCGATCGGGGTGAACTCGTCGGGAACGCCGAAGGCCGCCCGGTAGGCCGCGGTGCGGTCCGGCGGGATGCCGAAGAAGCACGCTCCCAGCCCCTCGTCGACCGCCCCCAGCAGCAACAACAGCGACGCGAAGCCGGTGTCGATGTCCCAGTACGGCACCGGCCAGCGGGACGTGTCGCGGTCGGTCCAGCCCTTGTCCGGCTCGGCGTACCGATCGAGGTACAGCGAACGGTTGGAGTGCGGAACGACGATCAGTGGCGCCCGCCGCATGCCGGCCAGCCAGCTGTCGGGCGGCTCGTCGGGATCGGTCGTCGCCGCCCAGAACCGCGCGACGGCGGCCTCGGTGTCCAGCACGAGAAAGCCCCAGCCCTGGGAGAACCCGGCCGACGGGGCGTGGGTGGCGAGCTCCAGCAGCCGGTCGACCACCTGGGCCGGCACCGGCCGGTCGGGGTCGTAGTTGCGCACCATCCGCCGCCGGCGGACCACCTCACCGAACTCCACCGCGCGCCTCCCCGGTCCCATGATCATTGCGTCATGAGGGGTGGATGCCCCAGGAGGCCCGCCAGGTCTGGCCGGGCTCGAGCACCACCAGGTCACGGCCGCTGCGGAACGCGTCCGGCGGGCAGGTCATCGGCTCCACCGCGACGGAACGGCGGTGCCGCTCGCCGTGCAGGGTGTCACCCGTGAAGACCTGCCACCAGCTGAACGACCCGTCGGCCCACACGTGCAGTTCCCGGCCGTCGCCGGCCAGCCGCACGGTCGACCTGCCGTCCCCTTCGTGCAGGAGGTCGCCGAACGCCATGTCCAGGACGGCCGGCCCGATCGCCCGCGCGGTGCCGAAGTCGTACTCGCTGCCGGCGACCTTGGCCGCTCCGATCGGCAGCAGCCGCCCGTCGACCAGCAGCCGGCTCTGCGCCGGAACCCGCAGCTCGACGTCGTCGACGGCGACGCCGGGCAGCTTGAGGTACGGGTGGGTGGCCAGGCCGAACGGGCACGGCGCCCGACCGGCGTTGGTGGCCTCGTGGGTGGCCCGCAGCCCGTCGGCGCCGACCTCCCAGCGGGTCCGCATGGTCAGCTCCCAGGGATAGCCGGGAATGGGCGGCATCGCGCACTCCACCGTGACCGCGCCCGGCTCGTCGGCGACCAGGCGCCACGGCAGCCAGTTGACCAGGCCGTGGACCGCGTTGTGCCGGGCCGGCTCGGTCAGCGGCAGCTGAAGCTGCTCGCCGGCGAAGGTGTACTGGCCGTCGCGGATCCGGTTGGGCCAGGGCGCGAGCACCTGACCCGCGCCGGCGGGGCAGAGCTCGTCCGGGCCGTACCCGTCGAGGACGTCGACCCCGCCCGACCCGTACGTGCGCAGCCCGCCGCCGACCTCGACGACGACCGCCTCGTGGCCGTCAGCCGCGATCGTCCACTGTGTCCCCGACGGCGGCCTTTGGTAGCTCTCCGCTCGACTCATGACCGGACGATATCCGGTCGGCGTCGGCGTCGAGGCCGGTGGCCGGGGACCGGTACCGGACGAGGGCGGGAAATGTGAGCGCGAGTAGCACCGCGAGCACCGCCGCGCCGAAGCCGCCGCCGACCCATGACAGGCCGACGCCGACCGCCGCCGCCATGGCGCCGGCCCGCAGGTCGCCGAGGCGCGGACCGCCGGCCACCACGACGGTCATCACGCCCTGTAGCCGCCCGCGCATCCGGTCCGGCGCGTAGACCAGCAGTATCGACTGCCGGAAGACCGCGCTGACCAGGTCGGCGGCGCCGGCGAGCGCGAGCAGCACGACGATCAGCCAGAGCCGGTGGGCCAGGCCGGCCAGCGCCACCAGCACGCCCCACGCCACGACCGCGCCGACCAGGGCCAGGCCCTGCCGGCGGACGCGGGAGATCCAGCCGGAGGTGAGCCCGCCCAGCACCGAGCCGATCGCGATCGCCGCGAAGAGCCAGCCCACCGCCGCGCCGCCGGGGAACCGCTCGTCGGCGACCTCCGGGAACAGCGCGCGGGGCATCGCGACCGTCATCGCGATGATGTCGATGGCGAACGAGAGCAGCAGCACCGGCGCGCCGGCGAGGTAGCGGAACCCCTCGACGATGCTGCGCAGCCCGGCCCGGGCCGCCTCGCCGGTCGGCGGCAGCGCGGGCAGTTTCAGCGTCGCCCAGAGCGAGACGGTGAACAGCAGGGCGTCGATCGCGTACGCGATCGGCAGCGCGACCCGCAGCGAGAAGACTGCGAGCACCAGGCCGACGGTGAGCGGGCCGAGCACGAGCGCGCCCTGGGCGGTGGTGAAGTTGAGCGTGTTGGCGGCCGGCACCCACTCCTGCGGCACGATCCGCGGGGTGATCGCGCTGCGGGTCGGCGAGCTGATGGCGAACGCGCTGGCCTGGACGGCGGTGAGCAGCAGCAGCGCGACAGGGCTGTCGATGCGTAGCAGCGTGTGGCCGAGGAAGCCGAGGGTGGACAGCCACATGAGCATCGAGCTGCCGATCAGCAGCCGGCGCCGGTCGAGCGCGTCGGCCAGCGCGCCGCCCCAGAGGCCGAAGCCGAGCAGCGGCACGAGCGCCGCGACGCCGAGCAGGCCGACCCAGAGCGAGTCGCGGGTGAGCGCGAACATCTCGACCGGCACGGCCACGGCGGTGAACTGGTAGCCGAACATCGACACGCCGTTGCCGAGCCAGAGCCGACGGAAGCTCGGCACCCGCAGCGGACGTACGTCGATGGCCCAGCGCTTCAGGCGTCCGATCACGGTGCGAGCCGCTCGATGATCCACTCTCCGTCGTCGGTGTCCCGGTACCGCAACCGATCATGCATTCGTCCCGGCCGCCCCTGCCAGAACTCCACCGTGTGAGGTCTGACGCGAAACCCGCCCCAGTGCGGCGGCGCGGGCACCGTCGTACCATCCGGAAACCGCTCCTCGACCCGGGCGAACCGCGCGTCGAGGGCGGCCCGGTCGGGCACCACCGCGGACTGCGGGCTCGCCCAGGCGCCCAGCTGGGAACCGCGCGGCCGGCTGGCGAAGTAGGCCTCCGTGTCGATCCGGGCGACCGGCGTCACCGTGCCGCTGACCGAGACCTGCCGGTGCAGCGCGATCCACGGGAAGAGCAGCCCGGCGTACGGGTTGACGCGCAGGTCGTTGCCCTTGCGCGACTCGTAGTTGGTGTAGAAGACGAACCCTCTCGGGTCGAAGCCCTTGAGCAGCACGGTGCGCGCGCTCGGCCGGCCCGCCGCGTCGGCGGTCGCCACGACCATGGCGTTGGGCTCGGGCACCCCGGCCTCGACCGCCTCGGCGAACCAGCGCGTGAACTGCTGGTGCCACGTGGGCGCCAGGTCGGCGCGGGACAGGCCGCGGTCTTCGTACTCCCGCCGCATGTCCGCCGGACCCCATGTGTCCCCGGTCACGTCACCTCCTGCCTCGCGCATGCCGTTACCCACCAGGCAAGATGACACGAACACGAAATCTGAGACGCCCTCAGGTAACCGGGAGAGCATATGTCCGACTTCAGGCCGGGGCTCGAAGGTGTCGTCGCCTTCGAGACCGAGATCGCCGAGCCCGACAAGGAAGGCGGCTCGCTGCGTTATCGAGGTGTCGACATCGAAGACCTCATCGGTCAGGTGTCCTTCGGCAACGTATGGGCGCTGCTCGTCGACGGCCGGTTCGGGCCGGGCCTTCCGCCGGCCGAGCCGTTCCCCGTCCCCGTGCACTCCGGCGACATCCGCGTCGACGTGCAGTCGGCGGTGGCTATGCTCACGCCGTACTGGGGGCTGCAACAGCTGCTCGACATCTCCGACGAGCAGGCCCGCGAAGACCTCGCGCGGGTCTCGGTCACCGCGCTGTCGTTCGTGGCCCAGTCGGCCCGCGGCCTCGGCCTGCCGGCGGTGCCGCAGAAAGAGATCGACAAGGCTCAGACCATCGTCGAGCGGTTCATGAAGCGCTGGCGCGGCGAGCCCGACCCCCGGCACATCAAGGCCGTCGATGCCTACTTCATCTCGGCCGCCGAACACGGCATGAACGCCTCGACCTTCACCGCCCGCGTGGTCGCATCGACCGGCGCCGACACGGCCGCGTGCATCTCCTCCGGGATCGGCGCGCTGTCCGGCCCGCTGCACGGCGGCGCGCCGTCCCGGGTGCTCGGCATGATCGAGGCGGTCGAACGGTCCGGCGACGCGGAGGGCTACGTGCGCGGCGTGCTCGACCGCGGCGAGCGCCTGATGGGCTTCGGCCACCGCGTATACCGCGCGGAGGACCCGCGGGCGCGGGTGCTGCGCCGTACGGCCAAGGAGCTGGGCGCCGCGCGGTACGAGGTGGCCGAGGCGCTGGAGAGGGCCGCGCTCGACGAGCTGCACGCCCGCCGGCCCGACCGGGTGCTCGCCACCAACGTGGAGTTCTGGTCGGCCGTCGTGCTCGACTTCGCCGAAGTGCCGGCGCACATGTTCACCTCGATGTTCACCTGCGCGCGGGTGGCCGGCTGGAGCGCCCACATCCTGGAGCAGAAGCGGCTGCAGCGCCTTGTCCGCCCGTCCGCCAGGTACGTCGGGCCAGGTCCGCGCAAGCCGTCCGAGGTCGAGGGCTGGAACGAGATCCCACACTGAGCCGAGCTTCGTAGCGCCCTCGCCACGCTCGGGCGATGAGTGGTCGGGGTCACGGCGACGTGAATGGGGGCGGCAGATCCGGCGATGGGAGGATTGCGTGGTGGCTGATGTGACGGACATCCGAATTCCCGACGACATCAAGCCGGCCGACGGACGGTTCGGCTGCGGACCCTCGAAGGTCCGGCCGGAGGCGGTCTCCGCGCTGGCCGACGTCGCGTCCGGCTACCTCGGCACGTCCCACCGACAGCAGACCGTGCGCGACCAGGTCGTCCGGCTGCGCCGGGGCCTGGCCGAGTTCTTCGCCCTGCCCGACGGCTACGAGGTGGTCATCTCCAACGGGGGCACGACCGCGTTCTGGGAGGTCGCGACGTTCGGGCTGATCCGCGACCGGGCCCAGTTGGCGTCGTTCGGCGAGTTCGGCGCGAAGTTCGCCGCCTCCGTCAGGGCCGCGCCGTTCCTGGGCGAGCCGACCGTGCGCACCTCCGAGCCGGGCACCGCGCCGGCGCTGGTGCCGGAGGCGGGCGTCGACGCGTACGCCACCCCGCACAACGAGACATCCACCGGCGTGGCCGTCCCGATCCGGCGCGTCGCCGGGGCCGACGACAACGCGCTGCTGCTGGTCGACGCCACCTCCGCGGCGGGCGGGCTCGACGTAGACGTGCGGGAGACCGACGTCTACTACTTCGCGCCGCAGAAGTGCTTCGCCTCCGACGGCGGGCTATGGATCGCGCTGATGTCACCGGCGGCATTGGACCGGGCCGCCTCGGTGAAGGCCTCCGGGCGCTACATCCCGGCGTTCCTCGACCTGATGACCGCGGTGGAAAACTCGCGGCTGGAGCAGACCTACAACACCCCCGCGCTGGCCACGATCTTCCTCGCGGCCGAGCAGACCGACTGGATGAACGCGCAGGGCGGCCTGTCCTGGGCGGCCAAGCGGACGGCGGAGAGTGCCGGCGTGATCTACGGCTGGGCCGACCGGTCGCCCGTCGCTACGCCGTTCGTCGCCGACCCGGCGCTGCGCTCCACGGTGGTCGCCACGGTCGACTTCGCCGACCCGGTCGACGCGTCCGCGGTGGCGAAGGCGCTGCGCGCCAACGGCATCGTCGACACCGAGCCCTACCGCAAGCTGGGCCGCAACCAGCTGCGCGTCGCGCTCTTCCCGGCCATCGAGCCCGCCGACGTCGAGGCGCTCACCGCCTCGATCGACTACGTGCTCGAACGGTTGTAGTTTCGCGTTTCGACCGGGCATCCCCGGCGTGGCGTCGCCGCGCCGGGGATTTCGCTGTCATACGGTGAGCGTCGACCGCCCGGCACGGCCCGGGGTGCGGGCCAGCTAGCGGGACGGAGGCAACGCGATGCGGCCGGTACGCTTCGTCGCCCTCTCCGAGGACGGCCACGCCATGGTGCTCGCCGACGAGGTGGGCAGGCTCTTGGCGCTTCCGATCGACGAGCGGCTCGCCGCCCTCCTACGTGGCGAGCCGGGAGCCGGTGCGCCGGTCCTGGTCGTCGGGCACGGCTCCGGCGAAACGCAACCCGCCCTGTCTCCGCGCGACATCCAGGCCCGGATCCGATCCGGTGAATCGGCCGAAGATGTCGCCCGCATCGCGGGCGTGCCGGTCGACCGGGTGCTGCGCTACGCCGGGCCGGTGCTGCAGGAGCGGGCGATGCTCGCCCAACACGCCCGGCGTACGCGCCTGCGCACGTCCGAGAAGGGCGCCCCGCTCGCCGAGGTGGTCGACGGCCGTCTCGCGCAGCACGGCGTGGACACCGAGAAGATCTCCTGGGACGCCTCTCGCCGCGACGACGGCAGCTGGCGGATCGTCGCGACCTGGCCGTCCGGCAAGGCGACCGCGCAGGCGATCTGGACCCTCGACAAGAGCCGCCAGGTGGTCGGCCCGCACGACGACATGGCCCAATATCTCTGTACGGAGCGCCCGACGTCGATCCTCGGCCAGGAGCCGGCCCCGTCGACGCCGTCGCGGGCCGAGCCCAGCCGCGGCGGCGGCCACGGCCTGCCCGGCATGCAGTCGACCGAGCCGCAGCGCTCCCCGCGCGACGCGATCCGCGCCGGCCGCGACGCGCTGCTGGCCTCCCTGGACCGGCCGCCGGCCGCGCCCGGCCGGGGGCTCGAGCCCGCCGCGCAACCCGCTCGGCCGGCCGCGCTGCTGGGCGGCGGGCACGGCTCCGCCTTCGACGACGACCCCGACCTGCCCAAGGAGATCCCGGCCGTGCCGTCGCTCGCCGTCCTGCGACCGCGGCGCACCACCGGCTCGCAGGCCGCCGAGTCCAGCGAACCCGGCAAGCCGCGCAAGCGCCTCCCCAGCTGGGACGACGTCCTATTCGGATCCGCACCGGCGGCTCGCGAGACGTCGTAACGGCCCACCCCGTGGCAGGGTGGGGTCATGGATTATCTCAACCTCGGTCGTACGGGCCTGTCGGTCAGCCGGCTGTGCCTCGGCACGATGAACTTCGGCCCCGAGACCAACCAGCGTGACAGCTTCGCGATCATGGATCGGGCGCTCGAACACGGCATCAACTTCTTCGACACCGCCAACGTCTACGGCTGGAAGACCGGCGAGGGCGTCACCGAGCAGATCATCGGCAAGTGGTTCGCGCAGGGCGAGGGCCGGCGCGAGAAGGTGGTGCTGGCCACCAAGGTGTACGGGAAGATGGGCGCCTGGCCCAACGAGCAGGGGCTCTCTGCCCGGCACATCATCGCCGCGTGCGAGGCGTCGCTGAAGCGCCTGCAGACCGACTGGATCGACCTCTACCAGATGCACCACATCTCCCGGCAGACCCCCTGGGAGGAGATCTGGCAGGCGATGGAGACCCTGGTCTCGCAGGGCAAGGTGATCTACGTCGGCTCGTCCAACTTCGCCGGCTGGCACCTCGCCCGCGCGCAGGAGTCCGCGGCCCGGCGACACTTCCTCGGCCTGGTGTCCGAGCAGTGCATCTACAACCTGATGACCCGGCAGGTGGAGCTGGAGGTCCTGCCGGCCGCGCAAGAGTACGGCCTGGGCATCATCCCGTGGTCGCCGCTGCACGGCGGCCTGCTCGGCGGTGCGCTGCGCAAGCACGCCTCGGGCGACGGCCGGCGGTCGGCGACCGGCCGGTCCAAGGAGGGCCTGGAGAACAACCGGGAAGCCATCGAGGCGTACGAGAAGCTGGCCGCCGAGCTCGGCGAAGACCCGGCCAACGTGGCGCTGGCATGGCTGCTCGCCCAGCCGGCCGTCACCGCACCAATCGTGGGTCCGCGCACGACCGAGCAGCTCGACGGCACGCTCAAGGCTCTCGAGATCACGCTCTCGGCCAAGGTCCTCAAGCGGCTGGACGAGCTCTTCCCGCCGGTCGGCTCCGGCGGTCCTGGCCCCGAAGCCTGGGCCTGGTAGGCGGCCGGTCACCGTCCATCTTGGGGGTGTCTCGGCGACTTGCCCGATCTCGACGCCAGATGGGCCACGATCGGCGGGCTAGAGCGGCCAGCCGGTGAGGCGGTCGTAGCTGGGCGTCGGCCCCAGGTGGCTGCGCACCAGTACCAGCTCCGACGCCGGCCAGGCCGGACCGCGGTAGGCGGCGAGGGCGGCCCGATCGGCACCGAGCTGGGCGCGGTCGAGCCGGTCGCCGGGTCGGGCGATCGTGAGGTGCGGCCGCCACGGCCGCTCGTCGTACGGCAGCCGGGCGCGCTTGAGCTCGCGTCGCACCGCGCGCGTGAGTGCCGCGAGCCGCTCGGTCTCGCCGTGCACGCCCGCCCACAGCACGCTGAACCGACCCCGACCGAAGCGCCCGCCACCCGCGATCCATACCTGCGGGGCCTTCCCCGCCCCCCCGCGATCCTGCGGCTTCCGCGGGCCTTTCGCGGCTCCCGCCGGAGATCCGGGGGCGGAAGCCACGTGATCGGCGGGGTCGGCGCCGGCGTCGGGGGCCCCGCTTCGGCGCGTGTGGGCCCGGGGGTCGCCGGCCGCCAGGCCGGCGTCACGCTGGAGGTCGCGGCGGGCGGCACGCCGCAGGTCGCGGGCCGCGTGCGTGTGCCATGAGGTCACCGCGGCGGAGATCGCGGCCTCCGCGTCGGGGAGGCGGGCATCGGGGACGTCGCCGAGGAAGGCAACGGTCAGGTGGTAGGTCTCCCGGGGCGCGAGTCGCGGGTTGACGCCCGCCGCCTGGGCCTTGCCGACATGCAGGTCGGCGACGAACGCGGCCAAGTGGTCGACCGAGTCTGCGGGCAGGTAGATCGCGACGAACAGCCTCACCGCTGCTCGCGGCGGCGCTCGCTGCCGGCCGTCGGCAAGGGAAGCCCCGCGCCCTGCACCTCGCCCTCGACCCGCACGCGCTCGATCTCCAGGTCGACGCCGTCGAGCACGGCCAGGTGCTGCTCGATGCCCAGGCACTGGCAGGCCAGCCTGAGCCGTTCGTCGTAGGCCTTGGTCACGGCCGTCTGCCAGACCGCGGACCGATGCGCGACGTCCATCCGCTGGCGGCCGAGCCGGTCGAGGTCGGCGGCGATCTGCTCGATCGTGGGCCGCTTGGGATCGTTGTCGACGGGGAGCCCGCGGACCGGGCCGATCGCCCGGTCGAGGTGGCTCAGCGCGCGGCGCTGGCGGCGGGCGGCGCGACGCGCGCGGCCGGCCACGATGGCCCGCTGCGCGAGATCGTCAGCGAACACGATCACGGCGACGATGGCCGGTAGGCACATCAGTGCCACCATCGCCATGACGATCGCAAACGTGTGCGACACCGCCACACCTCGAACGCTATGCGGCGGTCCCAGTGACCGCCACAGATTTCGGTCTCATTTGGCACACTCGGATCGCTATTGCAGCCCCTCGGCCATCAGCGCACGCAAGCGAGCGGCACCGGCACGATCGCCGTCGATCTGGACCGCGGAGTCGTCTGCCCGCCCCCACAGCCAGAGCAGCACGGCCGACGGCTCGCCGCTGACCTGGGTCGCCGCCTGAGCCGCGGTGTCGACGTCGACCGCCACCGCGCCCCGGTCGAGCCGCACGAGCCACCGCGCATCGCCGGTGGGGACGAGCACCGACAGGTCGCCCGCGGACCCGTCGAGGCCGGTGAAGTAGTCGGGCCACGTGCGGGTCTCATAGGCCAGGAAGATCAGGAGCACCTCGTCGATGCCGTCGGTCGCGAGGTCGGCCGGGATCGGCGCGATCGGCACCCCGGCCGCGATCTCGCTGTCGACCCGGTGGATCACCGTCTCCTGCGCCATCCGGCGGACCCAGAACCCGACGGTCTGGTCGGGCTCGTACCAGGTGCCCGCATGATCGGCGTCGTCGCGCGCGGCGAACTCGGCCACCAGCGTCGCGTAGGCCCGGTCCAGCAGCGCCAGCGCCGCCTCGCCGGACGTGTCGGGTGGCCACTGCGCCGGCTCCTCCCCCGTGCGCACGCACTCGACCTTGTGCAGGTAGACCATCGCCACGTGGCGGACCAGGTCATCGACCGTCCATCCCGGACAGGTGGGCACCAGGACGGTGAGGTCTGTCGCCGCCTCGCGCAGCCGCGCCTCGTCGGCGGCCAGGCAGCGCAGGAAGTCGTCGCGCTTCATATGAGCTACCAAACCACAGGCGTGCGACAGAAATCAGACCCGTTCGGCAAGCGGCTCGATCCGTACCCGCGGTCGCCGTCCGATCCGCACCCGCAGCCTGCTTTCCGTGCGTCGCAGCTGGTAGACCAGCCCGGCGATCGCCGCCACGAACGACGCCGCGCCGCCCAGCCAGATCGCCGTGCCCGCGCCGTACGCCTCGGCGATCCGCCCGATGAGCGGCGCCGCGACCGGGTTGGTGCCCATGAACACCAGGACCCACAGCGCCATCACCCGGCCCCGGAACGCGGCGTCGGTGCCGAGCTGGATGCGCTGGTTGGCCGCCTGCGCAAAGAAGATCATGCAGAAGCCGGTCGGCGGGAGCAGGACCATGACCAGCCAGTACGACGGCGCGAGCCCGACGAGCGTGCCGAGCAGGCTGAACGCGAGCGCGGCGCCGATGACGACGTACGCCGACGGGCGCTTCCGGCGGGTGCTGCTTGCCAGCGCGCCGATCAGCGAACCGAGGGCCAGCGCGGTGGTGAACAAGCCGAACGAGGCCGCCCCGGTGTGGAACCCGGTCTTGGCCAGCGCGGCGAGCGTGATCTGGAAGTTGAACAGCGCCGCGGCGAGGATCGACATGAGCGCCATCGGCAGGACCAGGTCGGGCCGCTTCCACACGTACCGGAGCCCGTCGACGATGCGCGCCGCGTTGCGGTCGGCGAGCGGCGGCAGCGCCTCGCGATGCAGGTCGGCCGCGCGCATCCGGGCGAGGTAGACCAACGGCGCGGTCGCCATGAGCGCGCTGATCAGGAACACCGGGCCGACGCCGAATCCGGCGATCGCGAGGCCCGCGACGGCGGGCCCGACGATCCGCGCCGTGTTGAACGTCGCGGC
Source organism: Asanoa sp. (assembly GCA_036520275.1). GTDB lineage: Bacteria > Actinomycetota > Actinomycetes > Mycobacteriales > Micromonosporaceae > Asanoa. Next base: position 36,974 of record DATDJX010000135.1, read on the forward strand.
GGACAGCGACAGCGCGTTGGGCAGCAGTGGGATGCCGACGAGCTCGGACACGAACGCCTGGCGGACCGGAGTCTCGACCGCCTGCGCGGTGCCGAGCAGCCCGGCGAACACGAACATCTGCCACAGCTGCACGGCTCCGCTGACGACCAACAGGCTCAGCGCGATCGAGCATGCCGCCCACAGCGAGTTGGAGACGTAGAGGATGACCCGCTTGTCGTGCCTGTCGGCGAGCCGGCCGGACAGCAGCGTGAGCAGGAGCACCGGTGTGAACTGCAACGCGGTCACCACGCCCAGCGCGGTCGCCGAGTTGTGGGAGAGGTCGAGCACCAACCAGTCCTGGGCGATGAACATCATCCATACGCCGACGAGCTTGATCAGCTGACCGGTCGCGAACAGCCGGTAGTTGCGTACGCTCAGGGACTGGAACGTGGTGCTGAGCCTGGCCCGCACGGGTTACGCCTCCTAGGTATGCGTCATCCACAAGGGACGAAGCAGACCGAGGTCAGGCGCGCGAGATCTGTTGCAGGATCTCGGCGGCCCGGTGCAGCGTCTCGCGCTCCTCCGGACCGAGCTCGGCGAGCCGGCTGGTCAGCCACTCTTCGGGTGCCCGCTCCAGTTGGGCGAGCACCGCTCGACCCGACTCGGTCGTCGACAGGATGACCTGTCGGCGGTCGGTCGGGTGCGGGGTGCGTTGCACGAGGCCACGCAGCTCGAGCTTGGCGACGATCTTCGTCAGGGTCGGGGGTTGGACCCGTTCGGTGTCGGCGAGCTCACGCGGGGTCAGCGCGCCGGCCAGCCGAAGGCTGGTCAGCGCGGAGATCTGGGACCCGGTGAGGTCGCCGACCGGTCGCGCCCGACGGATCCTCCGGTTGAACCGGACGATCGCGTCACGCAACTGCGTGGCGAGCTGTGCCGACGAGATGCGTTTCGCCATCACCGTCCGCTCCGTCACAGTCGTTAGCTTAACTAATGAGCTTGGCTAACGACCAGCCGTTATGACCGCTGTCACCAGGGCCGGGCTAGAGGATGACCGACTCGAGGGGCCCACGCAGGAAGTACAGCACGAACAGGGCCGCGACCACCCACAACAGCCACGGAACCTGCGCCGCCTTACCGCGGGCGAGCTTGATGACGACGTAGGTGATCAGGCCGGCGCCGATGCCGTTGCTGATGGAGTACGTGAACGGCATCAGCACGATCATGAGGAACGCCGGAACGGCGATCTCGTAGTCGGTCCAGTCGATCGTGCGCACCGCGGTCATCATCAGGAAGCCGACCAGCACGAGCGCCGTCGACGCCGCCTCGAACGGCACGATCTCGACCAGCGGCGCGATGAACATGGCGAGCAGGAAGAGGCCACCGGTGACCAGGTTGGCGACGCCCGTACGGGCGCCCTCGGCGACACCGGCGGCGCTCTCGATGTACGACGTGTTGCTGGACACACTCGCGGCGCCACCGGCGGCCGCGGCGACCGAGTCGACGATCAGGATCTGCCGCGTGCGGGGCGGCATGCCCTCGTCGTCGATCAGGCCGCCCTCCTGCCCGACCGCGACCATCGTGCCCATCGTGTCGAAGAAGTCGGTGATGAGCAGTGTGAACACGAACATCAACGCGACCAGCCAGCCGGCCCGCGACCACGAGTCGAAGATGTTGAACTTGCCGAGCAGCGACAGGTCGGGGACGTCGAGGATCTTTTTGGGCCACGCCGGGACGTTGAGGCTCCAGCCCTTCGGGTTGTTGATCGCCGGACCGATGTTGCCGATCGCCTCGACCAGGATCGCGAGCAACGTCGTGGCGATGATGCCGATGAGGATGGCGCCGCGGACCTTGCGGACGAACAGCACGATCGTGAACAGCAGGCCGAGCACGAACACCAGCGCCGGCCAGCTCACCAGCTTGCCGCCGATGCCCAGGCCGATCGGCGGCGACCCGGTGCCCGTGCTGCGCACCAAGCCCGCGTCGACCAGGCCGATGATCGTGAGGAACAGGCCGATGCCGACGCCGATCGCGGTCTTCAGCTGGGTCGGCACCGACCGGAAGATCGTCTCGCGCAGGCCGGTCAACACCAGGATCAGGATCAGGACGCCCTCGATGACCACCAGGCCCATCGCGTCGGCCCAGGTCATCTGCGGAGCGATCTCGAACGCGACCAGCGCGTTGACGCCGAGGCCGGCGGCGAGCGCCAGCGGAAAGCGCGCGTACACGCCCATGAGGATCGTCATGACGCCCGCGACCAACGCGGTCCCGGCGGCGACGGCGGCGATCGGCAGCGTGTTGCCGTCGCCGTCCTTGGCACTGCCCAGGATCAGCGGGTTGAGCACCACGATGTAGGCCATCGTGAAGAACGTCGCGAGACCGCCGCGGATCTCCCGGCCGACGGTCGAGCCGCGCGCCGAGATCTCGAAGTAGCGGTCGAACCCGTTGCGTTCGGGCCTGGGGGTGGTAGGTGCGGAGACCGGCGCCTCGGTCGTCATCGGGTGCTCCCGGAGATCATCGATGTGACATCGGCATGCTGCCACAGCGCGTGTCACCGCGAAAGGCCCTCACCGTTACCCTCTTGACGTGTCAGAGCAGCTGTCGGGGGAGCCGCAACGGGTCGCACCGGTCGACCCGCCGATGGTGCCGTTCGCCGTCGGTGGGATGGTCGCCTGGGCCGTTGCCGGGCTGGTGGTGCTGCTCTTCTTCCGCGACGGACACGACAGCTGGCTCTGGACGTGCCTGGCCGGCTTCCTGCTCGGCTTCCCCGGGCTCGCCGTGATGCTGCGCCACGACGCCAACCGGCGCCGCCGACGCGCGTCGTCCGCCCCCGACTGACGGTCGGCGGCCGGGCCGGGGTCAGCGGTCGGCGGACTCTTCGGCGTTGCGGGCGAGCGGGACGTCGACCGGGATGTCTTCGAGCTCGCCGTCGTCGTAGATGGTCGGCAGCTCCTCGACCGGTGTCACCGGCGCCTCGGTCAGCGCCTGGGAGTGGGCGCCGCAGCCGTGGTCGAGACTGACCGCACGGCCGTCGTCGGGCGCGTACGCGTTGCCGCAGACCCCGAACGCCGTGCGCATCGCACCGGCCAGCGGCAGGTAGAAGCCGCACGAGTAACAGCGGGCCGGGCGGGGCGCGGCGACCGAGATCGCGGCGTCTGGGCCGTGGTCGCCGTCGTACCAGCGCTGCGCGGCCTCCGACCGGCCCTCGAGCGACATCACCCGCGACCGGCCGAGGCCCAGCTCCCAGGCGGTCTCCTCGACCGCCGGGTCGTCGGAGAGCACGTAGCCCGGCGCCAGCCGGTCGTCGTCGGCCGGCGTGAGCAGCAGGTCGCCGACGCCGAGGTCGCCCGGCTGCAGCCGCTCCTGCCACGGCACCCAGCCCGGGGCGAGCAGCGCGTCGGGGCCGGGCAGCAGCACGGTCTCGCTGATCGTGACGTGCTTGCTGCGCGGGACCCTCGTCACGGTGACGGCCCACCGCCAGCCGCGGTAGCCGGGCACCGTGGCCGCGAAGTAGTGGGTGACCAGCCGGTCACCCTCGGCTACCGCCTCGAGGTGCTCGCCGACCTCGGCGGGGTCGACGTCGTCGAGCGCCGAGCGGGCCACGTCGACCGCGGCCGCGCAGACGGCATCGAGCCTCGCGGCACGGACTGGGGCGGCTGTTGACCTCACGTCCGACATTGTTCCTCACAGGCGCGCTCCCCCGGTAACCGGATGGGAGAGGATGGGAGCCATGCCGCATTCTGGTCGACCGGGAGGATCCGCTCTGGGGCGGGCCGTCGGCAGGACCGTGCGCAGCGGCCGGTGGATGACCCGCACCGTCCGGCGCGGCGTAGGCCGGGCTCGCCACCACGGCGCGGCCGGCGGGGCCGGCATGATGCGGCTGCTCGACCTGCACGCGGCGTCGTGCGCCGGCGACACGCTCATCACGATCGGCCTGGCCGGAACGATCTTCTTCAGCGTGCCGCTGGGCGAGGCCCGCACCAAGGTGGCGCTCTACCTGCTCGTCACGATGGTGCCGTTTGCGCTGCTCGCGCCCGTGGTGGGCCCGCTGCTCGACCACTTCCGCCACGGCCGGCGGTGGGCGCTCGCGGCGACGATGCTCGGCCGCGCCTTCTTGGCGTACCTGATCTCCGACAACATCCACACGCTCGGGCTCTACCCGGCGGCGTTCGGCGTGCTGGCACTCTCCCGGGCGTACGGCGTCGCGCGCTCGGCGGCCGTGCCGCGCCTGCTGCCCGAAGGTCTCGGGCTGTCCCAGGCCGGCGCGCGGGCCAGTGTCTACGGCACGGTGGCCGGCGCCGTCGTCACCCCGCTCGGCCTGGCTACGGTCTTTCTGGGTCCGCAATGGCCACTGCGTATCGCGTCGGTGATCTTCCTGATCGGCATGGTGATCTCGCTGCGGCTGCCGCCGCGCGCCGACTCCGACCCACCGGAGGCGGTGCCGCGCCCGATCTCGACGATCTTCGGGGGCGTCCGCCGTGGCGGCGACCGTCCCCTGTCGGCCGGCCTGGTCATGTCGACGCTGATCGGCAGCGCCAGCCTCCGCACGCTCTACGGCTTCCTGCTGCTCTTCCTGGCGTTCGCCATCAAGGGCGGCGATCTCGCCACGGAGGTGTTCGGCCGGACGCTGAGCGACGAGGCGGCGCTCGGCCTGATCGGCGGGGCACTCGCGGCCGGCACATTCCTCGCGACCGCCGTCGGCACCCGGCTGCGCATCCACCGGCCGGTGGCGCTGCAGTCCAGCGGTCTGATCATCGTCGCCGGTCTCGCCGTGCTCGCGACGCTGAAGTTCTCACTGCTGCTCGTGGCCCTGCTCTGCCTGATCACAGCCGTCATCAGCGGCATCGGCAAGCTGTCGGTCGACGCGTGCATCCAGGAGCGGGTGCCGGAGCGGCTCAAGGCGAGCGCGTTCGCGCACTCGGAGACGGTGCTGATGCTCGCGTTCGTCTTCGGCGGCGCGCTCGGGCTGATCCCCTTCGGCGGGCGATGGGGCGTGGGCGCCGCGGCGCTGCTCGCGATCGTCGCGGCCGCCCGCGCGGTGGTCGTCGCCGGCCGGCTGCGCAATGAGCGGCTGCACGGCCGCGTGGACGTAGGCGCGCCGCCGCCGGAGGCGCCGGTGTCCCCGGCGGCCGGTCCGGCGCCGCCCGCATCCGCACCGCCCGCTTCCCCGCCGCCCGCCGCGCCTCCCGGCTTCCACATCTACCGTCCGACGAGCGCGGTGCCCGACCAGGGCTCCGGGGCCGACGACGACGAGGCCCGGCGCGAAGGCCGCCGGTGAGGCTGCTCGTCGCGACGGCCGTCGAGGCGGAGGCCGTCGCCGTGCGGGCCGGCATCTCGCCCGATGCCCCGATCGACGTACTCGTGGCCGGCGTCGGTCCCGCCGCGGCCGCCGCCGGCGTCGCCCGAGCGGTGGCGCTTGCCGAGCCGGGCGGCCGTCCGTACGGCTCGGTCGTCTGCGCCGGCATCGCCGGCGGGTTCCCGGGCCGGGCCGCCCTCGGCGCGACGGTGCTGGCCACCGCCAGCGTCGACGCCCACCTCGGCGCGGAGGGCCCGGACGGCTTCATCCCGCTCGACGCGCTCGGCTTCGGCACGGCCGTCGTCCCGGCCGATCCGGGACTGCTGGCGACGCTGCGGCAGGTGCTGCCGCGTGCGGTGCTCGGCGTGGTGCTCACGGTGTCGACGGCCACCGGCACCGCCGAAACGGCCTCGCGGCTTGCCGTCGACCACCCGGACGCCGTGGCCGAGGGCATGGAGGGGTACGGGGTCGGACGTGCGGCGGCTCTCGCCGGCCTGCCGTTCGTCGAGTTGCGGACCATCTCCAACGCGGTCGGC
>DATDJX010000136.1:0-20064 GCA_036520275.1 Asanoa sp.
GTTGGGCTGGTCGAACGGGTCGATGCCGAGCACCCGGCCGGCCACCGCGGTCGCGTACTCCCAGGCCAGGAAGTGCGCGCCGAGCGGGCCGTTGACCGCGAGGTCGGGGCGGACGCCGCCGCCGGGCACCGCCGCCGGCCGGTGGGCGCCGCCGACCGTGACCGCGAGCACGTCGGGGCCGCCGGCGACCGGCTGGTCGGGCGCCTCGACGACCACCGGCAGGATGCCCAGCGAGTTCTTGCCGGTGGACTCGGCGATGAGCTGCTCGGCCCAGTCGCCCAGGCCCACGATGCCGGTGCCGTCGGAGAACAGCGCGACCTTGTCGCGGCCGTTGGTGGCCGCCGCGCCGAGCGCCGCGCCGAGCGCGAACGCCGGGTTGTCGGTGTCGCGGCGCAGGCACAGCGAAAGCTCCTCCGCCTGGTCGAGAAGCTCGGCGACGTCGACCCCGGCCAGTGCGGACGGCACGATGCCGAACGCGGTGAGCGCGGAGTAGCGGCCGCCGACGTCGGGGTCGGCGAGGATCACCTGCGCGCCCATCTCGCGGCCGGTGGTCTCCAGCGGCGAGCCGGGATCGGTGACGACCACGAAATGACGGCCGGCCTCGGCCTCGGACATGCCGGCGTCGAGGAACGCCTGCAGGTAGGCGCGGCGGTGGCTGTCGGTCTCGACCGTGCCGCCGGACTTGCTGGACACGACAAGCAGGGTGCGCTCGAGCCGGTCGGTGAGCGCGGCCTTGATCTGACCCGGGTCCGTGGTGTCGAGCACGGTGAGCGGCCTGCCGAGCGTACGGGTGATCACCTCGGGCGCGAGCGACGAACCGCCCATGCCGGCGAGTACCACATGGTCGAGGTCGGACAGCTCCGCGCGCAGCTCCGCGAGCTGGGGAACCAGCTCGCGACTGCGCTTGAAGGTGTCGATCCAGCCGAGCCGGATCTTCGCCTCCTGCTCGGCGTCGGATCCCCACAGCGTGGGGTCCTTGTCGGCGAGCAGGCCCGGCACCCGGTCGGCGACGAGCGCCTGCCTGGTCGACGCCGCCGCCGACGAGTCGACCGCCTCGGCGCCGTACACTGCCAGGCCGGCGGCGGCCTCCACGTCGTCGCCGGACAGGCCGTCGCCGCCCGGAGCGGCGCCGCCGGTGGGGCCTGGCTCGGCACCGAACCCGATGGGTGGGGTCATGCCGGCACCTCGCTTCGCTCCGGGTGGCATGCGTCCGCGGAGCCGGGCCGGCTGCGCTGCGGATGGTGGCTCACGCGTTCCCTCCGGCCTGCTCCGCGGCGGCGGCGTTGGGCTTGGCGGCCTCGCCGGGGTGGGCGGCGCCCTTCGCGGCCTCCGCGAGCGACTTCTGCACGCCCTCGATCAGTTCGACCCAGCTGGCCTCGAACTTGTCGACGCCCTCGATCTCGAGCACCCGGGTCACGTCGTCGAAGTCGACTCCGACCGCCGCCAGGTCGGACATGACCTTGCGGGCATGGTCGTAGTAGCCGGTGATCGTGTCGCCACGCACCTCGCCGTGGTCGGCGAATGCATGGATGACCGGCTCGGGCATCGTGTTCACCGTGCCGGGTGCGATCAGCTCCTCGACGTAGATCACGTCGCGGTAGTCGGGGTTCTTGGTCGACGTGGACGCCCAGAGCGGCCGCTGCGGGTGGGCGCCCGCGTCGGCCAGGGCCTGCCAGCGCTCGCCGGCGAAGACCTGCGTGTAGGCCTCGTACGCGAGCCGGGCGTTGGCGATGGCGGCCTTGCCGCGCAGCGCCTTGGCCTCTTCGCTGCCGATCTTGTCGAGGCGCTTGTCCACCTCGGTGTCGACGCGGGAGACGAAGAACGACGCCACCGAGCCGATCTTGGTGAGGTCGTGGCCGTCGGCCCTGGCCTGCTCGAGGCCGGCCAGGAACGCGTCCATCACCTCGCGGTAGCGCTCCAGCGAGAAGATCAGGGTCACGTTGACGCTGATGCCTTCTGCGAGGGTCGCGGTGATCGCCGGCAGGCCGGCCCGGGTCGCCGGGATCTTGATGAACAGGTTGGGCCGGTCGACCAGCCACCACAGGCCCTTGGCCTCGGCGTCGGTCTTCTCGGTCTCGTGGGCGAGGCGGGGGTCGACCTCGATCGACACCCGGCCGTCGACGCCGGCCGATGAGTCGTAGGCCGGCCGCATGACGTCGCACGCCCACCGGACGTCGTACGTGGTCAGCATGCGCACCGCCTCTTCGACGGTGATCTCGCGGACGGCGAGGTCGCGCAGGTGTCCGTTGTATTCGTCCGCGTCGCTGAGCGCCTTGGCGAAGATCGTCGGGTTGCTGGTCACCCCGACCACGTGCTTCTCCCGCCTCAGCTGGTCGAGGTTGCCGGTGCTCAGCCGGACACGGGACAGGTCGTCGAGCCAGATCGCTACGCCGGTGGCGGCGAGCTCGGCTAGCCGGTCAGTCATCGCACACGCTCCTTGGTGCCGCTGAATCGGTTCTTTCAGTTTCCCGTCGTAGTGCCGGAGATGAAACCCGCGCGAGCGAGCGAAGCGTGCGCCGCCGCGACCACGTGGTCGGGCGTGAAGCCGAACTGCTCGAACACGACCTGGTAGGGGGCGCTCGCGCCGTAGTGCTCGATGCTCACGGCCTCGCCGAAGTCGCCGATGATGTGGCGCCACGACATCGCGATGCCGGCCTCGACGCTGACCCGCGCCTTGACGCCGCGGGGCAGCACCGACTCCCGGTAGGCCGCGTCCTGCGCGAAGAACCACTCCTGGCAGGGCATGGACACGACCCGAGTGGGCGTGCCGTCGGCCTCCAGCCGCTGCCGGGCGGTGAGGCAGAGCTGCACCTCGGAGCCGGTGCCGACGAGGATCACCTGCGGCTGCGCGTCGGATGCCTCGGCCAGGACGTAGCCGCCCCGCGCGACGCCGTCGGCCGGTGCGTACTGCTCGCGGTCGATGGTGGGCAGCGCCTGGCGGGTCAACGCGAGCGCCGTCGGCCGGTCGGTGTGCTCGATGGCCATCCGCCACGCCCACGAGGTCTCGTTGGCGTCGGCCGGGCGGACCACGTCGAGGCCGGGGATGGCCCGCAGCGCGGACAGGTGCTCGATCGGCTGGTGCGTCGGCCCGTCTTCGCCGAGGCCGATCGAGTCGTGCGTCCACACGTATGTCACCGGCAGCCCCATCAGCGACGCCAGCCGCACTGCCGGCCGCATGTAGTCGCTGAAGACGAGGAAGGTGCCGCCGTACGGCCGGGTGGCGCCGTGCAGCACGATGCCGTTGAGGATCGCGCCCATGCCGTGCTCGCGGATGCCGAAGTGCAGCACCCGGCCGTACTCGTCGCCGGGGAAGTCCTTGGTGGCGTGCTCCGGCGGCACGAACGACGGCTCCCCCTTCATCGTGGTGTTGTTGCTCTCGGCCAGGTCGGCTGAGCCGCCCCACAGTTCCGGCAACACCGGCGCGAGCGCGTCGAGGACCTTGCCCGACGCGGCTCGGGTGGCGATGCCCTTGGGGTCCGGGGAGAAGACCGGCAGCGCCTCGGTCCAGCCCTCGGGCAGCCTGCGGCTGGTCAGCCGGTCGAACAGCGCCCTGCGCTGCGGGCTGGCCTCGGCCCAGGCGTCGAACGCCTGCTGCCACTTCGCGTGCTCCTGGCGGCCGCGCTCGATCGCCTCGCGGGCGTTGGCGAGGACCTTGTCGTCGACGACGAAGCTCTTCGTCGGGTCGAAGCCGAGGATCTCCTTGGTGGCCTTGACCTCGTCGGCTCCCAGCGCCGAGCCGTGGATCTTGCCGGTGTTCTGCTTGTTGGGCGCCGGCCAGCCGATGATCGTGCGCAGCGCGATGAACGAGGGCCGGTCGGTCTCCACCCTCGCCGCCTCGAACGCCCGCCACAGCGCCTCGACGTCTTCGTGGTAGTCGCCCTGGTCGGCGTGACCCGTGCGCCAGTCGACCGTCTGGACGTGCCAGCCGTACGCGGCGTAGCGCGCGACCACGTCCTCGCTCTTGGCGATCCGGGTGTCATCCTCGATCGAGATCTCGTTGTCGTCATAGATCGCGATGAGGTTGCCCAGCCGCTGGTGGCCGGCGAGCGAGCTGACCTCGTGGCTGACCCCCTCCTCGATGTCGCCGTCGGACACGATCGTGTAGACGCGGTGGTCGAACAGGGACTGCCCGGGCTCCGCGTCGGGATCGAACAGGCCGCGCTCGCGCCGGGCGGCCATCGCCATGCCGACCGCGTTGCCGATGCCCTGGCCGAGCGGGCCGGTCGTGGTCTCGACGCCGCGGGTGTGACCGCGCTCGGGGTGGCCGGGGGTCAGCGAGCCCCACTGCCGCAGCGACTCGAGGTCGTCGAGGGACAGGCCGTAGCCGGTCAGGTAGAGCTGGATGTAGAGGGTCAGGCTGCTGTGCCCGGCGGAGAGCACGAAGCGGTCGCGTCCGGGCCACGACGGGTCGGTCGGGTCGTGGCGCATCACCCGGGTGAAGAGAAGGTAGGCGGCGGGGGCGAGGCTCATCGCGGTGCCGGGGTGGCCGTTGCCGGCCTTCTCGACGGCATCCATGGCGAGGACGCGGACCGTGTCGACGGTCTTGCGATCCAGGTCGGACCAGGTGAACGAGCCTGATTCGGAGTCGTTGGCGGCCACGGTCAATGTGCTCCTCGGCGAGTGGAGTGATGCCTCTCAGACTGACCCTAGCGACCCGTCCTAAACGTATGGTGAGGGATCTCGCCCAGCGGTTACTCGGTCCGCGAACACCGGCGGGGCCGTATCCCCGTGCGACGCCGGTCGGGTCGCGGATCATCGGCCCTGCTGCGGCGCGTACGCTGTCGGGCGGCGCGCGCGCAGGCGGGCGCCGCGGCGTAACGACGGCGGAAGGTGCGCGGCCCTTGAGCACGATGACGGACCGGTCGGCCGCACGCCCGGCTCTGCTAGCCGCTCCGGACGACGGTCGGACGACCCGCCCGCGTGGCGCGGTCGCGGCGGTTCGCGCCTACGTGGCGCTGACCAAGCCCCGGATCGTCGAGCTGCTGCTCGTCACGACCGTGCCCGCCATGCTGCTGGCCGACGGCGGCCTGCCGCCGGTCATGTTGATCGCCGTGGTGCTGGTCGGCGGCTCGCTGGCCGCCGGCGCCGCCAACGCGCTCAACTGCTACATCGACCGCGACATCGACCAGGTGATGCGGCGTACGAGGCGCCGGCCGCTGCCCACCCACGTGGTCTCGCCGCGCGGCGCGCTGGTGTTCGGCCTCGTCCTCGGGGTGGTCTCGGTCGCCCTGATGGCCGGGTTCACGAACTGGCTGGCGGCTGGGCTCACGCTCGCGGCCATCCTCTATTACGACCTGGTCTACACGCTGTGGCTCAAGCGCCGCACCCCGCAGAACACGTTCTGGGGCGGGGCGTGCGGCGCGGCGCCGGTGCTGATCGGCTGGGCCGCGGTGACCGGCTCGCTCGCCGCCCCGGCGTGGGCGCTGTTCGCCGTGGTCTTCTGCTGGCAGATGCCACACTTCTACGCGTTGGCGATCACCTACAAGGAGGACTACGCCCGCGCCGGCATCCCGATGCTGCCGGTCGTCGCCTCCGCGCGCCGGGTCAACCGGGAGATCCTGCTGTTCGCCTGGCTGACCGTGGCGGCGTCGCTGGTGGCCTGGCCGTTCGGGCTGGGCCCGGTGTACGGCATCACCGCGCTTGCGGCGGGCTCGGTCTTCCTGGTCGAGGCGCACGGGCTCACCGGCCGCTCGCGCCGGGGCGAGCCGCTCAAGCCGATGCGGCTGTTCCACTGGTCGACGACCTACCTGACGATCCTGTTCGTCGCCGTCGCCCTCGACGCCCTGCTGTAGATCACGCCCCTTAAACTCGAGTTTGCGGCAGAATCGCCGTACTTTCGGACGGCGCCCACCAGTCCCCTCGGGTGAACCGCGATGCCAAGATGCCTCGGACCGGATTGTCCGTATTTGTCGTACGTATTCGGGCAAAGCTCCCATGATCCGGATGAAACCACGAGGTAACAGCCGTCACAAAAGTCCACCGAATGGCGAGCACCGTGGGCGGTGTCTGTTTACGCTTCGCCCATGGCAGATGGTTCCGATACGACGTTGGCGACCGATAAGGCCGGCACCGAGCCCCCGGCGGGGCTGGTGACGGGGATCCGGTCGTTCGCCGCCGAGCATGGCGGCGCGAAGGCGGTCGTCGAGTACGTCGGCAAACGTGGCGCCCGCATCGTGCTCGTCGGAGAGGACGGCGCCTGGGCCGACCAGTTCGCGGGGGGCACCGACGTGGCGCGGCGGGCGTGCGTCAAGGCCGGTGTCACCGTGGAGAACGAATGGGAGCGGCAGCTGATGGACCAGATGCGGCCGAGCAACGACCTGTGGCGGTCGATGGCGCGGCGCAACCTGTCCCGCTGAGCGAGGTGACCTCCGACAACCACGAGCCGAGGGCGACCCGGGAGGGCTCCCGGGTCGCCCTCGTCACGTGTGCCGACATCCCCGACCTGGAAGGCGACGACCGGCTCGTGATCGACCCGCTGCGCGCGGCGGGTGCGGCAGCCGAGCCCGTCGTCTGGGACGCGCCGGCGGACTGGGCGGCGTACGACCTCGTGGTGCTCCGCTCGACCTGGGACTACCCGGCCCGGCGCGACCAGTTCGTCGCCTGGGCGCACGGCGTGCCGGCGCTGGCCAACCCGGCCGACGTCGTCGAGTGGAACACCGACAAGCGCTACCTGCGTGACCTGGCCGCGGCCCGCGTGCCTACCGTGCCCACCACGTTCGTCGAGCCGGGCCCCGCCGAGGGCTGGGTCGCCGAGGGCTGGGCCCTGCACGGCGCGCAGGTGGTGCTCAAGCCGGCGGTCGGCGCGGGCAGCGTCGATGCCGGCCGCTACCGGCTGCGCGACGCGCAGGACAGGGAGCTGTTCGACGCCCACCTGTCCCGGCTGCTGGCGTCGGGACGCACCGCGATGCTGCAGCCCTACCTGCGCAACATCGAGACTGACGGCGAGACCGCGCTGCTCTTCCTCGCGGGGCCCGACGGGCTCGCGTACAGCCACACGGTGGGCAAGAGCCCGCTGTTGGAGGGCCCGGCGCAGGACATCGCCGGCCTGTACAAGGAGGAGCGGATCGGGCCCCGCGAGGCGACGGCGGCCCAGCGGGACGTGGCCGACCGCGTCCTGGCGGCCGTGCCCGGCGGCCCGAAGCGGCTGCTGTACGCCCGCGTCGACCTCGTGCCCGACGACGACGGCAGCCCGGTGCTGCTGGAGCTGGAGCTGACCGAGCCGTCGCTGTTCCTGGGCTACGCCGCGGGCGCGCCCGAGCGCTTTGCCGCGGCCATCGCCGCCCGCGCTTCCGCTCGCCGCCGACCCTACCCCTGACCCCTATCCCGCCGATCTTGCGGTTTGGGTGCCCCGTTCGCGAAGTTCGTCGGCATCTGTCGCCACCGAAACTGCAGGATCCGCGGGCGCGGGGGCGACGCGTTCGCGGGTGGACCAGAGCACGGACAGCGCGGCGATCCAGACCAGGCAGGCGCCGAGCAGGTGCACGCCGACCAGGATCTCCGGCAGGCCGGTGAAGTACTGGACGAAGCCGATCAGCCCCTGAGCCAGCTCGACCGCCACGAGCACGCCGGCCGCCCGTACGGCCGCGGTCGGGGCGGCTCCGGCGCGCATCGCGAACCAAAGCCCCACCGACAGCCCGATGAGCAGGAACACCAGGTCGGCGTGGACCTGGGCGATGGCCTGCGGGTCGAGCCCGTTGCGGTTGGCCGCGGCGTCGCCCGCGTGCGGGCCGCTGCCGGTGACCAGCACACCGACCAGCACCACCGCGCCCGCCGCCCCGACGGTGAGCCAGGTCAGCAGGCGCAACGGGCGCGGCACGAGCGGGCGGGACGGTCCGTCGGGGGCGCCGGCGGCCCGCCAGTAGGCGAAGGTGGCCAGGATCAACAGCATCGAGACGACGAAGTGCAGGCCGACCAGCGCCGGGTCGAGCGCGTTGTGGACGATCAGCCCGCCGATGACGGCCTGCGCGACGATGCCGACCACGACGGCCGCCGACAGCAGGATCAGCGCACGCCGGCGCGGCCGGACGAACAGCGCCGCCAGCATCGCGGCGCCGGCGATCACCACCAGCACGAACGTGAACGTCCGGTTGCCGAACTCGATCACGCCGTGCACGCCCATCTCCGGTGTCGTGCGGTAGGACGCGTCGGTGCATCGCGGCCAGGTCGGGCAGCCGAGCCCGGACGAGGTCAGCCGGACCGCGCCGCCGGTGACCACGATCACCACGTTGGCGACCAGGGAGGCGAGGCCGAGCCGTCGCTGCAGGAGCACGCCCACATCGTACGAGTGCCGCCGCGGTGGCCTGGATCACTATCGGGCCGGTTTGCCAGCCCCGGCGGAATTACGTTACGTTGACGTAGTGAAAAACGCGGCCACGCTCTCCGAGCACGAGGTGGTGACCGGATCGGTCATGCCTTCAGACGGTCGCACCCGCGATCGGGTGGCGCACCTGCTGCTCGAGCGCGGAGCCGCTACGGCGGCGGAAATCGGTGCGGCGCTGGGGCTGAGCTCGGCCGCCATCCGCAAGCACCTCGACGCCATGCAGGCCGACGGCGACGTCGTCTGGCGAGAGCGTCCCATCCGCGGCGGCACCCGTGGCCGCGGGCGCCCGGCCAAGGTCTTCACGCTCACCGAGGCCGCCCGGCTGCGCTGCGGCGGCCACACCTACGACGGCATGGCGACCGCCGCCCTGCGGTGGATCGCCCGCACCGGCGGCGCCGACGCGGTCGACGCGTTCGCGGCCGAGCAGGTCGCCGCGCTGGAGACCCGCTGCCGCACGGCGGTCGAGGGCGTCGGCGACGACCCGCTCGCCCGCGCGGAGGCTTTGGCGGACGCGTTGACGGCCGAGGGATACGCTGCCAATGCGACCACGATCGCCACCGGCGGCCAGCTCTGCCAGCACCACTGCCCGGTGGCGCACGTGGCCGCCGAGTTCCCACAGCTGTGCGACGCCGAGACGGCGGTCATCTCCCGCTTGGTCGGCACCCACGTGCAGCGTCTCGCCACCATCGCGCACGGCGACGGGGTGTGCACCACGCACATCCCCGCGCAGTCCGCGCGCCACCACCACGATCCGGCAACGGTGAGGACAGATAGATGACCGAGCAGATCGTCCAGCCCGTCACCCAGGAGGAGCACCTCGCCGCCCTGGGCAAGTACGCGTACGGCTGGGCCGACGCCGACACCGCCGGCGCTGCCGCGCAGCGCGGGCTCAACGAGGCCGTCGTGCGCGACATCTCCACGAAGAAGAACGAGCCCGCGTGGATGCTCGAGCGCAGGCTCAAGGGCCTGCGCCTGTTCGGTCGCAAGCCCATGCCCAACTGGGGCGCCGACCTCACCGGCATTGACTTCCAGAACATCAAGTACTTCGTCCGCTCGACCGAGAAGCAGGCGGCGAGCTGGGACGACCTGCCCGACGACATCAAGTCGACGTACGACCGGCTGGGCATCCCGGAGGCGGAGAAGCAGCGCCTCGTCGCCGGCGTGGCGGCGCAATACGAGTCGGAGGTCGTCTACCACAAGATCCGTGACGACCTCGAGGAGCAGGGCGTCATCTTCCTCGACACCGACACCGGCCTGCGCGAGCACCCGGAGCTCTTCCAGGAGTACTTCGGCACGGTGATCCCGGTCGGCGACAACAAGTTCGCCTCGCTCAACACCGCCGTGTGGTCGGGTGGCTCGTTCATCTACGTGCCGAAGGGCGTGCACGTCGACATCCCGCTGCAGGCCTACTTCCGGATCAACACGGAAAACATGGGCCAGTTCGAGCGGACGCTCATCATCGTCGACGAGGGCGCGTACGTGCACTACGTCGAGGGCTGCACCGCGCCGATCTACTCGTCCGACTCGCTGCACAGCGCGGTCGTCGAGATCGTCGTGAAGAAGAACGCGCGCTGCCGCTACACGACCATCCAGAACTGGTCCAACAACGTCTACAACCTGGTCACCAAGCGCGCCGTGGCCCACGAGGGCGCGACCATGGAGTGGATCGACGGCAACATCGGCTCGAAGGTCACGATGAAGTACCCGTCGGTCTGGATGACCGGCGAGCACGCCAAGGGCGAGGTGCTCTCGGTGGCGATGGCCGGCGAGGGTCAGCACCAGGACGCCGGCGCGAAGATGGTCCACGCGGCACCGCACACGTCGTCGACGATCATCTCGAAGTCGATCGCCCGCGGCGGCGGCCGCACCTCCTACCGCGGCCTGGTCCAGGTGCTCGAGGGCTCCTCGCACAGCCGGTCCACGGTCAAATGCGACGCGCTGCTGGTCGACACGATCTCCCGCTCCGACACCTACCCGTACGTCGACATCCGCGAAGACGACGTGGCGATGGGTCACGAGGCGACGGTGTCCAAGGTCAGCGAAGACCAGCTGTTCTACCTGATGAGCCGCGGCCTCACCGAAGACGAAGCGATGGCGATGATCGTGCGCGGCTTCATCGAGCCGATCGCCAAGGAACTGCCGATGGAGTACGCGCTCGAGCTCAACCGGCTGATCGAGCTGCAGATGGAAGGGGCCGTCGGCTAAATGTCGGTCGAGTCAACCGCGCCGAGCCCGGTCTCGAAGACGGCAGGACCGTCGAAAACCAAGGCCCAGGCGCTACGGTCGTACGACGTAGCCGCGTTCCCGGCCCTGACGGGCCTCGAGGAGGAGTGGCGGTTCACGCCGCTCAAGCGGCTCCGCGGCCTCGCCACCGGCACCCCGGAGGCGACCTCGAAGCTGCGGGTCGAGGCCGAGGGGCTGCCCGAGGGCGTGTCGGTGTCCATGGCGGAGCGCGGCGTCGACGAGCGGATCGGCAGCGTGCTGACCCCGTTCGACCGGATCAGCGCCCTGGCCTACGGCCTCGCGCCGGCCGCCACGCTCGTCGAGATCGCGCCCGACACGGTCGTCTCCGAGCCGGCGGTGGTCCGGATCGTCGGCGGCGGCGACGGTGTCGCGTACGGTCACGCGTTCGTCGAGGTCGGCCGGTTCGCCGAGGCGACGCTCGTCGTCGAGCAGGTCGGTTCGACCACGCTCGCCGACAACGTCGAGGTCGCGGTCGGCGACGGCGCCAAGCTCATGCTGGTCACCGTCGCCGATTGGGCGTCCGACGCGGTCCAGGCCCAGCACTTGCGCGTGCGGCTCGGCCGCGACGCGCGGCTGGTGCACGTGCAGGTGTCTCTCGGCGGTGACCTGGTCCGCCAGTACACCAGCGTCGAGTACCGCGGCCGGGGCGGCGAGGCCGAGCTGTACGGGCTCTACTTCGCCGACGCCCACCAGCATCTGGAGCACCGCCAGCTGGTCGACCACTCCGTGCCCGACTGCCGCAGCTACGTCAGCTACCGCGGGGCGCTGCAGGGCGACGGCGCGCACACCGTCTGGGTCGGCGACGTGCTGATCCAGGTCGAGGCGACCGGGACCGACACGTACGAGATCAACCGCAACCTGGTGCTGAGCGACGGCGCGCGCGCCGACTCCATCCCCAACCTGGAGATCGAGACCGGCGAGGTGGTCGGCGCCGGCCACGCGAGCGCGACCGGTCGCTTCGACGACGAGCAGCTGTTCTACCTCATGGCCCGCGGCATCCCGGAGTCCGAGGCGCGCAAGCTGGTCGTGCGCGGCTTCTTCGCCGAGCTGCTCGACAAGATCCCGGTCAAGTCGCTGCGCGACCGGCTCGGAGACGCCATCGACGCCCGCCTGGCGAAGGCGGGCTCGTGAGCGAGCGTGACGACGTGAGCGAGTTCCTACGGGTCTGTGCCGTCGACGACGTGCCCAAGGGCGGCGCCGTGCGGGCGGTCGCCGACGACCTGGAGATCGCCGTCGTGCACGCCGACGACGACAACTTCTACGCCGTGTACGACGAGTGCTCGCACGCCGCGGTCCCGCTGTCCGAGGGCGAGATCGACGGCTGCACCCTTGAGTGCTGGCTGCACGGCTCGCGCTTCGACCTGCGGACGGGCGAGCCGACCGGGCTGCCCGCCACCGAACCCGTTCCCGTGTATCCCGTGGAGATCCGTGACGGCGACGTCTACGTCGGCCGCACGCCGAGCAATGGAGTAGTGCCCGCATGACCCACCGAAGCGAGGACCGCGCATGAGTGTCCTGGAGATCCACGACCTGCAGGTCTCGGTGAAGCTTCCCGACGGCGGCCGCAAGCCGATCCTCGCGGGCGTCGACCTGACCGTCCGCTCGGGGGAGACCCACGCGATCATGGGTCCCAACGGCTCGGGCAAGTCGACGCTGGCCTACTCGGTCGCCGGTCACCCGAAGTACGAGATCACCGGCGGTTCGGTGACGCTCGACGGGGTCGACGTGCTGTCCATGACGGTCGACGAGCGAGCCCGCGCCGGCCTGTTCCTCGCGATGCAGTACCCGGTGGAGGTGCCCGGTGTCTCGGTCGCCAACTTCCTGCGCACCGCGAAGACCGCGATCGACGGCGAGGCCCCCAAGTTGCGGACCTGGTCGACCGAGCTGCGCGGCGCGATGGAGCGGCTGCACATGGACCCGGCGTTCGGGCAGCGCAACGTCAACGAGGGCTTTTCCGGCGGCGAGAAGAAGCGCCACGAGATCGTGCAGCTCGAGCTGCTCAAGCCGAGGATCGCCATCCTCGACGAGACCGACTCCGGCCTCGACATCGACGCGCTGCGGGTGGTCAGCGAGGGCGTCAACCGGGTGCGCGCGACCGGCGAGACCGGCCTGCTGCTGATCACCCACTACACCCGGATCCTGCGCTACGTCACCCCCGACTACGTGCACGTGTTCGTCGGCGGCCGGATCGTCGAGGAGGGCGGCCCAGAGCTGGCCGAAAACCTCGAGGCCGGGGGCTACGAGCGCTACCTGGCGGGTGCGGGGCCGGCGAAGGCCTGAGGCGGAGAGGAGGTTCTGCGATGACGACCATCGAGATGCCGCAGGGCATGCCGCAGTACGGCGGGCCGCCGCGCTTCGACGTGGAAAAGGTCCGGGCCGACTTCCCGATCCTCGACCGCGAGGTCAACGGCCGGCCGATGGTCTACCTCGACAGCGCCAACACCTCCCAGAAACCCCGCCAGGTGCTCGAGGTCCTGCGAGATCACTACGAGCGGCACAACGCCAACGTCTCCCGCTCCGTGCACACGCTGGGCACCGAGGCGACCCTCGCGTACGAGGGCGCCCGGGCCAAGATCGCGGCGTTCGTCAACGCGTCCGGCGCCGACGAGATCGTGTTCACCAAGAACTCCACCGAGGCGATCAACCTGGTGGCGTACGCCTTCTCCAACGCCTCGGCCGCGCAGGCGGGTGACCCGCGCTTCCGGCTCGGCCCCGGCGACGAGGTGGTGATCTCCGAGATGGAGCACCACTCCAACATCGTGCCCTGGCAGCTGCTGTGCGAGCGCACCGGCGCGACGCTGCGCTGGTTCGGCCTGACCGACAACGGGCGGCTCGACGAGTCCACCCTCGAGGACCTCGTCAACGAGCACACGAAGCTCGTCTCGATCGTCCACATGTCCAACATCCTCGGCACGGTCAACGCGACCGCGCGGATCACCGCGCGGGTGCGGGAGGTCGGCGCGCTGCTGATGCTGGACTGCTCCCAGTCGGTGCCGCACCTGCCCGTGGACGTCCGCGACCTCGATGTCGACCTCATCGCATTCACCGGCCACAAGATGCTCGGCCCGACCGGCATCGGGGCGCTGTGGGCGCGGCGCGAGCTACTCGCCGCGATGCCGCCGGTGCTCGGCGGCGGCTCGATGATCGAGACGGTCACCATGGAGAAGACGACGTTCGCCGCGCCGCCGGCCCGGTTCGAGGCCGGCACGCCGCCGATCGCCGAGGCCATCGCGCTCGGCGCGGCCGCCGACTACCTGACGGCGCTGGACATGGAAGCCGTCCGGTGGCACGAGAAGGAAATCACGGCGTACGCGCTGGACGCCCTCTCGACCGTCCCCGGCCTGCGGATCTTCGGCCCCAGCGTGCCCGTCGGGCGCGGCGGCACCATCTCGTTCGGACTCGACGGCATCCACCCGCACGACGTCGGGCAGGTGCTCGACGGCGAGGGCGTCGAGGTGCGGGTGGGCCACCACTGCGCGCGGCCGGCGTGCGCCCGCTTCGGCGTGCCCGCGACGACCCGAGCGTCGTTCTACGTCTACACGACGACCGACGAGATCGACGCGTTGATGCGTGGGATCGATCGGGTACGGAAGGTGTTCGGCTGATGGAGGAACAGCTCTACCAGGAGATCATCCTCGAGCACTACAAGCGGCCGCACGGGCGCGGGCTGCGCGAGCCGTACGGCGGCGAGGCGCACCACGTCAACCCGACCTGCGGCGACGAGGTGACAATCCGGGTCGCGGTCGCCGGGGGCGCGTTCGACGACGTGTCGTACGACGGTATGGGTTGCTCGATCAGCCAGGCTTCGGCTTCGGTGCTGCACGACCTGGTGAGCGGTGTATCGGCGGGGGAGGCGTCCCGGGTGCACGACGCGTTCGTCGAGCTGATGTCCGGGCGTGGCCAGATCGAGCCGGACGAGGAAGTATTGGGTGACGCGGTGGCGTTCGCGGGCGTGGCCCGCTACCCGGCGCGGGTCAAGTGTGCGTTGCTGCCGTGGATGGCGTTCAAGGACGCCGCCGCACGCGCCGGCATCGCGGTGGGTCCGGAGGCCGTGGGGCCGGAGGTGAAGGCATGACCGAGGCTACGAAGGCATCGCTCGACGACATCGAAGAGGCGATGAAGGACGTCGTCGACCCCGAGCTGGGCATCAACGTCGTCGACCTGGGCCTGGTGTACGGCATCCACGTCGACGACGACAACGTGGCCACGCTCGACATGACGCTGACGTCGGCGGCGTGCCCGCTGACCGACGTGATCGAAGACCAGACCCGAGCCGCGCTGACCCAGGGTCCGGGCGGCGGCATCGTGGGCGATTTCCGGATCAACTGGGTGTGGCTCCCGCCGTGGGGACCTGACAAGATCACCGACGACGGCCGCGAGCAGCTGCGAGCCCTAGGCTTCAACGTCTAACCGAGGATCATGGACGGCTCCCGCTGACATTCGTCCTGTCCGGCCCGCTCCCGCCGAGGGCGCGCGACGAGGCCGCGCACGCCTAGGCTGTCCGCCGTGACGGACGTTTGGGAGGTCGGCGACGCGTACGAGCCTTACGTCGGTCGCTGGAGCCGCATGGTGGCCACCGCCTTCGTGCGGTGGCTCGGCGACGTGGGCGAGGGCGTGCGCTGGCTCGACGTGGGGTGCGGCACCGGTGCGGTCACCGCCACCGTCCTGGCCGAGGCCGCGCCCGCCGCGGTCGCCGGGCTCGACCCGTCGCCGGCCTTCGTCCGTTACGCCGCCCGGCGCGTCGCCGACCCGCGCGCGGCGTTCCTGGTCGGCGACGCGACCGCGCTGCCGCTGCTCGACGGCGCCGTCGAGGCGGTGGTCAGCGGCCTCGTGCTCAACTTCGTGACCGATCCCGCGCGGGCGCTGGCCGAAATGGTGCGGGTGGCGAGCGTGACCGTCGGCGTCTACGTCTGGGACTACGCCGAGGGCATGGGCATGATGCGGGCGTTCTGGGACGCGGCCGTCGCGCTCGAACCCGGCGCCGCGGCGCTCGACGAGGGCCCCCGCTTTCCCCTGTGCCGGCCCGAGCCGCTCGCGGCGGCCTTCCTCGCCGCGGGTCTGTCTAGTGTGGACACCATGCCGATCGACGTGCCCATGCGGTTCCGCGACTTCGACGACTTCTGGCAGCCGTTCCTCGGCGGCCAGGGCCCGGCGCCGGCGTACGCGATGTCGCTGCCGGAAGGGCGCCGTGCCGCGCTCCGCGACCGGCTGCGCGCCGAGCTGCCGTACGACCCGGACGGCGGGATCAGCCTGACCGCCCGGGCCTGGGCCGCGCGGGGGACGGTCTAAACCGATCGCGCGGGCCGTTGGACTGGCCCATGATGGGCGGGTGATCGAGACCACCCGCACCGAGGCTCCTGCCGCGACGGCCCTCCCGGCCGCCCGACAGCAGCGTGGCCCGCGGTCGGCCTCGATCGGTAGCCCGCCGACATGACCGACGCCTTCCTCGCCGGCCTGGTGGCCGGCTACGGCGTCGCCGTGCCCGTCGGCGCCATCGCCATCCTGATCATGGGGCTGTCCGCCCGTACCTCCCTCGCCGTCGGGGCGTCGGCCGCGATGGGTGTCGCGACGGCCGACGGCGTCTACGCGGCCGTCGCGGTGCTCGGCGGCGCGGCCCTCGCCGGCGCCATCGCGCCGGTCGCGACGCCGTTGCGCATCGTCGCCGCGGCCGTACTCGTCGCGCTCGCCGTCCACACGGCGTACGGCGCCGTCCGGCACTACCGCGATCCCACCCGCGCCGCGCGGTCGGACACCGGACTCGGGACGCCCCGCCGGGCGTACTTCGGGGTCCTGGGGCTGACCCTGCTCAACCCGACGACGATCGTCTACTTCGCCGCCCTGGTCCTCGGCCGGCAGGCGGGTGACGCGCTGTCGGCCGCCGGCGAGACGGCCTTCGTCGCTGGGGCGTTCCTGGCCTCCGCAAGCTGGCAGCTACTGATCGCCACCGGCGGCTCGCTGGTGGGCCGGCTGCTGTCCGGCCGGCGCGGCCGCCTCGCCACCGCCGTGGTGTCGAGCGTGCTGATCCTCGCGCTCGCCGGCTGGGTCCTCGTACCCTGACCCGCCACCGGCGAGCCGTTGGTCAGCGGCGGAGGCGTCGGCCGAGGAGCATCGTCCGGCCCGCGAGCTCGGACGCGTTCTCCGGGCCGGGCACCCGGCCCGGTCCGCGGCCCGCCCAGCCGGTAGCGGATGGCGATGTGCTCGCACCACGATCCCGGACGATCCATCCTCGAGCCGGCCGCGCCCGACGCCCTACAGGTTCTTCATGGCTTCCCGGACGGACAGGCCGGAGAGCCGGTCGTGGGTGGCGGCGACGAACGCCCGTACGGCGTCGGGGTCGGTCTTGGCGTGCTCGCGCAATGCCCAGCCGATCGCCTTGCGTACGAAGAAGTCCGGGTGCCCGGCCTGCCGGGTGCAGTAGCGGAACAGGCGCCTGGCATCCGTGGCCTCGCGGAAGAACAGCTGGTGCAGGATCGCCGCGCGGACCAGCCACCGGTCCTCGTCCACCGACCAGGCGTCCATCGAGGTGACCAACGATGGAAACGCCGCAACCAGGGGTCCCACCACGCGGGTGGCGAGCGGGTCGACCGTGTCCCACCACGGCTTGGTCGTGATCAGCTGCTGCGCGACCGGCAGGAAGCCCGCCGGCAGCGCCCGCGCGTGCCGGCGCAGATAGCCGCAGGCGAAGTACTGGTACTCGCGCTCGGGCAGTGCCCAGCAGCCCAGCGCCACCGCGCGCAGGTCGTCGTCGCCGGGTGCCGGCAGCCCGGCCGTCACGGTGTGTGCGAGCACCTTCTGCGCCGGCGCGGCGATGCCCAGGAACGGGAACCGGTCGCGCATGTACGCAGCCATCGCCCGCGCGCGGGACGGATCTCGTGCCGCACCGTACGTCTCCGTCAGGCGGGCGAGCACCTCGTTCGCGAGCGGCGGGGACATGCCGACGATCGTGCCATCACCCCGTACTGTCCAACCATGTCGACCCGGCCGGCCGCCGGCGGCGGCCGGTGGGTCGCCGTCGCCCCGGAGCGCGTGCCCCGCTGGGTCGAGGGCTTCCGCGACCGGCACGGCGACTTCGTGCAGCGGCCTGCGGCGTACGGGGTGGAGCTGGTGGCGTTCGACGGCGCGACCGCGCAGCTGCACGGCCCGCCCGGCGCGCCGGTTGCCGGCGACCTCGCCGACCTCGTCGCCGGCGCCATGGCGACCCGTCGCCTGGGGCTGATCCTGGCCCGCAAGGGTGCCGTCGCGGTCGGCGTGGCCGACGGGGCGACGCTCACGGCGTCCAAGGTGGACAGCCATTACGTTCAGGGCCGGACGGCTGCGGGCGGCTGGTCGCAGCGGCGCTTCGCCCGGCGTCGGGCCAACCAGGCGCGGGCCGCCGAACGCGACGCCGCCGACGTGGCCGCCCGCGTGCTGCTACCCGAGGCTGGCCGGCTGGCCGCGCTGGTCTGCGGCGGCGACCGCCGTACCGTCGACGCCGTCCTCGAGGACCGCCGGCTCGCCCCGCTCGCAGCGATCCGGGCCGGGCGGCTGCTGGCGGTCGGCGAGCCGCGGCACGCGACCCTGCAAGCGGCGGTCGAGGCCGCCCGTGCCGTCGAGATCCTGATCAAGGAGCCGGGGGATGGCGCGGACTGACCGCCCTGGCTACCCTCCCGCTGTGACGCTCACCTCGGCGCCCCGTCGAACCGCCCGTCGGGAAGCGGCCCGCCGCCCGCAGGTCCGGGCCGGCCTGCTGGTGCTGCTGTTGTTCCTCGGCGCCCTCGCTGTCACGGGTATCTTCCGGGCCCACCAGGCGCCGCCGAAGGCCGCCCGCATCGCCGCCGAGTCGTTCCTCGGCCGGCTCGCCGCTGGCAACATCGTGGGCGCGTACGACCAGCTCTGCAACGACACCCGCGCCCGGCTCGAGCGCGACGACTTCGTCGCCGGCATCGGAGGCCGCCCGGCGGTGCACACCTGGCGGATCGACAAGGTGGACCCGGGCGGCGACGGCGCCGTGACGGTCACGGCGACCCTCGCCGACCCGGGCGGCAATCCGACGTCCTACGCCATGCGGGTGGTCGACGACCGCGGCAGCTGGCGGGTCTGTGGCGACCCCGTGCTGAAGTAGTCAGCGCCGCCGCCGGCGCAGGACCGCCCGGCGCTCGTCGAGCTCCTCGGCGGTGATGTCACCGGAGGCGTACCGCTGTGCAAGTGTGCGTTCCGCCGCCGACCTGGCGGTGCGCCCGGGTGACCCGCGGTAGATGAGGTAGCCGACTGCCGACGCCACGAGCAGCCAGAACAGGATCGGGAACACGATCCACCAGCCCGGTCCGCCGGAGTTCCACGGACCCGGACCGCCCCAGCCCGGATGGGCGGACAGGGCGACGAGAGATGCCGACATCACGATTCTCCTCTTCGTCGGGCGGCAGGTGGGCTACCCGCCGTACCCATCGATCGTGTGCCGTGGATCGGCTCCCGGCGTCCGTCCGGCGGCGCATGCCGCGGTACGCCCGGCGGCGCAGTTCGGCTTGGCAAGTTCGCATAACAGGCAAAAGGCGTGGGTACGGCGAGCCCGTGCCCACGCCCGTCGGTCGGTCTACGAGCCGAACGTGTCGCACTTCCTGGGGTCGCCGGTCTCGTAGCCGGTGCGGAACCACTGCTGGCGCTGGGCGGACGTGCCGTGCGTGAACCCGTCCGGGTTGACCCGCTGGCCGGCCTTCTTCTGCAGCGTGTCGTCGCCGATCGCCGCGGCCGTGTCCAGGCCCTGCTGGATGTCCTGGTCGGTGATGCTCTTGAAGATCTTCTGGCCCCTCGCGTCGGCCGTGCCCGTGGCGTTCTTCGCCCACGCGCCGGCGAAGCAGTCGGCCTGCAGCTCCAGCCGCACCGACAGCGCGTTGGCGTTGGACGGATCGCGCTCCTGCTGCCGGTGCATCTGAGCCAGTGTTCCGAGCAGGTCCTGCACGTGGTGGCCGTATTCGTGGGCCAGCACGTACGGCTGCGCGAACTCGCCCGGCGCGCCCAACTGGTCGGCGAGCTGATCGTAGAAGGTCAGGTCGATGTAGACGCGGGCGTCCTCGGAGCAGTAGAACGGCCCGACGCCCGAGTCCGCGGCGCCGCAGCCGGTGCTGGTCTGCTGCGCGAAGAAGACCGTGTCGGCCGGTTGGTACTGCTTGCCGTACGCCTGCGGCAGCTCGGTCTGCCACCACGCCTGGATCGAGTTGACGTAGAGGGTGTTGCGGCAGTCGAGCTGGTCGAGCTTGTCGGCCGCGTTGCATTTCTGCTCCAGCTGCGTATTGTCGCTCGCCGTGCCGCCGCCGTCGTCGTTGGTCGCCGCGTTGATGCCCAGGCCGCCGCCGACCAGCGCGACCAACACCGCGATGATGATGCCCACGATCCCGCCCCGGCCGGCCGGGATCGGAATCGGGATCCCGCGACCGCCGATGCCACCGCCTGAGCCGCGCCGGTCTTCCACCTGGCTCGTATCGACCTGCGCGTTCTCGTTGAGTTCCATCACATCCCCGATCGCC
>DATDJX010000137.1:0-2615 GCA_036520275.1 Asanoa sp.
GCCCGCAGACAGGTATGCGTCAGACTGATGCGATGGACGCCGGCGTGCGCACGCTCAAGACATCCGAGGCTGCCTCCGTACTCAACGTGAGTCCCAACACGTTGCGCGCGTGGGAGCGCCGATTCGGCTATCCCAAGCCGCAGCGGACGGCCGGCAAGCACCGGCTGTATACGCACGGGGAGGTCGCTGCGCTGCGCGACGCCCTGCAGGAGGGACTGTCGATCTCGTCTGCAATCTCGCGTGCCCGCGAGTCGCTGAGCTCGGACACCAGCACTCTCGTCGGGGCGCTCCAGGCCTTCGAGCTGGATCGCGCCGACGCCGCCATGGAGGCCGCCCTGGCCCTGCGCTCAGTGGAGCGCAGCGTCCAGGAGGTGCTGCTTCCGTCGATCAACGAGATCGGCGAGCGCCACGGCTTCGACTCCGCGCCCTGGGCCTTCGCGGCCCGCTGGGCGACGGACTGGCTGCAGCGCGCACAGCGGATGGCGCCGCCGCCGAGTCGGCCCGCCGCGATCCTGGTCGGCGACGCAACGCGCGACGACCTCGACCCGGATGCCCTTTCCCTGAAGGCCCTTCAGCTGTTCGCCGTGCGCTCGGGCGCGCGCGTGCTCGTCCTGCCCATCACCGGTGTGGCAGGCCTGACCGAGGTCCTCGGCGCGTTCGCGCCGCAGGTCGTGGTCATCGCGGGTGCGCACGCCTCCGACGACGACGTCGCACGCTGGGCCTATCGGGTCCGTTCGGCCAGCGGCGCCCTGCCGATGGCCCTCTATCGCCGCGGCGGTCGTGCCGACGCGGCGCGCACGACGGCGCGCATCCTGCCCGATTCCGCGGGCGAGGCGCACCGTGTCGTGCTGGAAGTTCTCGACGGCCGGCCGCGGGGGGTGGCCGCTCCGGCTGACGACCATGACATCGAACAGCCGGACAACAGCCGTCAGGTGAGAGCCTCGTGATCGATCGCCCCCGTCTGGTCGCCCTCCCGGGCTACGCGGACCGCCCCCGTCCCGACGTACAGTTCTGCGGCCATTGCGGCCGTCCGCCTCTGCAGGCGGACATCCAGCCCGCATCGCGCGTGTGCACGCGCTGCGGCCTGGGCCTCTTGGTCTCCGCGCCGCCCGACGGCGCACCGAGCCCCCACGACCCGTTCCTGCTCGTCGACGGCCAGCTGTCGGTCTGCGGCGTCAGCCGGCTCGCCGAGGAGCTGTTGATGACCAAGGAGACCGACGTGGTCAACGCCCACGTCGGGGACCTCCTCGTGCCGGCGGACATCGAGATCTCCGGCCCGGACTCGCTCATCAACCTGATCGTCCACGCCGCGCGCGGCAACGGCGAGACCCACCACGTCGTGCTGCGGCCGGCGAAGGAGTTCGGCATCCGCTTCTGGGCGCGCATCTCACCGTGCGGCCCGCCGAAGGCGGCGCTGATCGTCCTGGCCGACGGACGCGAGTAAGGCTCCTCGCTCAGCGGTTCCAGTCGGGCTCGAGCGCGTTGCGCGCGAGCACCGTCATCCTGCCGCCCGCGTACGGGATGGCGACCACGTCGTGCTTCGTCTGCGGCTCGTAGCCGCCGGTCGCGCCGAGGATCGTCGAGCCGTCGGCGGTCAGGTCGGTGCCGACGAAGCCATCCTCGGCGGGCCTTACGACGGGGCGGTGCGCGCCGGTCGCCGGGTTGACGGTCTCGGCGTAGCTCGTGTCCTGGCCGCCGAACTCGGCCAGCAGTCGCGTGCCGTCGGCTGACCACTCGGTCGGCGTCAGCCCCTGCAGCAGCTGGCCGACTCGCGTCGTGGTCAGGCGACGCACCCCGGTCCCGTCGACCCCCATCAGGTACAGCTCGTTCTTCGGCGCGTACTTGCGTCGCTTGGCGTCGACGAGCTTGACGAAGACCACCTTGCCGGTCGCTCCCCACAGCGGGCTGAGCGAGCGCCGGTCGCGGGTGAGGCGCACCGGCGCGCCGCCGGCCAGCGCCGCGCGGTAGACGTCGCTGCGCGGCGGGTAGCGGTCGGTCTGGGGTGCGCGGCTGTAGACGATCTGATCGCCGGCGGGCGAGAAGCTCACGCCCGCGAACTCCCCGCGCGCGACCGTCCGCTGGGCGCCGGTCGCGACGTCGATGACCACCAGGCGCTTGGTCCCGATCTCGGGTCCGACGACCGTGGCGATCGTCTTCGAGTCGGGCGACCACGCGAAGGTGAAGACGTCACGCCAGGCCTTGCTGAGCACCCGCGGCGGGGCGCTCCCGTCGGCGGGGACGAGCATGAGGTCGGGTCGGTAGTTGCGCTGGTCGCCGACGACGCTGAAGGCGACGGTGAGCCCGTCTGGCGAGATCCGCGGCGCCGAGCCCGAGGCGAGTCGCCGCGCCCCGGAGCCGTCGTCGGCGGCGACCCAGACGCTCGAGTGGATCGGGTTCTTGCTGTAGACGAGTGTCGCGTGCGCCGGCGCCGGGAGCACCGCTGCGATCGCGAGCGTGCAGACGAGGATGGGGCGGCGCATCGGCCAACCGTAATGCAGATTTCCTTGCCATCGTTGCGCAAACCTCGCCAACGCTCGATACATCGCGCATGGGTTGCATCCGCACCAACGCCGCTGCGGCCATGCTCGGCGTCAGCCCGAACACGCTGCGCTCGT
>DATDJX010000138.1:0-6979 GCA_036520275.1 Asanoa sp.
CGCCGCCGACCTCGGGCCCAACGCGCCGGCGGGGCGGGACGTTGGTCCCGATCCGCCGGGAGGCGCGCGCACGACGGTCGAGGCATGAGGTGGCGATCCGTGCGCACGGGACAGCAGGACCTGTGCAGACCGCAGGCACCGTTGTGAACAGGCTCGCGGCGATCCCAGACCCGGCACCGCTGCGACACGGCCATTCGACGTGATGGCGTCGGTCCATCTCGAACGACGCAGACGCCGCACCTCGTCGGCGGCATTCGCGCCGGCCGGCCGGGCCTCGCGGCTGATGTGCACCGTCATGAGGACGCGCCGACCGGGTCCGGATCGCTGGCAGCCGTGACCTCGGCCGCGGGGCATAGCGGAACCCGCAGCGAGCTCACGACCGTGCACTGGTAGACCGCGGCGAGCAGCTCCTTCTCGAGGCTCGTCAGGGCGCCCGGCGGGATGATCCGCAACCGCACGCTGCTCACGCTCGCCGGGGTGGCGGCCCGCCTGGTCCAGTCGCACTACACCCGCACGGCGCCCGCGGTAAACCCGTGCTCGACAAGGGCCCGACGCGCGTGGGAGCCCGCGCACGCGGCCAGGCTGCTGACGAAGAGTTCCACCGGCGACGGCTGGTCGACGACCAGCCGGTGGTCACGCGCGCGGACACTGAACGCGTCCTCGGGGAAATGGTCGACGGTGATCCGAGCGATGGCTGGCTCCCCCTCGTCCTAAGCCGACAAACGGACCGGCTCGTGCGTCAGCGAGGCGATGTCCTCGCCGGCGGTGTCGAGCAGCCGGCGCCCGAGATCGACCAAGGCCCTCCCGACCGCGATCTCGTCGCCGATCTCCGGCACGTCGGGCTCGTCGCGGGCGACGTTCGCCCGCCCGACACCGAGCAACCTGTTACCGATGTCGTCGTGCAGGGCCGCCTCGGCATAGGTGCGGCCGTCGCACTCGCCGACCATCACCTCGACGCTCCACCGGTTGATGGCCTTCATCGTCGTGTCCTCCGTTCGCGCTTTCCGGCACGGGCCGGCGCCCGGTTCTTCGGCGGGCGCCGTCGTATGTGTCATGGCCACCGCCTCCAATCCCGGGTATGACGGGGGGAGCTCCCCACACCCCGACCGTAGGCCCTCGCACCGGCAGGGTTGCTGGACCCGTCCGGGTACGTCGCTTGGCGCTGGACGCTATCCGAACGTCCGACCGCCAGACGGACGCGCTGTCGCCCTCCCGTCGGGCTCGAGCGCGCGCGCGATTGCGCGGGCGACGGACCACCGGCCGACGGTGGCGGGCCGAGGTCAGCGCGCCGGGACGGTCCGCTGTTCGGCGCTGCTCACGAGCGCGCGCTCGATGAGCCGCACCGTCTCGCGGCCCTCCTCGGCGGTGACCGGCACGGCGCCACGGCCCCGGACCGCGGCGACCATGCGGCGGTAGAACGAGTCATATGCGCCCGCGACGGGGGCGACGCGGTCGGTGGTCGGCGTCGCGCCCGCGAGGGTGGTCAGCGTGCCGTACCGCTCCGGCGGCTCGATGCCCCAGCCGCGGTCGCCGGGCCGCTTGCCGGCCAGCAGGGCGGCGATCTGGCCGTCGACGCCGTGCGAGACGTAGGATCCCGTGTCGCCGTGCACCTCGAACCGGGGTCCGGGCGCGGGAACCAGTGAGCCGGCGTGCAGGATCACGCGCAGCGGCCCGTACCCGAGGACGACGTGGAAATAGTCGTCGACGGGGGCATCCCGGCGTTGCGCCCGCACGTCCGCGGTGACGGTGTCGGGCCGGCCGAACAGGTGCACCGCCTGGTCGATCAGGTGTGCGCCGAGGTCGTAGAGGACGCCAGCCCCGGGACGGGCCTGCTCCCGCCACTGCGCGGCCACCAACGGACGGTGGCGATCGTAGCGTGCGACGTAGGTGTTGACCGTGCCGAGCAGCCCGCGTGCCACGCAGCGGCGCACGGTGAGGTAGTCGGAGTCCCACCGGCGCTGGTGGAAGACGCCGATCAACCGCCGGTGGGCCGTGGCGAGGGAGATGAGCTGGTCGGCCTCGCCGGTGGTCACCGCGAACGGTTTGTCCACCACGACGTGGCGCCCCGCCGACAGCGCGGCACCCGCGACGTCGCGGTGCGCCTCGTTCGGCACCGCGACCACCACGAGGCCGATCGACGGATCGGCCAGCAGGTCGGCCACCGTCGGTAGCACAGGTACGGTCAGGTCACGCCGGACCCGGTCCGGGTGTCCCGACACCACCGCCCGCAGCCGCAGACCCGGCTCGGCGGTGATCAACGGCGCGTGCAGCGAGGAGCCGGACATGCCGTACCCGACCAAGCCGACCCCGACCGGTTGGTCCGTCATTCGGCGCCGCCGTAGTCGAGCGCGACCTTGACCGCCGCCTGCGGTTCTTCGTCCAGCAAGCGGTAGGCCTCCGGAGCGTGGTCGAAGGGGAACCGGCGGTCGAGCAGGCCGGCGACGGACACCTGGTCGGCGTACAGCAGCCGCATGGCGGTCGCCATCACTCGCCTGCGGTTCCACAGTGGAGCATGGCGGTCCGGCGCGCCCCAGGCGCCGATCGAGGCGATCACCGAGAGCCGGTTGTGGTGGAACTCCTCGCCGAGCCGCAGGTTGCCGGCGCCGCCCTGGTAGAAGCCGGCCGCGACGACGTTCGCGCCCAGCCCCGCCGCCGCCAGCGCACCCTGCAGGCCCCGGTCCGAACCGGACAGGTCGATGGCGACGTCGACACCGTCGCCGTCGTTGAGGTCGCGGATGGCGAGCCCGATCGGCTCGTCTGCGGCCGCATCCAGCACGTGCGTCGCGCCGAGGCCGGTGGCGAGTTTCCGGCGCCGGGGGTCCGGATCCACACCGAACACCTTCTGAATGCCGTCCAGCCGGCACATCTGCACCGTGAGGAGGCCGATCGCGCCGAGGCCGTGGACGCTGACCGCGTCGCCGAGCTTGATCTCCGCATCGTGGACCGCCTGGAGCGCGACGGCGGCGAGGCTGATGAACACCGCCCGCTCGATGCGGTCGGGGCTGGGCAGCACCACGATCGGGTACGTCGCCTGCAGGGAGCTCGCGACGTCGAGGACGGTCTCCTCCTGGTGCGGCGTGCCGGTGTGGACGAGGTCGCCGACCCGCATTTCGGTCACGTCCGGGCCCACCTCCACGACCTCGCTGACCATCTCGTAGCCGAGCGTGACCGGATACGCCGATGCCCGACCCGCCGGTGGCGCGACGAAGGCCCGCAGGCCCCGGTCGAACACCTTGTCGGTGAAGGCCGACGTGCCGCGGTACAGGCTGAGCTCGGTGCCGTGGCTGATGCCGCTCAGCCGGGACCGGAGCCGGACCTCGCCGGCACGCAGCGGGCGCGACGGTTGCTCGGCCAGCTCGAGGTCACGGGGACCGTTGAGGACCAGGGTACGGGGCATCGCGCCCCCTCCTTCGCGCACTAGGCTCGCGGGTATCGTCCCACCGCGAGGGGGTCGCATGAGCATGAGGCTGGCTTGCCAGGAGCAGCTGCTTCCGGGCAGGGACCTCGCGGAGAGGTTCGCATTCGCGCGAGACGCCGGCTACGACGGCATCGAGCTGCGGGCCCGCGGCGACGGCCAGTTCGCCGCGCGGTTGCCGGAGCTGCGCGCCGCCCTCCGTACGGGCATCGTCGCGCGGACCGTCTGCCCGGAAACCGACCACTTCATCGGCGACTTCGACGCCGACCGCCGGCGCGACGCGATCGCGCAGCTCCGGTCGCAGCTCAGCGTCATCGCCGAGCTCGGCGGCGACGGCGTGCTCACCCCGGCGAGCTGGGGCATGTTCAGCCTGCGCCTGCCGCCGTTCCTGCCGCCGCGTGGCGCCGACGACGACCGCCGGGTCCTCCTCGAGGCGTTGGTCGAGCTCGGCGAGCACGCGGCCCGCGAAGGCGTGTGGCTCGCCGTCGAGCCGATCAACCGGTACGAGGACTACATGGTCAACCGCCTCGAGCAGGCCGTCGACCTCGCGACCGAGGTGCGCCGCCTCGGGTTCGACTCGGTGCGGGTCTGCGCCGACCTCTTCCACATGAACATCGAGGAGGACGACCTCGCCGCCGCGATCCGCGGCGCCGGTGGCTGGATCGCGCACGTGCACGTCGACGACTCCAACCGGCTGCAACCGGGCACCGGTCACCTCGACTTCGCCGCGGCTTTCGGGGCGCTGCGCGAGATCGGGTACGACGGATGGCTCACGCTGGAGTGCCGGCTGCGCGGCGACCCGCGCGTCGCGCTACCGGCCGCCGCCGAGTTCCTCGCCCCGTTCCGCTAGCGGCGGATGGATACCGGGGTCGCGCTCATCGCGTACGCCGACCGGTTCGGCGGCTCGCTGGCGGCGCTGGAGC
Source organism: Asanoa sp. (assembly GCA_036520275.1). Lineage (GTDB taxonomy): Bacteria > Actinomycetota > Actinomycetes > Mycobacteriales > Micromonosporaceae > Asanoa. The sequence continues at coordinate 4,339 of DATDJX010000138.1, forward strand.
GCTTGCTCGACGGGCCGCTCGCCGGCGTCTTCGGCGGCGTGCACGTCCTGCCGTTCTACGTGCCCTACGACGGCGCGGACGCCGGCTTCGATCCCGAGGACCACCTGTCGGTCGATCCGCGGCTGGGCGGCTGGGACGACATCCGCCGGCTTGCCCGGGCCTTCGACGTGACCGCGGACGTGATCGTCAACCACCTGTCCGACCGCTCCCCCGCCTTCCGGGACGTCGTCGCGCTCGGCGACCACTCGCCGTCCTCGGGCATGTTCCTCACCTTCGACGCGGTCTTCCCGGCCGGCGCGCGGGAGGCGGACCTGGTCCGGATCACCCGGCCGCGACCGGGCCTCCCCTTCACGCCCGTCGTCCTCGGCGGCCGTCGGCGTCTGGTGTGGACCACCTTCACACCCCATCAGATCGACCTCGACGCCCGCAACCCCGCGGTGCGGGCCCACCTGCTCGCCGTGCTGCGGCGGCTCGCGGACAACGGTGTCGCGACGGTCCGGCTCGACGCGGTCGGCTACGCGGTGAAGACGAAGGGAACCTCGTGCTTCCTCACGCCCGACACGCTCGCCTTCGTCGCGGATGTCACCGCCCAGGCGCGGGGCCTCGGCCTCTCCGTGCTCGCGGAGGTCCACGCACCCAGCCGACGTGAAGCCGCTGCCGCCGCCATCGTCGACCACGTCTACGACTTCACGCTCGCGCCGGCGATCCTGCGCGCAGTGTCCACGGGGGACGGCGGTCCGCTGCGAGAATGGCTGGGGGTGCGGCCGCCCAACACCGTCACCGTACTCGACACCCACGACGGGATCGGGCTCGTCGACGCCGCCGGACTGCTCGCCGCCGGCCAGATCGACGCCCTCGTCGAGACGATCTCGCGCAACAGCGCAGGGACCAGCCGGGTGAGCACCACCCCCGACGGGTCCGCGTACCAGGTCAGTTGCACCGCCTACGACGCGCTCGGCCGGGACGACCGGCGCTACCTGCTGGCCCGGCTGCTGCACCTGTTCGTGCCGGGGATCCCGCACGTGTACTACGTCGGCCTGCTGGCCGGGCGGAACGCGGTCGGAGTCACGGGCGACGCCCGGGAGATCAACCGCCGGTCGTACACCGAAGCCGCCGTCCTGACCGCACTGCGCCGTCCGGTGGTCCGCCGCCTGAGCCGGATGATCCGGCTCCGCACGACCCATCCGGCCTTCCGGGGCACCTTCGCCGCCACGGACCGGCCCGGCGGCGAGCTCGTCCTGGCCTGGCAGGCCGGTCCCGCGAGGGCGCAGCTGCGGGCGCGCCTCGACGACGGGTGGTTCCGGGTCACCCACACCCGTCACGAGCGCCGATAGCCGGCCCGGACCAGCCGGACGACCTGGACCAGCGCGCCGATCGTCGTGCCAACCATGGACAGGATCAGCGCGACCCGGACGACGAGCGCCCAGTCCACCGCCGCCGGCCCGAAGGCGAACGGGAACACCTGGAACAGGCGGACCAGCACCGCGAACCCGAACGCCGTGGTGACGAGCTGGCCCAGTGCCACGAACCACGCCTCGTCGTAGGCCAGGTACAGCACGTCGACGACGATCGAGACCACGACCGACACGGTGAACAGCGCGACGATGCCGGCGGCGTCCTCGGTCAGGAACGGCACCGCCCGCCATCCCGGCGCGACGTGCACGAGGACCAGGACGACGGTGTTGGCCACCAGGCCCAGCACGTATCCCAACCGGCGCGCCGCGACCGGCGGGCGCCGCGTCCGGCTCGCCTCGGCGGTCATGGTCGGTGCCGGTGCCCGAGCGTGTCGCGCACGTCCCGGCCCATCCGGTCGAGCGTGCTCGCCAGCTCGTCGGCGAGCAGCCGCCCGACCTCGCGGACGTCGGCCCGCACCGCCTCGTCGTCGACGGCGCTGCTGGTGGCGTCGAACGCCTCCTGCACCCGTTCCCGCAGGGTGCGCATAGTGCCGGCCAGGTCACCGTCGCGGGACTGCTCGAAATGCAGCTTCAGCTTGAGGCCCAGCGCCTCGAGCCGGTCCGAGATCTCCTGCCACGTCTGGTCCTGTTGCGTCATCGCGATTCCCTCCTAAGCGGGTCGGATAGCTGTGTCAGGCGGCCGGACGGTTACGAGCGATCCGCCTGATCACCTTGATCGGGCTCCCCAAGAGCTCGCCGCCGTCGCCGCGACAACGACGCCGGGCCCGGCTGCCTGGATCGCGGTCATGGCGTCCTCCCTCTACCGACCCGCTCTGTCCTCACGGTGCCGCCCCGGCGGCCGAGCGGACAGAGGCGGTCGGCTCCAACCGCGGCGGGACCAACGTCCCGTGTCCGGGCGCTTTCCTCGCAGCGCGAACGCCCCAAGCGGAAAGCCAGGGCGTAGCGGGACGCGACCAGCGCGGGCGGCGCGCGACAATAGCCGGAGAGCGGTCGAAGGTCCTGACGTTTCCGGGTCGGCAGGCCCTGACCCACGCGCGCGATCGGCCATAGCGTCGATGCTTAGGGAGGTCATCATGAAGCTGTTTCGCGTACGCGATGTGATGAGCACCGATATCGCCGTCGTCGGGCCGGACACCCCGTACCGCGAGATCGTGGAGACCCTCGCGGAACGGCAGGTCAGCGGCGTCCCCGTGGTCGACGACTCCGACCACGTGCTTGGCGTGGTG
>DATDJX010000139.1:0-5159 GCA_036520275.1 Asanoa sp.
GCTCTTGCGGGCCGCCCGCGCTGTCGGGACGGTGTAGAAGCGGATCAGGATGTGCGGGAGGCCCGCCGTGCCGAGCACCAGCGCGATGCCGAGCGAGAGCAGGTCGATCTTGTTGTAGAACGTCTGGGTCGCGTTGCCCGCTACCTCGACGCCGTACCGCAGACCCGGTTCGAGGAACTTGTCGCCCTTGCCCGACGCCTTCGCCGCGTCGCCGAGCAGATCCGAGAGGTTGAACTTGTACGCCGACAGCACCAGGATCGTCATGACCAGCGCGCCGGTCATCAGCAGGAACGCCTTGACAATCTGGACGTACGTGGTGCCCTTCATGCCGCCGACGGTCACATAGATGATCATCAGGGCGCCGACCAGGATGATCGTGGCGACCTTCGCCGCGGCGGCGTCCATGCCGAGGAACGTCGTGCCCGGCTTGATGCCCAACAGCAGCGCGACGAGCGCGCCGGCGCCGACCATCTGGGCTAGCAGGTAGAAGATCGACACGGTGATCGTCGAGACCGCCGCGGCCGTGCGGACCGGCTTCTGCCGCATCCGGAAGGCCAGCACGTCGGCCATCGTGTAGCGGCCCGAGTTGCGCAGCAGCTCGGCCACCAGCAGCAGCGCGACGAGCCACGCAACCAGGAATCCGATCGAGTACAGGAAGCCGTCGTATCCGAACAGCGCCAGGATGCCGGCGATGCCGAGGAACGACGCCGCCGACATGTAGTCGCCGCCGATCGCCATGCCGTTCTGGAAACCGGAGAACGAGCGGCCGCCGGCGTAGAAGTCGGTGGCGGTCTTGGTCTGCCGGCTCGCCCACACCGTGATGGCCAGCGTGATGGCGACGAAGATCAGGAACAGGACGATGGTCAGCGTGCGGGCGCTGCTCCCGTTCGCCTCAGCCGCGAGGACCGACATCGTGCGACACCTCCCCGAGTTCGGCGCGGATCCGGTCCGCGGCCGGGTCGAGGTTGCGGGACGCATAGCGCGAGTAGAGCCACGCGATCAGGAATGTGGACACGAACTGGAGCAGCCCGAAGACGAGGGCCACGTTGATGTTGCCGATGAGCTTGATGTTCATGAAGCCGCGTGCGTACGCGGAGAGGATCACGTAGAGCGCGTACCAGAGGAAGAACGCAGCGGTCATCGGGAACACGAACCCGCGCAACTTCCTGCGCAGGACGGCGAACTCCTCCGACCGCTGTACGGCGAGGTACCGTTCGGCCGGACTGGTCGGGGTCGGGACATCGGTCGCTTCCGTACTCATGCGGGTCACCACCTTCGCGAGGCGTGAGATGCGTGGTTGCGCGCACGGTAGGGACGGCGGCCGGCCGGCCGGAAGCGGTGTTGGTGGTCGATGCGCGGGGCTGCGCCGAACGGCAGGCTGGCTGCGCCCAGTGACGTGCGTCACGCCGTTAAGCGGAGCGGTACCGTCCCCGGTAATGGACCAACGGCTCGTCCGCGCCGCGGATCTCGACCCGCTCGATGACGGCCTCGACCAGCAGCGTCCACCCGTACGGCCGGCCGCCGTCGAGCCGGCAGCCGGCCCACGCGGAGGCGTCGGCGGGCACCGGACCGTACGGCGTCTGCGTCCAGCCCTCCCCCGCGAACAGGCCGCCGGGCGCGGGCGCCAGCCCGGCGAACCGGTCGGCGAGCTGTCGGTGCGCCGACCCGAGCGGTGTCACGGCGAACCGGCCGGCCGCGCGTGCCGCCTCCCAGAGGTCGGACTCCTCGTCGATCAGCCCGAGCAGCCGTGCCGGGTCGCCGGCGGCCACCAACGTCGACGACACCGTCAGACCCGCCGGGCCCGGGGCGCTCCACAGCGTCACCGCCGAGGCCAGCCGGCCCCGCAGCCGCCGTACGGGCGACCGCTCGGCTTCCGGCGCCGCGAACGGGTCGGTGGTGTGGATCTGCGCGCCGGGCTCGATCTGGTTCACCGCCCCATTCTGGCGCGACGGCTCAGCGGCGCGGGGTCACTAGCTGCAACACCTCGGGCGTGCGGTGGTCCAGCACGTCGCCGGCGATGTGGGTGCCGAGCGCAGCCGCGCCGGCGCCGTAGGCGAGGCCGACCGGCAGCACCAGCCACAGCAGCGCACCGGGTAGCAGGGCGGCGGCCACCACCGCCGGGATCGCGAGCACGGCGGTCGCGATCAGCGAGGCGAAGCTCAGCAGCCCCTTCGCCATCGAGGAACCGGTGTTCATCGCGAACGGGTTGGCGGTCTCCGGCAACGCGTACGCGCCGAGCACCGACGTGACCACGGTGACGGCGAGGCCGCAGCCGTATCCGGCGAAGAGCGCCCCGGCCGCGACGGCGATCCATCCCGGCTGCTGCACGAGCAGGGCGATGAGCACGGAGATCGCGCCGAGCAGCGGCACCGTGTAGAGCGAGAAGCCGGCCGCGCGCGCGGCCAGCTCCGTGCGGCCCGGTACGCCGGCGACGACGTTGGCCGCGTACGCGCTGCCGTCGTAGCCGAACTGGTTCACCAGCGACAACGCGGTGAGGGCGCCGACGAACACCATGGACAGCGCGAGCCGGGTCGGTGACTGGCCGGCGCTGCCGAACCGGAAGCCCTGCGTGCCGAGGTTGACCACCACCGGCACGAAGACGCCGACCACACCGACGGAGATGAGGCTGGCCCGGCGGCGGGTGTCGCGCCACCAGTATCGCGCCTCGCGCGCCACGATCGCGCCGGCGCGGGTGCGCGGCAGCCGCCGCAGGGCCGGCGGGAACAGTTGGGCCACGGCGCCCTCGCCTCCGGCCGCGGTCCGCGCCGGCCCGCGGCCCCGGCTCGCGGTGGCCGCGCCGACCATCGCCGACTCGAGCGACCGCGACCACCACCACAGCAGGACCAGCACCGTCGCGAGCCCGATCAACAGCTTGACCGGTACCGCCCACCAGCGGCCCGCCGCCGCGTCGAAGCCCATGGAGTACGGCGCGGCGAGCGGCGTCCAGCCCAGCACCTCCGCCACGCCGGTGAACCGCTCCCAGTCGGCGTTCTCCATCGTGTTGATCGCCAGGATCTGCACCGGGCCCAGCGCCGCGGCGCACACCGCGAGGAACACGGCCGCGAGGTCGCGCATCCGGCGGGAGCGCAGCATGGTCGCGAACGCGCTCGTCACCGCGCGGCTGGCGGCGACACAGACGAAGAGGCCGAGAACCACGCCCACCGCCGTCACCACCGCGGACGCGGCGCCGCCGAGCATCGCCGCGGAGAGCACGAGGCCACTCGTGGCGAGCAGGAGCGCGAGCGCCGGCACGCCGACCAGGGCGGCCGCGAACATACCGGTGACGACGGTTCGGCGGCCCAGCGGTAGCAGCGCGAAGCGCGCGGGGTCGAGCGTCTCGTCGACACCGAAGAACACCAGCGGGACGAGCAGCCAACCCATGACGAGGGCGGCGCCGCCGAGGCTGGCCACCAACGCCGCGGCGTCGCGGCTGTCGGCGAGCCCAGGCGCGGCGAACAGGAGGAACCCGCCGACCGCGAACCACAGGCCGAAGAACAGGCCCAGCACGAACAGCGCGATCCGCCAGCCCTGGCCCCGGAAGGCGTTGGCGGTCACGCGAAGCTTCAGCCGGACGAAGTCGCGGGCGGAGACCCGCCGGGTGGCGGCCGCCGCGGCGGTGGTCGCGGTCACAGCCACGCCAGTTCCTCACCGGTCGACGTGCGGCCGCCGACGACCTCGACGAAGACGTCTTCGAGGGACCTGCCGTGACGCACCCCGTCGAGCGTGCCCACCCGCTTGATCGTGCCCTGGGCGAGGATCGCGACGTGGGTGCAGAGCCGCTCCACGACCTCCATCACGTGGCTGGAGAAGATGACCGTGCCGCCGCCGAGCACGTAGCGATGCAGGATGTCGCGGATCAGCGCGGCCGCCACCGGGTCGACCGCCTCGAACGGCTCGTCGAGCACCAGCAGCCGCGGCCCGTGCAGCAGCGCGCACGCCAGGCCGATCTTCTTCTTCATGCCCGCGGAGTAGTCGACGACGAGGGTGCGGCCGGCGTCGGCGAGCGCGAGCACGTCGAGCAGCTCCCGGGCGCGCTGGTCGACGACGTCGGGGTCCATGCCGCGCAGCAGCCCGTGGTATGCGAGCAGCTCGGCGCCGCTCAGCCGGTCGAACAGCCGTCCGCCGTCGGGCAGCACGCCCAACAGGCGCTTGGCCTCGACCGGGTCGGTCCACACCTCGTGGCCGAGCACCCACGCCCGGCCCGCGTCGGGGCGCAGCAGGCCGACGGCCATGGACAGCGTGGTCGTCTTGCCGGCGCCGTTCGGGCCCAGGAGGCCGTAGAACGAGCCGGCCGGGACGTCGAGGTCCACCCCGCCGACGGCCACCTTGCGGTCGAAGCTCTTGGCGAGGCCACGCAGGGCCAGGGCGGGAGGCTCGTCGATGGTCACCCCCTCGACGGTAGTGGTTGCCCGGCCGCGCGAGCCTCCGCAGGTCGGCGAAGTCTGCTAGAGGCGCACCGACTCGGGGGCGTGCAGGCGCAGCATGGTGGCGCCCACGTCGGACGGGATCCGACGCCGGCTGGTCAGTGACACGGCCACCATCACCGCGAACGCGAGCGGCACCGTCCACGCCGCGGGCTGGGCGACCAGGGTCGCCGGCCATCCGGCCAGCGGCGGTCCCATCACGGTCATCAGCACGGCGCCCGCCGCCGCGCCGCCGCCCACGACCACGCCCGCCGCCGCGCCGAGCGCGGTCAGGCCACGCCACCAGATGCCCAGCACGAGCAGCGGGCAGAAGCTCGACGCGGCCACCGCGAACGCCAGCCCGACCACATGCGACACGTCGAGGCTGGCGACGTTCAGCGCGAGCACGACCGGCACCACGCCGGCCCCGATGGTGGCCACGCGGAAGTCGCGCACCGAGCCGCGGCCGATGACGTCGGTGGAGATGACCCCGGCGACGCTGGTCAGCAGGCCGGACGAGCTCGACAGGAATGCCGCGAACGCACCCGCCGCCACCAGCGCGGCCAGCAGCTGGCCGACCGCGCCGTCGCCCAGTGCCGCCCCGGGCAGCAGCACCACGACGGCGTCCGTGCGACCCGTCATCAACAGCTGCGGCGTGTAGACCCGGCCCAGCGCGCCGTACAGCGTCGGCAGCAGGTAGAACAGGCCCACCAGGCAGAGCACGACCAGGGTCGTGCGCCGGGCCGCGTTCCCGTC
>DATDJX010000140.1:0-6030 GCA_036520275.1 Asanoa sp.
GTGCAGGCCACCGATGTCGTCGTAGCCGACGTCGGGAACCTCCTCGAGGACGAGCTCCTCCACCTCGCTCTTGGGGATCCGCTCGTAGGCGTACGCGGAGCGTGGCTCGATCATCAGCGAGTCGCCGGAGCGCAGCGGCGCGCCGATCAGCGTCTCGGCGAGATGGACGATGCGCTCCTCGTCGGCGTGCGAGATGACCAGCGCCCGGTCGCCCACACCACCGGCGGGGTCGTCGAGGACCTCCTTGAGCATCACGACCTCGCCGGCCCGCTCGTACCCGAACGCGTCGACGACGTTGAGCGCGTCGTTGAGCAGAACCTCCTGGCCGCGGCGCAGCTCGTCGACCTCGATCGACGGCGAGACGGCCACCCGCAGCTTGCGACCGCCGGTGAACACGTCGACCGATCCGTCGTCGTGCCGGGTCAGGAAGACGCCGTACCCGCTCGGCGGCTGCGCCAGGCGGTCGATCTCTTCCTTGAGCGTGACGATCTGGGCCCGGGCCTCCTTGAGGGTGCCCACGAGCCGCTCGTTGTTTTCGGTCACTCTCGCCAGCTGCGCCTGCGTTGCCGCTAGCCGGTCCTCGAGCTGACGGACGTGTCGGGGGCTCTCGGTGAGCCTGCGCCGCACCAGTGCGAGTTCCTCTTGAAGGAACGCGACCTGGGTGGAGAGATCGTGGGTCTCCTTCTCCCACCGTGCGGCGCGCGCATCCGCGTCGTCGCTGCGTGCCACGTCCCACCTCCCCGGGGGCTCTGAACGTACTGGCTTTAACACTAACTGCTCCGCCGACGATTAGGACCCAGGCAACACCCTCGTCACCGAGTCTTGATCGTGGCGTTTGTTCGGTTCCGCCGCCGGGGTACCGTCGGCTGAGGGCCGTGCGTCGGCGAGGAGGGCACCGTGGCGGTCGAGACCGGAACCGACCAGCTACAGGTCTGGGTGGACCAGGACCTGTGCACCGGCGACGGCCTCTGCGTGCAGTACGCGCCGGAGGTCTTCGAGTTCGACGTCGACGGCCTCGCCTACGTCAAGGACGGGTCCGGCGAGCTGCAGCTGGCGCCCGGGAGCAGGACAGACGTGCCCGCCCACCTGCGGCTCGAGGTGATCGACTCGGCCAGGGAGTGCCCGGGCTCGTGCATCCACGTGGTGCGACACGACGACGTCGAGGTGGCCGGACCCGACGCCGACTAACCCCTCGGCCACGCCGTTGGGCCAGTCGGTCGGGCCGGCGGGGTCGCTAGATGGTGGGACGCCCGACCATCGAGGCGAGGAGCCGGGCGAACTCCTCCAGACGCGAGATCTGGCCGGCGCCGCCGTCGTCGAGGGTCTTGCCGAAACGCAGCGCGTCGTGGCGCGGGGTGTGGTGCTCCTCACCGATCCCGGCCTCGTCCATCGAGGTGAGCAGCAGGTAGACGTCGACGCTGTCGACCCGGGCCTGGCTGCTGCCCGACCGGCTCAGGCGCCGCCGGCAGCCCACCTCGGTGACCGTGGACAGCGGCACGACCCGCAGGGACGAGGTCATCGCCCCGGCCGGCCCGTCGCCGGGCGGGACGTCCTCGCCGTGCCACAGGATCAGCCGGCTCCCGTCGCAGACCACGACCTCCTGCCAGACACCGTTGACCTCGTTGACGAAGCGTTCCAACGTGAAGCACACCACGGTGGCGCCGCGCAGCACCCCGCCCAGCGCCTCCAGGGCCACGTCGGGGTCGCGCAGGTAGGCCCGGGCCGCCGAGTCGAGGTCGCGGTAGGGCGACCAGTCCGGAAAGACGGCGGGCAGGTCTCCCGAGCCACCGCCGAACGAGGACCGGTTCATGCCCGCCCCTGACCCGGCTCCGACGGGGCCGCCTCCGGCGCCGGCGCCTTCTTGCGTACGGCGTACGCCTGCGCGCCTTTGCTGGGCTTGCGCCGCCGCGGCGGCGCGGTGACGCCGGGCGCGAGCTTGCGCGCGGAGACGAGGAACGCGGTGTGGGCGATCATCCGGTGGTCGGGCCGCACTGCGAGGCCGTCGACGTGCCAGTCCCGCACCAGCGACTCCCAGGCCCGCGGTTCGGTGAATCCGCCGCGCTCGCGCAGGGCCTCGACCAGCTCGGAGAGCTGCGGGGTGGTCGCGACGTAGCCGATGAACACCCCGCCCGGCACGAGCGCCCTCTCGACCAGCTCGAGCGCCTCCCACGGGGTCAGCATGTCGAGGATGATCCGGTCGAAACCGGTCTCGGTGCAGCTGGCCACGTCACCGACCCGCAGCGTCCACGCCGGGTGTGGCCCGCCGAAGAACGCTTCGACGTTGCGGCGGGCGACGGCGGCGAAGTCGGCGCGGACCTCGTACGAGTGCAGGTCCCCCGCGCTGCCCACCGCCCGCAGCAGTGAACAGGACAGGGCGCCGGAGCCGGCGCCGGCCTCCAGGACCTTCGCACCGGGGAAGATGTCGCCCATCGCGACGATCTGCGCCGCGTCCTTCGGGTAGATCACCTGGGCCCCGCGGGGCATCGAGAGCACGTAGTCGGACAGCAGCGGCCGCAGCGCCAGGTAGGCCGTGCCGCCGCTGGACGTGACGACGCTGCCCTCGGGCCGGCCGATCAGCGCGTCGTGGTCCAGGATGCCCCGGTGGGTATGGAACGACATGCCCGGTTCGAGCGCGATCGTATGCATCCGACCCTTGGGGTCGGTCAGCTGCACTCGGTCGCCGGGTCGGAACGGGCCGCGGCGGGCGGGGGCCGTCTCGTCCGGCTGGCGGGTGTCGTCCGGTGTCTCGGTCGGGGTGGCGATCACGGTTTCATCTTCCGGTCGGGCTCGAGCAGTTGCGCCAGGTCGGCGATGTGCAACACACCGACGACATCTTCGCCCTCCGTGACCAGGTAGGTCGAACCCGGGTTGCGCTGGACGGTGCTGATCACCTGATCCCCCGGCATGCCGACCGGGATCGTCGGCACGCCTTCGATGCCCCGGGCGACCGCGTCGACCGCGATCCACGGGCGGCGTTCCACCGGTACGGCGTCGGCCGCGGCCCGGTCGACGAGGCCGACGAGCCGGCCCGCCGAGTCGGCAACGGCGAGCGTGTAGCCGTCCCCCGCGGGCGACGGACCGGTCCGCTGAGCTTCCGCGCGCAGACGTTGGGCTTCAGCGAGCGGGGTGCCGCTGCGGACTCGGAACACCGGCCGGGCGAGCCGCGCCAGGTCGATCAGCGGGAACCGGCGGCTCATCCGGGCGAACCGGATCGCCTGGCCGGCGCCCTGCCACAGGGTCAGGGCGATGAGCAGCATGAAAGCCAGGCCGAACACGGACAGGATGCCGTACGAGGCAAGCGCGGCCACCACGACGGCGGTGAGGATCGCGAGCACCCGGCCGACCCAGCCGGCGACCTCCGTACCCAGGTGCCGGTCCTTGGAGATCGCCCAGACGACGGCGCGCAGCGCACGGCCGCCGTCCAGCGGCAGGCCGGGCAGGGCGTTGAACACGGCGACGGCGAGGTTGCTGAACGCGAGCTGGAACGCGAACTGGTCGGGCAGCGTGCGGTCGGGCAGAAGGATCGTCGCCACGCTCGCCGCGACTCCCAGGACGAGCGAGACGGCCGGCCCGGCGACCGAGACGAGCAGGTCGACGCGCGGGTTGGGGGCGTCCTTCTCCATCTCCGTGTAGCCGCCGAGCAGCTCCAGCGTGATGCCCTTGACCACGATGCCGAACCGGCGGGCGGTCAGCGCGTGGCCGAGCTCGTGCAGCAGCACGCTGCCCATGAGGAATACGACGAAGCTCAAGCCGACCAGGTAGCTGGCGGGCGGCGACAGGTCGAGCTGGGTGCGCACGAAGTTGCCGTACAGCAGAGTGATCAGCGCGGCGAGCAGGATCACCGACGGGTTGAGGTAGAGCGGCACGCCGAGCACGCGGCCGACCACCAGCCCCGGCCGCCGCTCCGGTCGGTCGCCGCCGCGCGCATTCTCTCCCACCACGTCGATGCTACGGAGGTTTGTCGTACCGGTCGCATAGCCTTCCCCTATGAGTACGGATACGGCGGTGGTCGCAGCGATCGACGGCGACGCCGCGGAGCCGCGGCTTCCGTCGCTGTCGCCGTCGCGGGCCGCCGACTTCAAGACGTGTCCGCTGCTCTACCGGTTCCGCACGATCGATCGGCTGCCCGAGCGGCCGAGCGCCGACCAGGCCCGCGGCACCCTCGTGCATGCCGTGCTCGAGCGGCTGTTCGACCTGCCGGCGCCGGCACGCACGCCGTCGGCCGCCGAGTCGCTCGTGGCGCCGATGTGGGACGAGCTGGTGGCCGCCCGCGACGAGCTGGCCGAGCTTTTCGCCTCGCCGGCGGCCGCCGTCCCGAGCGGTGACGTGCTGCCGTTCGCCGTTGCGTCCACATCAGACAATGCCGCGACCTGGCGGCGGGAAGACTTCCTCGCCGCGGCGCGCGCCCTGCTGGGCGGTTACTTCGCGGTCGAGGACCCGCAGCGCCTCGAGCCCGCCGAGCGCGAGAGCCTCATCAGCGCGGTGGTCGACGAGCAGCTGGTGATCCGCGGCTACATCGACCGGCTCGACGTCGCACCGACCGGCGCGCTGCGCGTGGTCGACTACAAGACCGGCGGCGCGCCGCGCGAGGCGTTTGAGGCGCGGGCGCTGTTCCAGCTCAAGTTCTATGCGCTGGTGCTGTGGCGCACCCGCGGCGTGGTGCCCCGGGTGTTGCGGCTGCTCTACCTCAAGGACGCGGAGGTCTGCGACTACTCGCCCGACGCCGAGGAGCTCGAGCGGTTCGAGCGCACGGTGGTGGCTCTGTGGAAGGCGATCGAGCAGGCCACGGTGGCCAAGGACTTCCGTCCCAAGCCGGGCCGGTTGTGCGGCTGGTGCAGCCACCAGGCGGTGTGCCCCGCGTTCGGCGGCACCCCGCCGCCGTTCCCCGAGCCGCTCGCCGAGCCGGCGCTGGACGCGGCCGGCGCCGTGCAGAGCCCGGGCGCCGACGAATAGCCGATCCGCCCGCTCCCCGCGATCCGGCAGTTATATGCCCCCTCCGGCGACCGTGTTCGTCCGGTTAGCGGGGTTTGGGAGCAACTGCGCGATCGTCGGGAAGGCCGGCCACGCACCGGGACCCCGCCCGGGCGGGGGCGTCCGGGTCTACGTCAGGATGCCCATGGAACATCTCGGCGCACCGGCGGAAGGGGCAGCATGACCGACGGCACGCGACCGGTCCGGGTCCTGCTCGCCGACGACCAACCCCTGCTGCGCACGGGCTTCCGCATGGTCCTCGGCGCCGAGTCCGACCTCGACATCGTCGGCGAGGCCGGCGACGGCGCCGAGGCGCTCGAGCTGTCCCGGCGGTTACTGCCGGACGTGGTGCTGATGGACATCCGGATGCCGCGCATGGACGGCGTGGCGGCCACCCGGGCGATCGTCGACGCGCGGCTGCCCGTCCGCGTGCTCATCCTTACCACCTTCGACCTCGACGAGTACGTGCTCGGCGCCCTGCGCGCCGGCGCCAGCGGCTTCCTCACCAAGGACGTGCCCGCCGACGACCTGGTGAACGCGATCCGCACCGTCGCGGCCGGCGAGGCGGTGGTCGCGCCGCGGATCCTCAAGCGGCTGCTGGACACGTTCGCCGGCAGCCTGCCCGAGCCGCAGGCCGCGCCGCCGAAGCGGCTGGACACGCTGACCGAACGGGAGCGCGAGGTGCTCGTCCAGGTCGCCCGCGGCCTGTCCAACGCGGAGATCGCCAAGGCGCTCACGGTCAGCGAGACCACGATCAAGACCCATGTCGGCCACGTGCTCACCAAGCTCGGCCTCCGCGACCGGGTGCAGGCCGTGGTGCTCGCCTACGAGACGGGCCTGGTACGACCGGGCGTATAGCGACGCTGCCGGCGTTCCGGCGCGGCGTTCGTGCGCAGGCGTGTCGGCCGTGACGGGCACGCCTTCGCGGTGTGTCACCGCCGTGGACGGCGCCGCGGCCACGATCGGCGATTCCGTTGCGCCGTCGGCCGGCTTGGTGGAGTCGGTGCCGATTCGCGGGCACGCCGCTCGGCATGGGCGGCTGCGGCCCGCTGGCATGCC
>DATDJX010000141.1:0-42686 GCA_036520275.1 Asanoa sp.
ACGCGCTCGCCGAGGCCTGGGACTGGACGGCCGCCGACCACCTCGTGCACGGGCTGCCGCTCTACCACGTGCACGGGCTCGTCCTCGGCGTGCTGGGCGCGCTGCGCACCGGGTCCCGGCTCACCCACACCGGGCGCCCGAGCGCCGAGGCGTACGCCGCGGCCGGCGGGACGCTGCTCTTCGGCGTACCCACCGTGTGGGGTCGGGTCGCCGCCGCGCCGGCGGCGGCGCGGGCGCTGCGGCCGGCGCGCCTGCTGGTCAGCGGGAGTGCGCCGTTGCCGACCGCACTCTTCGCCGACCTGGCGGCGCTGACCGGACACCGGCCGGTGGAGCGGTACGGCATGACCGAGACGCTGATCACGGTGTCGGCACGCGCCGGCGGACCTCGCCGGCCCGGCACCGTCGGCACGCCGGTGCGCGGGGCCGCGACCCGGGTGGTCGACGGTGAGCTGCAGGTGCGTGGTCCGATGGTGTTCGCCGGGTACCTGAACCGGGAGCACCGGCCGTTCACCGGCGAGTCGTTCACGGCGGACGGCTGGTTCCGCACCGGCGACGTGGCGGAGATCGACCCGGACGGCTCACACCGCATCGTCGGCCGGGCGTCCGCCGATCTCATCAAGACCGGCGGCTACCGGGTCGGCGCCGGCGAGGTCGAGGGGGCGCTGCTCGCGCACCCGGCGGTGCGCGAGGCGGCGGTGGTCGGCATGCCGGACGCCGACCTCGGGCAGCGGATCGTGGCGTATGTCGTCGCGGACGAGGTCTCGGACGGCGAGCTGGTCGCGTTCGTCGCCGGCCGGATTTCGGCGCACAAGCGCCCGCGCGAGGTGCGCTTCGTCGACGGCCTGCCCCGCAACGCGCTCGGCAAGGTCCAGAAGCACCGCCTCGGACAGTGACGGCCGGTGAATGAACCCGGTTCACGCGGGTACGGGCCGACTCATGGACCTTTCCTTCCTCCGACCGCTGTACGCCCGACCGGGGCCGTGGGCGTCGGCATACCTCGACGCTTCGCGCGACACCGAGGACGCCGCGACCCGGCTCGCGCTGCGCTGGCGTGGCCTCGCCGACCGCCTCGCTGCGCTCGGCGCACCGGCGCCGGTCGTCGACGCACTCGGCGAGGCCGTGCAGGGCCACGAGACCCGGTCCGGACGCTACGGGCTGGCCGTGTTCGGCGCCCCGCCCGACACCGTGTCGGTGCACTACCTGCCGGTCCCGCCGGTCACCGAGCTCGCCGCGTTTGGACCGCTCCCGCATGCGATGCCGCTGGTCGCCCAGCGCGGCGACGACGTGTCCTGGGTGCGCGTGGTGGCCGACCGCACCGGGGCCGACCTCGACGGCCTGGACGCGGGCGGCGTGCACCGCCGCGCCGAGGTGCGCGGCGGGGAGCAGTTTCCGTTGCGCAAGGTGCACGCGGGCGGCTGGTCGCAGGAGCGCTTCCAGCGCTCCGCCGAGGAATCCTGGAAGCACAACGCCGGCGACGTCGCGGCCGCGACCGCTCACCTTGCCGAGCGGATCGGCGCCGATGTAGTGATCATCGCCGGTGACGTGCGGGCCCGCGAGCTGCTGGTCGAGAAGCTGCCGGCGCGCTGGCGGGCCCGTACCGTCCAGTCCGACGCCGGGTCGCGCGCACCCGGCGCCGACGAAGAGGCGCTGGACGAGTCCACCGTCATCGCCGTCGCGGAGGTAGCCGAACAGCAAGCGGTCGACGCGCGCGACCGGTTCGGTGCCCAGGAGGGCGCCGGCAACGGTCTGCCCGCGGTGGTCGCGGCCCTGCAGCGGGCGCAGGTCGACACGCTGCTGCTCGTCGACGACCCGTCGTCGACCGACGAGGCCTGGATCGGCTCCGAGGCCAACCACCTGGCGCTCTCCCGCGACGAGGTGGTGGCGATGGGTGTCGCCGAGCCCCGGCGGGTCCGGGCCGACGCGGCGCTGATGCGGGCCCTGGTCGGCACCGACGCGGGCATCGTCTTCGTCGGGCCCGACGAGGTCGACCTGGAGCACGGCGTCGGTGCCGTGCTGCGCTGGAACGACGCCACGACCCGTGCCGCGACGGGGAACGGGGCCTGAGCCTCAGCGCGGCCCGTTGCGCACCGGCGGCGGCCGCGCTTCGGTCGACGGCGGCCGCCGTTCGGTGCCGCGCGGCCTGACGGGCATGATCGCCGGCGGCGTCGCCGCGGATCGCTGCCGCCTGCTGCGACGCGGGCGGCGCGGTCGGGTGCGGCCGCGACTCGAACGCGGCCCGGAGGCGCCCGGCGGCCGTGTCCGCCCGGGCGAGCGCCATGGCCGCCTCGTCGGGCGAGGAGCCCCGCAGCGGGCTCCGGCTCCCAGTGCCGGGGACGTCGGGCCCCGGGCCGCCGCTGGCGACCGTGACCCGGGTCAGGCCGGGCGGCCGCGGGCGAACGTCGCCCAGACGACCTTGCCATCGGCGGTCTCGAGGTAGCCCCAGCTGTGCGCGACGGACGCCACCAGGTGCAGCCCGCGCCCACGCAGGTCGGCCCGGCGCGGGACGGGCGGCCCCGTCGAGCCGTCGTGCACCGCGACGTGCAGGTACCGCGCGCGCAGCGCCACCCGCGCGGTGAGCATCGTGCCCGCGTGCTCCACGCCGTTGTTGACCAGCTCGGAGATGGCGATGCAGGCGGGGCCGGCGAGCTCGGGCAGGTCCCAGCGCACGCAGGCCTCGGTGACCAGCTCGCGCGCCCGCCGAGCGGCCCCCAAGACCGGCAGCAGATCGTCGGCGAGCGTCGGGCTGGCCGGTCCCCAGCCGACCTTGGTCGCGGCCGCCGTGACGGTCGGGAACAGCGGCATGCCCTCCGCGGCCGATCGGCCGATCGCGCCCGCGACGAGGGGGATCGGCGCGGCGAGCAGGATCGGCACGGACGGCCAGCGGGCCGCCTTGCGCGCCACCGCGGGGAAAACGGACAGCGCGGCCGGCGGGCACGGCTCGATCCCGGCCATGTCCACCACGATCGCGTCCGGCTGCTCGGCCAGCACCTTGAGCAGCGTGGCCCGGGTCCGCGACGCGCCGGCGACGTCGAGCACACCGATCAGCCGGACCAGCGTGTAGGGGGTCCGGCGGTCGACGAGGCATCGCAGCGCTGCGGGCATTCCGTTTCCATTGTGGGAGGTGAATGGCGACTGCACCATCTCCGGGGTGCGTTCCCGCGCCGCTACGGATCAAACGCGCCGGTCAGCCCGCCCCCGGCGGCGGGCAGCGGCGGCGTGCGAGTGTGGCTCGTCGTTGGTGGATTGGAGCTCCTCGTCGGTGGTCTCCAGCTCCTCGTTGGTCGACTGCGGCTCCTCGTAGGCGCTCTCCAGCTGGCGGTTGGGGTGCTGCAACTCGTGCTGGAGGCGGTGGCCCGGCCCAAGCCCGGATCCTAGCCGGCCACCTTCTGGTACAGCTCGGCGTAGCGGCGGGCCATCACCTCGGGCGTGAATCGCTGCGCGGCCTCCCGGGCGCATTCGCCCGGCTCGACCTTGCCGGCGGCCAGCACGAGATCCGCGAGCTCGTCCTCGTCGTCGGTCAGCATGCCGGTACGGCCGTGCTCGACCAGTTCCGGCAGGCAGCCGCGAGCGGTGGCGACCACCGGCGTGCCCAGCGCCAGGGACTCGACCACGAAGGTGCCGCCGGGCTCTTCCCAGCGCAGCGGCGCCAGCACGGCGCGCGCCGACGCGACCAGCTCGTCGCGTTCGGCGCCGGCCACCGTGCCGATCCAGCGCACCCGGGTGCCGTCGACGTGCGGGGCCACCCGCTCGCACCAGAAGCGCACGTCGGGGTTGGTCGACGCGACCGGATCGCGGACGGCGGCCGCCAGCTCGTCGGGCTGCTGGTGGGGCCCGACCGGGCCGGCCAGGACCAGGTCGAAGCCGACCTCGTGGGCGAGGCGGGCGCCGACGTCCTGGCCCTTGCCGGGCGTGATCCGGCCGAGCAGCACCAGGTGGTCACCCTTGTCGGCGACCCGCTTGCGGTCGGCGTCGACCGCGAGCGGGGTAGCCAGGTGGACGTGGCCGACCGAGTGGTCCTGCAGCGCCTGCGGCGCCCGGGCGAGCTGGGCGGCCGAGACGCCGTTGACCCGCACCCGTTCGCCGCCGTCGAACGACCCGTACAGCTCGGGGTGCTTGCCGAGGTCCCAGTGCAGGGTGTGCAGGACCGGCGGGCCATCCGGACCCATCGCGGCCAGGGTGGCCAGGCCGACCGCCTCGACGTGGTCGTGCACGAGGTCGACGTCGTCGCGGCCGCGCACCTCCCGGACCACCCCGGCGAGGTGGGCCTGGGCCACGCCGCAGGCCTGGTTGTACGGCCGCTGGATCCAGCCGAACTGGCCATCGGGGAAGACCGAGACCAGCTCGTCGACCGGCTCGGTCGAGCTGCCCACCGAGGCGAGGACCACCCGTACGCCGAGCTTGCGAAGCTCCGGCACGAGCGTGGCGACCACGTTCTCGATGCCGCCGTACCCGTTCGGTGGGACGGGCAACCAGGGCCCGGCGTTGACCAGGACCGTGAACGGCCGGGTCATGACGCCCTCCGCGCGCTCATGCGGCCACCCGGCTGCGGCGGCGGCGCACGGCACGGTCCGGCACAGCGACCAGCGGCGGGCGCTCGTGCACGGAGACGTCCGTGACGACGATCTCGCGTTCGAGGTTGGGAAGCACCTCCCCGCCGCCGCGGCGGAACTGGGTGAGCACGCCGCTTGGCACCCTTTCGCCGGTGACCCAACCCTGGCGGCGCAGCCGGGACCAGGCGGTCAGCATGATCTGCGCGGACATCCGGCCCAGCGCCTCGGTGCTCTGGTGGCGGTGCCGGCGCTCACCGAGGTCGACCTGGGCCAGCGCGTCGAGGCCGACGAGCTCGAGCAGGTCGATCAGCATGCCGATCTCGACCCCGTAGCCGGAGACGAACGGCAGCCTTTCCAGCAGCTCCCGACGGCCCGCGTACTCGCCGGCGAGCGGCTGGACGAAGCCGGACAATTCGGGCCAGAAGAGGTTGAGCAGGGGACGGGCGGTCAGCTCGGTCACCCGGCCGCCGCCGTCGGGCTCGATACCGGCGGCGTAGTGCAGGGTCCGGTGGTAGAAGCCCTTCACGTAGCCGACGCTCGGGTCGGTCAGCAGCGGCCCGACCAGGCCGGTGACGAAGTGCGCCCGAAAGTCCTCCAGGTCGCCGTCGACGAACGCGACGACGTCGCCGCTGGCGGCGACGAGGCCCGCCCACAGCGCGTCACCCTTGCCCTCGAGCCGCGGCAGCCCTCGGGTGATCCGGTCCTGGCTGACGACCAGCGCGCCCGCCTCCGCGGCGAGCCGCGCCGTGGCGTCGGAGGACCGGGAGTCGACCACGATGAGTTCGTCGACGAGGCAGACCCGTTCGACCAGCTGCTCGCGGATGGTCGCGACGATCGGGCCGATGGTGGCCTCTTCGTTGCGGGCCGGGATGACGACGCTGACCCGCGTGCCGTCCTTGGCGGCGGCGAGCCCCTCAGGTGTCCATTGGTCGGCGGAGCCGGTGCGGTAGGTCGACCACGCCTCGACCACCGGTGAAACGGTTGTTCGCGAGTGCCACACTGGCACACCCCCAGGTGCGATCCGTCGCTTCCGTCAATTCGGACGAGTTGCTTGGTTCCCCTTTCTCGGACTCTTGAATCAAGCGGGTGGTTCCAGGTGGTTCCAGCGTCGCGGGCTGTCCACGCAAATGTCGTCAGGTTATGTGAACGTTTGATGACGGGCCTGTTCTCCGCGGAACCACAGGTTTGATTCCGGCCACAGGGTGGCACACAAAGCCGCCACGCGGGCGGGCGCTGGTAAGGAGGGCTGTTCATGCCAAATCGGCGTGATGGGGATGGAAGCGGTAAGTGTCGCGTGGGGCTCGTCGGGGCCGGAAACGTCGCGCAGCGGCACGCGCGCGTCCTGTCCGGCTTCGATGATGTCGCGCTCGTCGCCGTGACCGACGTCGCCCCGGCCGCCGCCCGGTCGCTCGCCGAGCGGCAGGGCGCGGCCGCGTGCGAGGACGTGGCGGAGGTGCTCGCCACCGGGGTCGACGCCGTCTACGTCTGCGTGCCGCCGTTCGCGCACGGGCCGGCGGAGGAGGCGGTCCTCGGCGCCGGCGTGGCCCTGTTCGTGGAGAAGCCGGTCGCCGTCGACCTCGCCACCGCCGACCGCATCGCCCGCCTGGTCGCCGACGCCGGCGTCCCGACCGCGGTCGGGCACCACTGGCGCTACCTCGCGGCCGTCGAGCGGGCCGCGGCCCTGCTCGCCGGCCGGCCGGTCCGGCTGGTCAGCGGTGGTTGGTGGGACAAGGTGCCGCCGGTGGCCTGGTGGACCCGCCGCGAGATGTCCGGCGGACCGGTCGTCGAGCAGGCCGCCCACCTGGTCGACCTCGCGCGACACCTCGTGGGTGAGATCGACGAGGTGTACGCGGCCGGCACCGGCGCGCCGCCGGCGATCGAGGGCGCCGACGTCGACGCGGCGACGGCGGCCACCCTGCGATTCGCGGGCGGCGCGGTCGGCCTGCTCAGCTCCAGCTGCGTGCTCGGCTGGAAGCAGCGGGCCGGGCTCGAGATCGTCGCCGACGGGCTGGCGCTGTCCATCGGCGAGGAGGGGCTCGTGGTCCGCGACGCCGACGGCGAGCGGCGGCTCGCCGGCGACCCGGACGCCGCCCGTACGGCCGTGGACCGCGCGTTTGTCGACGCGGGCCGCGGCACGGCCGACGACGTGCGGGTCCCGTACGCCGAGGCGCTGCGCACCCACCGGGTCGCCTGCGCGATCGCCGAGTCGGCGCGCACCGGCCGCCCGGTCCGCCCAGCGGGGACGGTCGTCGATGGCTGACCGGGTGGTCGTCGTGCCCGCCCCGGGCGAGGTGTGTATCCGGCAGGTCGAGGCCGAACCGGTCCGCGACGGCACGTTCCGGGTCGAGACCGTCCACAGTGGTGTGTCAGCCGGCACCGAGCTGAGCTTCGTCAAGGGCACCAACGCCCACCTCACCGCGACCTGGAACCCCGACCTCGGCTTGTTCGCGCCGGGCGTGCCGCCGTCGCCGTATCCGGTCGACCGGCTGGGCTACATGGAGGTCGGGCGGGTCGTGGAGAGCCGCACCCCGGCCGTCGCCCAGGGCACCGTCGTGGCGATGGCGTACGGGCACCGCACCGGCTACCTGGCCGACCCGCTCGTGGACCGGTTCGTGCCGCTGCCGGACGACCTCGAGCCGCTGCTCGGCGTCTACGTGGCGCACATGGGCCCGATCTGCGCGAACGGGCTGCTGCACGCGGCCGCCGATCTGCGCGGCCGCGACGTGCGCGGCCTGGGTGACGGGGTGGCCGGGCGCCGGATCGCCGTTGTCGGCGCCGGGGTGGTGGCGCTGCTCACCGCGCTGCTGGCCCGGCATCACGGTGCCGCGTCGGTGGTCGTGCTCGACCCGACCCCGCAACGGCGCGCGGTGGCGGTCGCGCTCGGCCTCGAGGCGTTCGACCCCGACGCGGACGAGGACCCGGCCGTGGTGCTCAAGACCCGCTGGCGGCACGGGCCCGGCGACCGCGGCGCCGACGTGGTGTTCCAGTGCCGTGGCCGGGGCGCCGCCCTGCAGCTCGCGCTGCGGCTGCTGCGGCCGCAGGGCACGGTTGTCGACCTGGCGTTCTACCAGGCCGGCGCCGACGAGGTCCGGCTCGGGGAGGAGTTCCATCACAACGGGCTCGCCGTCCGGTGTGCCCAGATCGGCCGGGTCCCGCGTGGCCTGGGTCACGCCTGGGACCGGGAACGGCTCTCGGCGGAGACGGTGGAGCTGCTCCGGGCGAACGGCTCGGCGGTGGCCAAGCACCTGGTCTCCGCGGTCGTACCCTTCGACGACGCGCCGGCCGTGCTCACCGAGCTCGCCGCCCGGCGCCGCCACGAGCTGCAGGTGGTGCTCTCGGTTCCCTGACGGTCACCCGGCCCGGGTACATTTCTGGCCTATGGGTGTCACGCAGCGGCTGAAGAACCGGATGAGCCGGTTCCTTCAGAGGCCAGGTACGACCGTCGATCTCACACCGCTGCGCAAGAACCTGCCGGCGATCCAGGAGCCCGAAGACGAGCTGACGCAGCTCGACGACGCGGCGCTGACCGGGCAGGCCCGTGCGGCGACGAGCGTGGTCGACATCTGCGCCGTCGGCCGGGAGGCGGCCCGGCGTGGGCTCGGCGAGCGGCCGTACGACGTGCAGCTGCTCGGTGCGATGGCGATGCTCGGCGGCAGCGTGGCCGAGATGGCCACCGGCGAGGGCAAGACGCTCGCCGCGGCCATCGCCGCGTACGGGCACGTGCGCTCCGGCAACGGCCCGGTGCACGTGCTGACCGTCAACGACTACCTGGCAAGTCGCGACGCCGAGTGGATGGAGCCGGTCTACACCCTGCTCGGGCTGAGCGTCGGCTGGGTCACCGAGGCGTCCACCCACGAGGAGCGCCGCGAGGCGTACGCCCGCGACGTCACCTACGCCTCGGTGAGCGAGGCGGGCTTCGACTACCTGCGCGACCAGCTGGTCACCGACCTCGCCGACCGGGTGCAGCGCGAGCTGTCCACGGCGATCGTCGACGAGGCCGACTCGATCCTCATCGACGAGGCCCGGGTGCCGATGGTGCTGGCCGGCGCGGTGCCGGGCGAGCAGGACCCGGTGCACGCGGCGGCGGCTGCGGTTCGCGGCCTGCGGATCAACCGGCATTACGAGATCGCCGACGACGGCCGCAGCGTCGCGTTCACGACCGTCGGCCTCGCCGCGGTCGAGAAGGCGTTGGGCGACATCGACCTGTACGACGACGCGCACGTCGAGCAGCTCTCCGCGGTCAACGTGGCGTTGCACGCGCACGCGCTGCTGCATCGCGACGTCGACTACATCGTGCGCGGCGGCGCGGTCGAGCTGATCGACGAAATGCGCGGACGGGTGGCGCAGCGGCGTCGCTGGCCGGATGGGCTGCAGGCGGCGGTGGAGGCCAAGGAGGGCCTCGATCAGACCGCCGAGGGCGAGGTGCTCGGCACGATCACCGTGCAGGCCTTCGTCGCGCTCTACCCGACGGTGTGCGGCATGACCGCGACCGCGGTGCTGGTCGGCGACCAGCTGCGCGAGTACTTCAAGCTCGAGGTCGCGGTCATCCCGCCGAACACCCCCTGCATCCGGGTCGACGAGCCGGACCGCATCTACGCGACCCGCGGTGAGAAGGAGGACGCGCTCGTCGCGGAGATCGCCGAGAGCCACGCGGCCGGCCGGCCGGTGCTCGTGGGCACCCTGGACGTGAAGGAGTCGGAGAGCCTCGCCAACGCCCTCGCGGCGGCCGGCGTGCCGTCCGTGGTCCTCAACGCGAAGAACGACGACGAGGAGGCGGCGATCATCGCGGAGGCCGGCACCTACGGCGCGGTGACCGTCTCCACCCAGATGGCCGGCCGCGGCGTCGACATCCGGCTCGGCGGCAGCGACCAGGCCGACCGGGAGCGGGTGGCCCAGCTGGGCGGCCTGTACGTGCTGGGCGGCGGCCGCCACCACAGCCGCCGGGTCGACGACCAACTCCGCGGTCGCGCCGGCCGCCAGGGCGACCCCGGCACGTCGGTGTTCTTCGTGAGCCTCGAGGACGAGCTGATCCAGCGGCACGCGCCCGACGCGGTGCCCCGGTCGCCGCGGATGAACGCCGACGGCCTCGTCACCGACGAGCAGGTCGACTTCGCCGTGGAGCACGCGCAGCGGATCTCGGAAGGCGTGCAGCACGAGATCCACCGCAACACGTGGCGCTACAGCGTGGTGATCGAGCAGCAGCGCAAGGCGCTGGCCGAGCGGCGTGAGCGGCTGCTGACCACCGACGTCGCGGCGCAGATGCTGCGCCGGCGCAGCCCCGAGAAGGCGGCCGAGGTCGACGCGCTCGACGATCCCGCCGTCGAGACGGACGATCAGGGCGAGCCGGACGACGCCGCGGTCCCGGCGGTCGAGGATGACCCGGCCGCCGTAGCGGGCGGCCCCGGCGGCACCACTCGCGGCGTCGCGGCCGCCGGACGGCCCGCCGACGAGCCGGCCGACCAGGTCGCGGGAGCCGGTGCCGGTGCGGACCGCGACGCCGCGGTCGCCGACGAGGCGGCCGACGGCGAGGGCACCCTTTCGAGGGTCGGCCGGTCGATCGCGCTCTACCAGCTCGACCGGCTCTGGGCCGAGCACCTGGCCGAGCTGTCCGAGGTGCGCGAGGGTGTCCACCTGCGTGCGCTTGGTCGGCTCGACCCGCTCGACGAGTTCCACCGCGCCGCCGTCCCGGCGTTCAACGCCCTCGTGCCGGCGATCGAGGAGCGCACCGTGGAGTCGTTCGAGGAGATGCAGATCGGGCCCGGCTGGCAGCCCGACGAGTCGTCGCTGGTCCGGCCGAGCGCCACGTGGACGTACCTCGTGCACGACAACCCGTTCGGCTCCGAGCTCGACCGGCTCATCGCGGCCGTCGGCCGGCGGCTGGGTCTCGGGTCGCGCTGATCCTGACGCCGGGCCCGATCCAGCCCTAAACGCCGGAAAAGCGCTGCTCATCACATTTGGCCCGGGGCGACGGGGATCGACGGGCGCCGTCCGGGGAGGATGGCGTTGTGATTCGTGATCACGGGGGAAACGTCGTCGGCGTGACCATCGAGCGGGGGGATCCGGGTGCGAGCCTGGTGGCGCTGCAGACGGCCGCGTTGCTGCGCGAGCTGACCGCGGGTCTGGTCGGCGAGGACCTTGACGAGGCGCTGCACCATCTGGCCGGGACCAGCCGCCACGCGCTGCCCGGCGTGGACTGGGCCAGCGTCGTGCTGCTGCGGGCCGGCGAGCCGGCCGGCGGTGCGGCGTCCGACCCGGTCGCCCGGCGGCTCGACGAGCTGCAGTACGCGATCGACGGGCCGGCGATGACCGCGATCCGGGACCGCGAGGTCGTGCTGGCCGAGGACCTGGTCACCGAGGAGCGCTGGCCGCAGTGGACGCCGCGGGCCGTCGTGCGCGGCGCGCGCGGCGTGCTGTGCGCACCGGTCGACGTGGACGACGCGGTGCTCGCGTGCATCAGCATGTACGCGCGGGTCCCGGGCGCGCTCGGCACCGACGCCCAGCTCACCGCGATGCTGCTCGCCGAGCACGCCGGGTTGCTGCTCGCGGCCGTCCGCGACCGGGCGCGGCGGGCCGCCGTACCCGGTGACGTCGCCGGCACCCTCGCCTCGGGCGAGGTGATCGGGCAGGCGATCGGTGTGGTGATGGTGCAGCGCCGCTGCCCGGCGGCCGAGGCGCTCGATGTCCTGCGTGGAGCGTCGGTGGCGCTGTCCATCCCGATCGAGGACGTCGCCCGCCGCCTGGTCGGCTCCGCGGCCGACCGCGCTGCGACGACCACCTGAATCCCGTCGATCTTGCAGTTGTGGCCCCTCTCGTGACCCCGACTCGTCCGATTTGCGGGGGGCATGACTGCAAGATCGCGGGGTTTCGCGTTTTCCGGTGTCGGGTAGTCCCGCTCTGGCACGCTGCTCGGGAAGGGGGTGCCAGCCTCGTGGACACGCGGTTGCGGATCTCGGGTCATTCGATCCAGCCGGTTCTGGTCACGTTCCCGGTCGGCCTGTTCGTCTGTGCGGCCCTGTTCGACCTCGCGGGCCTCGCCGGGGCGGTTCCGATCATGGGCGAGGTCGGCTACTGGACGGTGATCGCCGGACTCGTGGCGGCCGCCCTCACGCTCGTCGCCGGCCTCGTCGAGCTGTGGGACGTGCCCGAGCAGAGCCCGGTCCGGCGCCCGGTCGTGACGCTGCTGCTCGTCAACGGCGCGATGGCCGGCATGTTCCTGCTCGGCTGCCTGATGCGCGCCGCGCTCCCGGACCGCGGTGCGAGTGGCTCCCTCGTCGCCCTGGAGGCGGCCGCGCTCGCGGTCGGCGGCCTCGGCGTGCGGCTCGGCGCCCGGCTCACGAGACGGGTGGAGCCGATCGTCGCGGAGCCGGCGACGGAAGGGCTCGGCCTGGTCTTCGACGACGTGCCGGCGCAGGTGCCCCTCGTCACCCGGTAGCCGGCGGTTGTCGGCGGAGCTGCCCGGGTGCGCTAGCCGGACCGAGATGGCGTTGTCGCACCGGCTGACCGGCCGTCGTGGGCCGTGGCGCGGTGCCGCGCGAGCACGTCCTCGCCGAAGTCGCCGCGCGGCCGGCGCAGCACCGAGTGCGCGTGGTTGCCGTCGCCGGTCGTCTGGTCGAACTCGATCAGCAGGTCGTCGCCCTGGATCCGGTAGTAGTGCGGCCGGCCGTGGAGCGTCTGGCCGGCCCAGGCGAAGTGCCTCTCGCCGCCGCCGATCCGCGCGGCCTCCCGGGCGGCCAGCTCCGGGGGGAGGCGCTCCAGGTAGAGCGCGACCAGCTGGTCGAGCAGCGCCCGCGCGCCCGGCGGCAGCGTGGAGGCGGCCGCGCCCAGCGGCTCGATCCGGGCGGGGGCCTGCGCGCGGGTTGCGCTGAGCACGTCGGGCGGCGCCTCGCCGGACACGATCGCGGCGGCGCGCCCGCGCGGCCCGGCGGCCTCCAGCAGCGCGTGCCCGAGGTCCTCCTCGGGAGCGAGCGGCCGGGAGACAGTCCGGCCGCCGTAGCCGACGCGGGCCGGGTTGGCGCCGAGGAACACCGGGGCGGGGGAGACCTCGGCGCCGGC
This sequence comes from Asanoa sp., assembly GCA_036520275.1. GTDB lineage: Bacteria > Actinomycetota > Actinomycetes > Mycobacteriales > Micromonosporaceae > Asanoa. The sequence continues at coordinate 12,603 of DATDJX010000141.1, forward strand.
GACGAGCATGCTCACCGACACGTGATGTCCCTCGAACCGCCACGACCAGGGCGCATCGCCGTGCGGGTCGCCGAACACGCTGACCCAGTAGTCCCCGCTGTGCCGGCCGCGCGTTCCGCCTTCGACGCGGTCGAGCACCTCCTCCAGCGCCACGACGGCCATCGCCTGGGCGTAGGCGTGGCGGCTCGTGCCGGTCGCGAGCAGGCGGTGGGCCGCCTTGCGGGCCGCCTGGTCGAGGTCGGCCAGGCACGCGCCGGGCCGGGGAGCCGGGCGGTACTCGATCCACCGACGCGCGCCCTCGTCGGCGAACGGGACGGCGGCTGCGGCCCGCTGCGCGTCGGTGAGTCGCTCCAGCAGTGCCGCCGCGGCCGTGCGCATGCCGGCGGCGAGGTTATCGGCCATGATCCCTGTATAGCGCCGGCTCAGCCGGTCGGGAACCCGCGCGCCGCCGAGCGGACGGCGCGGTCATCGGATCCGCGCAGCGGCTCGGCCTTCTCCGGGAGGCCGAAGAACGCGGCAGCGTCCAGCGCCGACGGTGTCCGGGTGGTCGTGGTAAGCAGCCAGCATGCGCAACGTGTCGCCCCTGTCGTTGGTCAGCTTGACGGGCACCCCGCGTCGACCTGGGCGGCGAGCTCCTCGGTCGCGCCGTGGCGGGCGAGGCCGAACATCCGGTGCGCGGACGCCGGGACGGCGTCGTCCAGCTCATCGGTCGCCGGTCCAGCCGCACCCGGCGCGGTCCGGCCGTGAGGGGCGACCCGCGCGAGGTCGCCGCGGTGGTGGTGGTGGTGGCCGAGCGGTTCCCGGACGCGGTGGCCGCCTTCCTCGGCGGCACCGTCCTCGCCCCGTTGCGTACGTCGCTGTCCGACCTGGACGTCGTGGTGCTCCTGCCGGAGGGCACCGTTGGCGGCCGGGAGACCACCGAGGCCGGCGGCCGGACGGTGGAGCTTTCGCGATGACCCGCTCGGCGCATGATCCGGGACCAGTTCGGTCACCTCGGGGAGATCGGCTGTCCACTTCACATGCCTTGACATTCATATAACCGCCGAGGCATGGTTGTGTGGTGGACGGCTTCACGCTGATCGCGGACCCGACCCGGCGGCGCATCCTGGACCGGCTCCGGTTCCAGGACAGCGACGTCGGCGGGCTCGTCGACGCGCTCGGCCTGCCGCAACCGCTGGTGTCCAAGCACCTGCGGGTGCTGCGCGACAGTGGCGCGGTCACCGCGCGGGTGGTCGGCCGGCGCCGGATCTACCGGCTGGGCGTCGACCCGCTGCCCGACGTGCTGGCCTGGGTGGGCCCGTACCACGCGATGTGGAGCCGCAGCCTGGACAGGCTGGCCGCGGCGCTGGACGCGGAGGAGGACACGCCATGAACGACGTCGTGACCAAGGAGATCGACGCGCAGCCGCCGGCGGCGACGCTGAGCGCCGACGCGGGCCGGTGGACGCTCACGATGAGTCGCGACCTGCGCCATCCGGTCGAGCGGGTGTGGCCGATGCTGACCGTGCCCGAGGGGCTGGCGCGGTGGTCGCCGTTCGTCCCGGACCGCGAGGTGACCACGGTGGGGCGGGCGACCGCTCGGGAGAACCCCGGCGACCCGGCGATCGACGCCGAGGTGCTGCACGTCGACCCGCCGCGAGAGCTCGTGCACCGGTGGGGCGACGATCGGCTGCGCTGGCTGCTGGAGCCGACGCCCGAGGGGTCCCGCCTGACGCTCATGCACACGTTCGCACCGCGCGACGAGGCCTCGATGTACGCGGCCGGCTGGCACATCTGCCTGGCGGTGCTGGTGGCGGTGCTCGACGGCGAGCCGGTCGCCCGGGCGGTCGGCGCGCAGGCCGAGTCGTACGGGTGGCCGGCACTGCGCGACCGCTACGCCGACCTGCTCGCCTGACCCTCCGTCGGCGCTGCATCGGCGTCGATCGGGGTGCGCTTGTAGCCTCGTGCCCATGACCGGTTCGGGGCGGGCGGTGGTGCTCGGCGGCGGCGGGGTCACCGGCATCGGATGGGAGGCCGGCGTGCTCGCCGGCCTCCGGCGTGCCGGGGTCGACCTGGGCGGCGCCGACCGGGTGATCGGCACGTCGGCGGGCGCGTTCGTCGGTGCCCTGTTCGCGGGCACGGTGCCGACCGGCGGGTCCGACGTCGACGCGGTGGTCGAGCGGGTGTCCTCCGCCGACCTCGCGTCCGACCTGCCGTCGGTCGACTTCGGCCTGGTCGCGCAGGCGTTCGGCATCATGGCCGACCGGTCGATCGACCCGGCCACCGCGCGGGCCAGGGTGGGCGAGCTGGCGCTGTCGGCCGACGCCGGCGACCCAGCGGAGCACGTGAGGTGGTTCGCCGCGCACCTGCCGCGCCGGTGGCCGGCCGGGTTGGTCGTGACGGCGGTCGCGGCCTCGTCGGGCGAGCCGGTCGTCTGGGACGCGGACAGCGGGGTCGACCTCGCCCGGGCCATCGCTGCCAGCTGCGCCGTACCGTGCGTGTTTGCGCCGGTGCCGATCGACGGCACGCCCTACATGGACGGCGGCGTCCGGTCGGTCACCAACGCCGACCTGGCGGCGGGCGCGTCCGCGGTCGTCGTGGTGGCGCCGACGGTCGGCGTGTTCGGCGGCCCGCCCGGGGCGGAGCTGCGCGCGCTCGGCCCGGCCCGGCACGTGTTGATCTCGCCGGACGAGGCGTCCCGCGACGCCCTGGGCGACAACGTGCTCGACGACTCCCGGCGCCCGCTGGCGCTCGCGGCCGGCCTCGCGCAGGGCGCAGCGGCAGCCGCCACGGTCGCGCGGGTCTGGGGCATGACCGAGCGCAGCGAGGTCATCATCGCGGAGGCCGGCACATGACCTTCGCGGTCCGCGTCGCGGTGCGCGGCTACGAGCTCGATACCCAGGGCCACCTCAACCAGGCCGTCTACATGCAGTACTGCGAGCACGCATGATGGCAGGTCCTGCGCGCGGCCGGCGTGCCTCAGGAGAAGCTGCTGGCCGCCGGCGTCGGCCCGGTGGCGCTGGAGTTCACCATTCGGTTCCGCAGCGAGCTGCGCGGGGGCGACGAGGTCGACGTGTCTGTCGCGTTCGAATGGGGCGCCGGCCGCACGTTCCGCATCGTGCAGGAGCTCCGCAAGGCCGACGGCACCCTGGCGGCCGAGGTCACCGGCGTGGGCGGCCTGCTCGACCTGCGGGCGCGCAGGCTCGTCCCCGACCCCGCCGGCCGCTTCGCCGCCCTCGCCGAGCGTCCCGACCTGCTCGGCATCGACACCGCGCGGCAGGCGAGCACCGACGTCGATGTCACGTGACAAAGCGTCAGCTCCGGCCACAGACGCGTTACATGAGACGCTGTTCCGCCGCCCGCGTCGGTCATAGGCTGACGGGATTCCCGGAAGGCCACCCAGATGCCTAGGGAGCCAGGAGGCGGAGGAGGAACACCATGGCCGACACCGTCCGCGCCGCGCTCGTGCAGACCGGCTGGACCGGCGACAAGGAGTCGATGATCAAGGCGCACGAGGAGTACGCGCGCCAGGCCGCCGCGCAGGGCGCCAGGGTCATCTGCTTCCAGGAACTGTTCTACGGGCCCTATTTCTGCCAGGTCCAGGACAAGCAGTACTACTCGTACGCCGAGTCGATTCCCGGCCCCACGACCGAGCGCTTCCAGGCCCTGGCGGCCGAGCTGGGCATGGTCATGATCCTGCCGATGTACGAGCAGGAGCAGGCCGGCGTGCTCTACAACACCGCGGCCGTGGTCGACGCCGACGGCACATACCTCGGCAAATACCGCAAGACCCACATCCCGCAGGTCAAGGGCTTCTGGGAGAAGTTCTACTTCCGGCCGGGCAACCTCGGCTACCCGACGTTCGACACGGCGGTCGGCCGGATCGGCGTCTACATCTGCTACGACCGGCATTTCCCGGAGGGTTGGCGCGCCCTCGGCCTCGGCGGCGCCACGATCGTCTTCAACCCGTCCGCGACCAGCCGCGGGCTGTCCGCGTACCTGTGGCAGCTGGAGCAGCCGGCCAGCGCGGTCGCCAACGAGTACTTCATCGGGGCGATCAACCGCACCGGGATCGAGGACCTCGGCGACAACGACTTCTACGGCACCTCGTACTTCGTCGACCCGGAAGGCAAGTTCGTCGGCGAGGTCGGCGACGGGCACGAGCCGGAGCTGATCGTCCGCGACCTCGACCTCGACCTGCTCGCAGAGGTGCGCGACCGCTGGCAGTTCTACCGCGACCGCCGCCCCGACGCGTACGACGCGCTCGTCCAGCCCTGAGGAGTCAGCGACCCATGACCCTGCTCATCACCGGTGGCACCGTCGTCACCCCGTCCGGCACCGCTCCCGCCGACGTGCTCGTCGAGGGCGAGACGATCGCCGCGATCCTCGCCCCCGGCACCGGCCCCACCGACACCGTCGAGACCGTCGACGCCGCAGGCAAGTACGTCATCCCGGGCGGCATCGACGTGCACACCCACATGCGGCTGCCGTTCGGCGGCACGTTCGCCTCCGACGACTTCGACACCGGCACCAAAGCGGCCGCGTTCGGCGGCACCACCACGATCATCGACTTCGCGGTGCAGCGCACCGGCGAGGTGGTCCAGGACGGCCTCGCGCAGTGGCACGCGCTGGCCGACGGCCAGGCACACATCGACTACGGCTTCCACATGATCGTCGGTGGGGTCGACGACGACGCGCTCAAGGCGATGGACCAGCTCGTCGCCGACGAGGGCATCACGAGCTTCAAGCTGTTCATGGCCTATCCCGGCGTCTTCTACTCCGACGACGGCCAGATCCTGCGCGCCATGCAGCGGGCCCGGGAGAACGGCGCCGTGATCATGATGCACGCGGAGAACGGCATCGCGATCGACGTGCTCGTGCAGCAGGCGCTCGCCCAGGGGCACACCGACCCCGTCTACCACGGCCTGACCCGCCCGCCGGTCCTGGAGGGTGAGGCCACCCACCGGGCGATCGCGCTCGCTCAGGTCGCCGAGGACTGCCCGCTCTACTTCGTGCACCTGTCGGCGAGCCAGGCCCTCGCGGAGGTGGCCGCCGCGCGCGACCGGGGCCGCAACGTCTTCGCCGAGACCTGCCCGCAGTACCTCTACCTCACGCTCGAGGACCAGCTCGGGGCGCCCGGCTTCGAGGGCGCCAAATGGGTCGCCTCGCCGCCGCTGCGCAGCAAGGACGAGCCGCACCGCGACGACCTGTGGAAGGGCCTGCGCACCAACGACCTCGCGGTGGTGTCGACCGACCATTGCCCGTTCTGCATGAAGGAGCAGAAGGAGCTCGGAGTCGGCGACTTCTCCAAGATCCCCAACGGCATCGGGACGGTCGAGCACCGCGTCGACCTGGTCTACCAGGGCGTCGCCGACGGCAAGCTGTCGGTCGAGCGCTGGGTGGAGACCATCGCGACCACGCCGGCCCGGATGTTCGGCCTGCACCCGCGCAAGGGTGTCATCGCGCCGGGCTCCGACGCCGACATCGTGGTCTACGACCCGGGCGCGCAGACGACCATCGGCGTGCAGACCCACCATATGAACATGGATTACTCCGCGTGGGAGGGCTTCACGGTCGCCGGCGGCGTCGACACGGTCGTCTCCCGCGGCGAGGTCATCGTCGCGGCCGGCGCCTACCGCGGCCGCAAGGGGCGTGGGCGGTACCTGAAGCGCGGCCTCTCGAGCTACCTGATCTAGGGGAACGACCATGAAGACGATTCCGCACTGGATCGACGGCCGCGAGGTGGCCGGCACGGCCACCCGTCGCCTGCCGGTCTACGACCCCGCCACCGGCGAGGTCCAGGCCGAGGTGGTCGCCGCCACCGAGCAGGACGTACGGGCGGCGGTACGCGCCGCGGCCGCCGCGCAGCCGGGCTGGCGGGCCGCGTCGCTGTCCCGCCGCGCCGAGGTGATGTTCCACTTCCGCGACCTGGTCGACGGCCACCGCAAGGAGATCGCGACGCTGCTGTCGTCGGAGCACGGCAAGACCGTCGCGGACGCGGCCGGCGAGGTCGCCCGGGGCCTGGAGAACGTCGAGTTCGCCGCCGGCGCACCGCACCTGCTGAAGGGCGGGTACAGCGAGCAGGCGGCGACCGGCGTCGACGTCTACTCGATCCAGCAGCCGCTGGGCGTCGTCGCCGGCATCACGCCGTTCAACTTTCCGGCCATGGTGCCGATGTGGATGTTCTGTAACGCGCTGGTCGCCGGCAACACGTTCGTGCTCAAGCCGAGCGAGAAGGACCCGTCGGTCTCGCTGCTGCTGGCCGACCTGCTGCGCCGGGCGGGGCTGCCCGACGGCTGCTTCAACGTGGTGCAGGGCGACAAGGTCGCCGTGGACGCGATCCTCGCCGATCCGGATGTCGCCGCGGTCAGCTTCGTCGGCTCCACCCCGGTCGCGAGGTTCATCTACGAGACCGGCACGGCCGCCGGCAAGCGGGTGCAGGCTCTCGGCGGCGCGAAGAACCACATGGTCGTGCTGCCCGACGCCGACATCGCAGCGGCGGCCGACGCGGCGGTCGGCGCCGGCTACGGCTCGGCCGGGGAGCGGTGCATGGCCGTCTCCGTGGTCGTGGCCGTCGGAAGCGCCGGGGACAAGCTCGTCGACGAGATCGCCGCCCGGATCGGCCGGATCCGGGTCGGCCCGGCCTCCGATCCCGACGCGGAGATGGGCCCGCTCATCACCGGCGCGCACCGCGACCGGGTACGGTCCTATCTGGACGGTGACGGCGGCCGGGTGGTCGTCGACGGTCGGCAGGCCCCGGTAGCGGGCGGTCCCGGCTTCTTCCTCGGTCCATCCCTCGTGGACCACGTCGACACCGGGTCGCCGTACTACACGGACGAGATCTTCGGACCGGTGCTGTCGGTGGTGCGGGCCGACACCTACGACGAGGCCGTCCGGCTGGTCAACGACAACCCGTACGGCAACGGCACCGCAATCTTCACCCGCGACGGCGGCGCCGCCCGTCGGTTCCAGTACGACGCGGTCTGCGGCATGGTCGGCGTGAACGTCCCGATCCCCGTCCCCGTCGCCTACTACAGCTTCGGCGGCTGGAAGGCATCCCTCTTCGGCGACCTGCACATGTACGGCCCCGACGGGCTGCGCTTCTACACCCGTACGAAGGTGGTCACCGCGCGCTGGCCCGACCCGGCCACGAGCGAGGTCGACCTGGGCTTCCCGAAGGTGAGGTAGGCATGGACATCGGCGTGGTCTTCCAGTGCGACCCGCCCGCGAGCGAGGTCGTCCGGCTGGCCCGGCGCGCCGAGGCGCTCGGCTTCAGCAACGTGTGGACGTTCGACTCCCACCTGCTGTGGGAGGAGCCGTTCGTCATCTACAGCCAGATCCTGGCGCAGACCCGGCGGGTGGTCGTCGGCCCCATGGTGACCAACCCCGGCACCCGCGACTGGACGGTGACCGCGTCGCTGTTCGCCACGCTCAACGAGATGTTCGGCAATCGGACGATCTGTGGCATCGGCCGCGGCGACTCGGCGCTGCGCACGCTCGGCTACCCGCCGACGTCGATCGCCGAGCTGCGCGAGTGCGTGACCGTCATCCGGGAGTTGGCGCAGGGCAAGGAGGCGTCGTACAAGGGTCGCCCGGTGCACTTCCCGTGGGTGCGCGACGGCGCGCTCGAGGTCTGGGTCGCGGCGTACGGGCCCAAGGCGCTGGCGCTGGCCGGCGAGGTGGGCGACGGCTACATCCTGCAGCTCGCCGACCCCGACATCGCCGCCTGGATGATCTCCCACGTTCGCACCGCGGCGGAGAAGGCCGGCCGCGACCCGGCCGCGGTGAGGTTCTGCGTGGCCGCGCCGGCGTACGTCGGCGACGACCTTGCCCACCAGCGGGACCAGACCCGCTGGTTCGGCGGCATGGTCGGCAACCACGTCGCCGACATCGTCGCACGGTACGGCGAGTCCGGGGCGGTGCCGCAGGCGCTCACCGACTACATCAAGGGTCGGCACGGCTACGACTACGCCGAGCACGGGCGGGCCGGCAACACGCACACCGACTTCGTGCCGGACTCGATCGTGGACCGGTTCTGCGTGCTCGGCCCCGTCGAGGCCCATCTCGAGAAGCTCACCGCGCTGCGGGCGCTGGGCGTCGACCAGTTCGCCGTGTACCTGCAGCACGACGACAAGGAGGGCACCCTTTCCGCGTACGGCGAGAAGGTCATCCCCGCCCTGGCGGGCGCATGACGGGTGTCTGGCAGCGGCGTGCGCGGCTGGCCGCGGGGATCATCCTCGCGGTCGTCGTGGCTGCGCTGCTGTGGGAGGGCTACAAGGCGGTCGGCAACCCCGACGGCACGGTCGTGCTCGGCGTGCGGATCCTGCCCCGCGCCGACGACGAGGCGATGCCGCACGTCGCCACCATCCTGAGCCGGTTCGCCGATCCGGAGCTCGCCGGCGGCGACCCGATCTGGCGGGTGGTGCTGTCCGCCTGCCTGTTCACGCTGCGCAGCGTGGCGATCGGCTTCGGCGCCGGCGCGCTGATCGGGTTCGTCCTGGCCGTGCTCATGCAGCGGCTGCGCATCCTCGAGCGCGGCCTGCTGCCGTACGTCATCCTGTCCCAGACCGTGCCGCTGATCGCGCTCGCCCCGGTCATCGCCGGCTGGGGCGGCCGGCTGTCGATCGGGTCCTACCCGTGGCAGCCGTGGATGTCGGTCGCGACCATCGCCGCATACCTCGCGTTCTTTCCGGTGGCGGTCGGGATGCTGCGCGGTCTGCAGTCGCCGGCCCCGCTCGCCGAGGAGCTGATGCGCAGCTACGCGGCGGGCTGGTGGCGCACGCTGGTCAAGCTGCGGCTGCCGGCCTCGACGCCCTACCTGTTCCCGGCGCTGCGGCTGGCCGGCGCGGCCGCCGTCGTCGGCGCCGTGGTCGGCGAGATCTCGACCGGCACGCGCGGCGGCATCGGCCGGCTGGTCATCGAGTACTCCCGGGAGGGCACGACCGACCCGGCGAAGGTGTTCACCGCGATGGTCGGCGCGGCGCTGCTCGGGCTGCTCGTGGCCGCGCTGGTCGCCCTCGCCGAGTTCCTGCTCGTCGGGCGACGTCGGAGGGTGGCCGGATGAGGAAACGAGGCCAGCTCATCGTGGGGCGCGGTGCGGGCGCCCGTCCGGCCGCCTCGCCGCCGGTGGGGCCGAGGGCGCGGGTCGGCGCCGGATCGAGCGGGGCGGCGGCATGACCGCGGTGGAGCTGTCCGGTGTGGGCAAGGTGTTCAACGCCGGCCGCGGCGACGAGGTCACCGCGCTCACCGGCATCGACCTGACCGTCGACGAGGGACGGCTCGTGTCGCTGATCGGTCCGTCCGGATGCGGCAAGTCCACGCTGCTGCGGTTGGTCGCCGACCTGCTGCCGCCGACGTCCGGCACGGTGACCGTCGCGGGCAAGCCGGCGCGACGGGCCCGGCTGGACCAGGAGTATGGGATCGTCTTCCAGCAGGCCGGCCTGTTCGACTGGCGCACCGTGCAGCGCAACGTCGAGCTGCCGCTGGAGCTCCGGGGCACCGGCCGGGCGCAGCGGCGCGACCGGGCCCGGGAGATGCTCGACCTGGTGGGGCTGGGCGAGTTCGCCGGGCACTATCCCGAACAGCTGTCGGGGGGCATGCAGCAGCGGGTGGCGATCGCCCGCGCGCTGGCCGTGCACCCGCCGCTGCTGCTGATGGACGAGCCATTCGGCGCGCTCGACGAGATGACCCGCGAGCGCCTGCAGGACGAACTGCTGCGCATCTGCGCCCGCACCGGCACCAGCACGATGTTCGTGACCCACTCGATCCCCGAGGCGGTCTACCTCTCGGACCTGGTCGTGGTGATGTCCCCGCGGCCCGGCCGGATCACCGACCGGATCCCGGTCGACCTGGGCGAGCGCGGCGAGACGACCCGGCAGTCGCCCGGGTTCTTCACCGGGATCACCTCGGTCCGCAAGGCGTTGCGCGGCCCGGCGGCCGTTCCCGCGCAGCACGAGCCCGCGACGGCGGTCGAGCGATGACCGCCCCAGTTCGCGCCGATCTTGCACTTGTCATGGCCCAAATCGGGAAATTCGCCAGGATAACCGCAAGATCGACGGGGGAGCGGCCGTGACGACGGCGGTGGACCCGGTCGTCGCGGCGGACCCGACGGCGCCCGTCGCGACGCGTCGGCGCCGGCGTGGCGCCCGCGGCGTGCTCGGGCTCGTGTTGCCCCCACTCGCGGTCGGCGTCGCCGGGCTGCTGCTGTGGGAGGCGACCGTCAGGCTCGGCCGGGTCGCGCCCTACGTGCTGCCCGCGCCGTCCGCGATCTGGACCGAAATGCGCGGCAACGCCGACACGATCTGGCAGGTCGGCCTCGCCAGCGGCGCGAACGCGCTCGTCGGCCTCGTCGTCGGCACGCTCGCGGCCCTGCTCGCGGCGATGCTCGCCAGCCGGGTCCGGTTTCTCGCCGAGGTCTCCCTTCCGGTGGCCGCCGCGCTCAACGCGTTGCCGATCATCGCCCTGGCGCCCATCCTCAACAACATGTTCGAGACCACCAGCAGCATCCCGCGCCGGGTGGTGGTCTCGATCGTGGTGTTCTTCCCCGTCTTCCTCAACGCGCTGCGCGGGCTGCGCGAGGTCGACCCGATCCACCGGGAGCTGATGGACAGCTACGCGGCGCGTGGCTGGACGTTCACCCGGCTGGTGCGGTTGCCGGGCGCGCTGCCGTTCGTCTTCACCGGTCTGCGCCAGGCGTCCTCCCTGGCGGTGATCGCGGCGGTGGTCGCGGAGTACTTCGGCGGTCTGCAGGACGGCCTCGGTTCCCGCATCACCTCGGCGGCGGCCAACACCGCGTACCCACGCGCCTGGGCCTTCGTGGCCGGCGCGTGCGTGCTCGGGCTCGTGTTCTACCTGGCCACCCTCGGGCTCGAGCGCCTCGCGATGCCCTGGCGGCGCGCGGCGCGCCGGGACTGAGGGCTTCCTTCAACCCCCGGAGGACAGACACATGCGTACGACCCGAAGAGTGATCTCGGCACTGGTGGCCGGCGCGGTCGCCGTGGCGGCGGCCGCCTGCGGCACGGCCGACCAGCCGAGCGGCGGCGGCGCGGCCTCGCCCGGTGGCACCAGGCCGGTGAAGCTGCAGCTGCAGTGGTTCTACCAGGCCCAGTTCGCCGGCTACATCGCGGCCGCCGACAAGGGGTTCTACAAGGACCAGGGGCTCGACGTGCAGCTGCTCGAAGGCGGCGTCGACATTGTCCCGCAGACCGTGCTGGCGCAGGGACAGGCCGACTTCGCGATCGCGTGGGTGCCCAAGGCCCTCGCGTCCCGTGAGCAGGGCGCCCAGATCACCGACATCGGCCAGATCTTCCAGCGTTCCGGCACCTACCAGGTGTCCTTTGCGGACAGCGGCATCAAGTCGCCCGCCGACCTCAAGGGCAAGAAGGTCGGCAACTGGGGCTTCGGCAACGAGTTCGAGCTGTTCGCCGCGATGACCCGGGCCGGCATCAACCCGGGCTCCGACGTGACGCTGGTGCAGCAGCAGTTCGACATGCAGGCGTTGCTGCGGCACGACATCGACGCCGCCCAGGCGATGAGCTACAACGAGTACGCACAGCTGCTCGAGGCCAAGGACCCGAAGACGGGTCAGCTGTACAAGCCCGACGCCTTCACGGTCCTCAACTGGAACGACGTCGGCACCGCCATGCTGCAGGACGCGGTGTGGGCGAACAGCACCAAGCTGCAGTCCGACGCGTCGTACCAGGACACCGCGGTCAGGTTCCTCACCGCGTCCATCAAGGGCTGGGCGTACTGCCGTGACAACCCGGCCGAGTGCCGCGACCTCGTCGTCAAGCGCGGGTCCAAGCTCGGGGCCAGCCACCAGCTGTGGCAGATGAACGAGGTCAACAAGCTGGTCTGGCCCTCGCCCAAGGGCGCCGGAATGGTCGACGACGCCGCCTGGAAGGCCACGGTGGACCTGTCGCTGACCACGAAGAACCAGGACGGCAAGACCGTGCTCAGCAAGGCACCCGAGGGCACGCCCTACACCAACGAGTACGTGCAGAAGGCGCTCGATGCCCTGAAAGCGGCCGGCGTGGACGTCACCGGCACGAACTTCAAGCCGGACACGGTCACGCTCAACCCCGGCGGCGCGTAGGCTCGCCGGCCCGTTGCGCCGGCAGGTCCGGACCGGCTCGGCGCAGGGGAGGTCGCTGCCCTCGGGCGGCGCCTCCCCGCGCGCAGGCCGAGATCCGTCCCGCCCGGCTCCCATTCGTCCAAGCGGGCGGCGGCCGCCTTCGATAGCGTCGGGTCATGACCGATTCCACGCTGCCTGCGCTGATGCCGATGCTGTCGTACGAGGACGGCGCCGCCGCGATCGACTGGCTGGCGGGCGCGTTCGGGTTCACCGAGCGCCTGCGCCTCGCGAACGACGACGGGACGATCGGGCATGCCGAGCTCGCGCTCGGGGACGCGGTGGTCGCGCTCGCCACGGCGCCCAAGGGGTACGAGGGCCCGCGGCGGCACCGGGAGACCTGCGCCGCATCCCGGGAGTGGCAGCAGGTGCCCTGGGTGATCAACGGGCTGATGGTGTACGTCGACGACGTGGATGCGCACGCCGCACGAGCCCGGGCGGCCGGGGCGACGCTGCTCAGCGAGCCGGAGGACACCGGGTACGGCGACCGGAACTACCGGGTCGAGGACCTCGAGGGCAACCGGTGGATGTTCAGCCAGCACCTGCGCGACGTCGACCCGGCCGAGTGGGGAGCGACCACCAGCTGAGACCCCGCCGCCGACCGAACTGCCCGCGACGCTCACCGCAGCAGGGCGACGACCGCGAAAAGGGTGACGGTCGCGGCGAGCGTGGTCAGCACGATGCTGTCCCGGGCCAGCGCCACGCCCCGCGCGTAGCGGGTGGCGAAGACGAAGACGTTCTGCGCGGTCGGCAGCGCGGCGGATACGACCGCGGTGAGCAGCGTCGTCCCGGACAGCCCCAGTGCGAAGCGGCCGACGGCGTACGCCACGGCCGGCTGCGCCACCACCTTGAGCAGGGCCGCGAGGGTGCGGTCGGCGGCGTAGGGGGAGGCACCCAGCGGCCGCGCTCCCGGCAGCGCCAGGCCGAGCGCGAGCAACGCCAGCGGCACCGCCGCCGAGCCCACCAGCGCGAACGGCCGTAGCACCTCGTCGGGAGGGTGCCACCCCGACGCCGACACCAGCACCCCGGCCGCCGACCCGACGAGGATCGGGTTGCGCAGCGGCATACTCAGCAGCCGGCCCGGCGACAGCCGCCGGCCACCGGTGGTCGTGTCCAGGACCACCAGCGCCGTGGGCGCGATGAACAGGGTCTGGACCAGCAGGACGGGCACGATCAGCGAGACGTCGCCCAACACGTACGCGCCGACCGGCAGACCCAGGTTGCCCGCGTTGACGTACGACGCGGCGAGCGCGCCCACCGTGGTGTCGCCGGCGTTCCGGTGCCACAGCAGACGCGCCACCAGCACGTACCCCGTCGCGACCACCGCGGTGCCGGCGACGAACGCGGCGAGCGCGGGGGAGAAGACCCGGGCGAGGTCGCTGGTGGCCAGCGTCTCGAAGAGCAGGGCCGGCGCCGCCACGTAGAAGGCCAGGCGAACCAGCACCGCGGTGCCGTGCGGACCGAGCAGGTCGATGCGACCCAGGAGGTACCCGAGCGCGGTGACCGCCCAGATCGTCGCCAGCCCTCCCACCACCCCGCGCACCCCATGATCCTGCCGTGCACGATGGAACGGTGACCATCCGGCCGATCAGCCCGCCGCTGCTCGTCGAGGAGCTGGCCGACCGGCTCGCCGCGGCGCAGCCCGGCCGCCGGCTGCGCGTGGCGGTCGACGGCGCGCCCGCCGCGGCGGCGCAACGGCTCGCGGCGGCGCTGGTCGAGCCGCTGCGGGTGCGCGGCCGGCCGGCGTACGCGGTTGCCGCCGACGGCTTCCTGCGCGCCGCGTCGCTGCGCTTCGAGCACGGCCGCACCGACCCGGACGCCTACTACGAGGGCTGGCGCGACGATGCCGCGCTGCGCCGGGAGGTGCTCGAGCCGGCCGGCCCGGCCGGCACCGGGCGGATCCTGCCGTCGCTGTGGGACCCGGTCACCGACCGCGCGACCCGGGCCGCCTACCGAACGCTCGGGCCGACGGAGGTCGTGCTCGTGCACGGTCCGCTGCTGCTGGGCGGCCCGCTGCCGTTCGACATGACCGTCCACCTCGTCCTGTCCGACGCGGCCCTCGCCCGGCGGACCCCGCCGGAGCTGGCCTGGACGCTGCCGGCGTTCCGCCGCTACGCCGCGGAGGTCGACCCGGCCTCGTTCGCCGACGTCGTCGTGCGGGCCGACGATCCGCTGCGGCCGGCTGTCGTGGACCCACCGTGACCCGACCGGCACCGATCCGACCGGATCCGGAACAACAATCCGACCGGATCCGACGGGCACTGACGACCGGCGGTGACGGGGATCTGACACACGGTTTACCCCACAAGGCGGTAGGGTACGAGCCCCGTCCACCGCCTCTGGAAGGGCTGACGGCCATGCTCGTCGACGACTCCACCACCGGCCGGTCCTCGGCCGACACCGAACGCATCCGGGTCACGCTGCAGGCCCGCTATGACGAGCTCACCGCCGAATACGCGGCCGCGGTGGCCGAGAGCCAGGTGCTGCGCATCGTCGAGGTCGGCGACGCCGCCGGCGACGACCAGGCCGACAGCGGCAGCAAGGTCGCCGAGCGGGTCACCGCGCAGACCCTGCTGCGCACCATCCTCGACCGCCGCACCCAGTACGAGCACGCGTTGGCGCGGCTCGCCGCGGGCGCGTACGGCGACTGCGAGACCTGCCACCAGCCCATCCCGGTCGAGCGGCTGGAGATCTTCCCGTCGGCCACCTCGTGCGTGCGCTGTAAGCAGACCCGCGAGCGCAGAGCTGCCTGACCGGCACGCGCGCGTGCCGGGCAGGCTTGATCGGCACGCCGGGGTGCCGGCGCCTGCCCGACGCGGTTTACTGGGGCCGTGGGCGAGATCAAGGTCGGCACGGCCTCCTGGACCGACAAAACCCTGCTGGCGTCCGGCTGGTACCCGGCCGACGCCGACACGCCCGAGAAGCGGCTGGCCTACTACGCCGGCCGCTTCCCGCTCGTCGAGGTCGACTCCACTTACTACTCGCCGCCGGCCGAACAGACCGCGGCGCTGTGGGCGGCCCGTACCCCGCCCGGGTTCACCTTCAACATCAAGGCCTACAGCCTGCTGACCGGGCACCCCACCCGGGTCGCGTCGCTCTACAAGGACCTGCGGCCGGAGACGGCCAAGGCCAACGTCTATCCGAAGGACCTGCCGGCGCAGGCCTACGAGGACGTGTGGACCCGGTTCCTGTCCGCGCTCGACCCGCTCATCGCGGCCGGCAAGCTCGGCGCGCTGCTGTTCCAGTTCCCTCCGTGGTTCACCATCCGCCGGTCCAACAAGCAGTACCTGCTCGAAGTGCAGAAGCGGGTCGCACCGCTGGTGCCGGTCGTCGAGCTGCGCCACGCATCCTGGTTCGAGGGGGACAACCGCGACGAGACGATCGAGTTCTTGCGCAGGCACCGGCTGGCGTACGTGTCGGTCGACATGCCCCAGGGCTACAGGTCGTCCATCCCGCCCGTCCTCGAGGCCACGGCCGACCTCGCCGTGGTGCGCTTCCACGGCCACAGCGACAAGTGGACCAGCAAGGACATCTACGAGAAGTTCGGGTACGAGTATTCGAAGGCCGAGCTGGCCGACTGGGCGCCGCGGCTACGGGCGCTCGCCGGCGAGACCGGCGAGACGCACGTGCTGATGAACAACTGCTACTCGTCGTACGCCCAGACCAACGCCCAGCAGCTGCTCGACCTGCTGGGCGAGGACGAGGACGGGGGCGACGGCTGACCGTCACGGTCAGTCCACGCCGGGGAGCTCCACATCGGAGGCCTCGCCGATCGCCCGGATCGGCGTCACCGACGCGTAGCCACCCGCGAGCCAGGCGACGTCGGTGCCGGGCTCGGGCTCCTCGCCGGACGCCTCGATCGACGTGCGGATGAAGCCCGCACCGGACTCGGCGATGGTCATCTGCACCTGGCCGAACCGGGCCAGCCGCGCCCGCCGAACCCCGAGCAGGCGCGTGTAGGGCAGATCGGGCACGTTCACGTTGAGCACGGTGGCGTCCGCCGCACCGGTGAGCACCGGCAGCAAATCGAGCGCCACCCGCGCGGCCGTCGCCCAGTGCCGCGTCCCGTCGGCCGCATCCGGCACCTCGAGCGACACCGCCATCGCCGGCACCCCGCCGGCGACCGCGGTCAGCGCGGCGCCGACCGTGCCCGAGTGCAGCACCGCCAGGCCGGCGTTGGCGCCCCGGTTGACGCCGGACAGCACGACGTCGGGCCGCTCGCCGAAGGCGCCGTGCAGGGCGATCAGCGTGATCCACGCGGGGGAGCCGGCGACCCCGTACGCCGCCAGCCCGTCCAGGTCGCGGAACTGCGCGACCACCCGCCCGTCCTCCTCGACGGTGGTCAGCGCGGCGCCGGTGCCGCTGTAGTCGATGTCCGGTGCGGCGACGACGACGTCGCATCCGCTGTCCGCGGCGGCCCAGGCCAGCCGGCGGATCCCCGGCGAGTCGATCCCGTCGTCGTTGGTCACCAGCACCCGCACGCTCATGGACCCATCCTTGCTCACGGCGTGCGGGTCACCGGCAGGCCCCGGTGACGGGCGACGCGCGCGAACCCGGACGCGTCGACGATCGCGGCGCCGCCCGGGTCGTTGTTGAAGTAGACGTACGCGTCGCAGTCGGCGCCGTAGGCAGCGCGCAGCCGGTCCACCCATGATCCGAGCGCCGCACGCCCGTACCGGGGCCACGGTTTCGCCCGTCCCTCATGGAAGCGCAGGTAGCCCCAGTCGGCCGTGCGCCACAGCGGCGTGATCGGTCGACTACGCCGGTCGGCCCAGCACAGCGCCGCGCCGTGCCTGTCCAGCACGGCGCGGGTCGCGTCGGTCCACCACGTCTCGTGGCGCGGCTCGACCGTGACCCGCACGCCACCCGGGAACGCCCGCAGCGTCGCGTCGAGCGCGTCGGTGTCGGCGCGCATCGTCGGTGGCAGCTGCACCAGCACGGGGCCGAGCCGGTCGCCGAGCGCCTCGGCCCGCGCCATGAACCGGGCGACCGGCTCGGCCGGCTCGCGCAGCCGCTTCACGTGGGTGAGGTAGCGGCTCATCTTGACGGCGACGCAGAAGTCGTCCGGCGTGCGGTCGTGCCAGTCCTGGAAGGTGCTGCGCTCCGGCAGCCGGTAGAACGCGTTGTTCACCTCGACGGTCGCGAACCGTTCGGCGAAGAACTCCAACCACGCCCGCTGCGGCAACCCGGTCGGGTAGAACCGGCCGCGCCAGTCCCGGTACTGCCACCCGGACGTGCCGACGACGATCATCTCGCCCACCGTACGCCGTACCGGCCCGTTACGCCCGGTGAGCGACTCGGCGATCCGGCCACGCGCTGCCGACCACTCCGTCATGCTGTGGGAGGAGGAACCGGACGGTTTGGCGTGATCGTCCGCGGGTATTCAGGAAACCCGAACACGCCCCGTCACCGTTGCCGGGGCGCTTACCGCGAGGGGGCACCGGGATGAAACTCGACGACGACGACATGCGCACGAACGGCGCGGGCAGCGCCGAAGGGCCGGCCGACGGCGGGGCGATGCCCGGCCGCCACGACGGCGGCGCGGACGGCGGCGCCAACCCGATGGGTGAAGGTCCGGCCGACGGCGGCGCCGTGCCGGG
This sequence comes from Asanoa sp., assembly GCA_036520275.1. Lineage (GTDB taxonomy): Bacteria > Actinomycetota > Actinomycetes > Mycobacteriales > Micromonosporaceae > Asanoa. Next base: position 30,311 of record DATDJX010000141.1, read on the forward strand.
CGCGTCGGACGGTGGCGCGGACGGCGGCGCCGAAGGTCCGGCGGACGGCGGGGCCGTGCCGGGCGCGTCCGACGGCGGCGCGGACGGTGGCGCCGAGGGTGCCGACGAAGGGCCTGCCGACGGCGGTGCCAACCCGAACGCGACCGACGGTGGCGCCGACGGCGGCGCCTCCTCCTGATCGGCTGCCGATGACGACCGAAGCGTCGGGCGGCGGTGGCCGCCCGGCGCTCGCCCGTTGCGTGAGCGTCGAGCCGACGAAGTTCGCGACCGCCTATTGGGGGCGAGCCCCGCTGCTGTCCCGGGCCGCCGAGCTGCCGTCCGGCTTCCGCGACCTGCTCTCGCCGGAAGACGCCGACGAGCTGCTCAGCGGGCGCGGCCTGCGCACCCCGTTCCTGCGGGTGGCCAAGGCCGGCGCCCTGGTGCCGGCCGCGCGCTACACCGGCGGCGGCGGCGCCGGGGCCGAGGTCGACGACCAGGTCCTCGACGAGAAGGTCCTCGGCCTGTACGCCGACGGCGCGACCCTGGTGCTGCAGGGCCTGCACCGCATCTGGCCGCCGCTGGTCGACTTCGCCGGCGCGCTGGGACGCGACCTCGGCCAGCCGCTGCAGGTCAACGCCTACCTGACGCCGGCCGGCAACCAGGGCTTCGCCTCCCACTACGACACGCACGACGTGTTCGTGCTGCAGGTCGACGGGCACAAGCGGTGGCGCGTCCACGAGCCGGTGCTGACCGCCCCACTGGAGCGACAGCCCTGGGGCGGCCGCGCCGACGAGGTGTCGGCGGTGGCGTGCGGCGAACCCGCCCTGGACGTGGTGCTCTCCCCGGGCGACGCGCTCTACCTGCCGCGCGGCTGGCTGCACAGCGCCGCCGCTCTGGACGGCAGCTCGCTGCACCTGACCGTCGGGATCCGCGCGCTGACCCGGTACGCGCTGGTGGAGGCGCTGCTGGGGCTGGCCGCCGGGGACGCGCGGCTGCGCGCCTCGTTGCCGTTCGGGCTCGACCCGTCCGCCGCTGACGACATCGAGCCGGAGCTGACCGAGACGGTGGAAGTCCTGCGCCACTGGCTCACGACGGTCGATCCGGCCGCCGTGGCCGCGGCGTTGCGCGAGCGGGTGTGGCCGGCGGCGCGTCCGGCGCCGCTGCGGCCGCTGGCCCAGGCCGGGTTCGCGGCCGGGTTGACCCCGGCGGACCGGATCGCGGCGCGCCGCGGGCTGCGGTGGTCGCTGACGCCGGAGGGCGCGGACCGGGTCTCGCTACGACTGCCGGACCGGTCGATCAGCTTCCCTGCGGGCTGCGCGGCGGCGTTGTCGCTGGTGCTGTCCGGCTCGGCGGTGCGGGTCGGCGACCTGCCCGGCCTGGACAGCGACGACGACCGGCTGGTCCTCGCCCGGCGCCTGCTGCGCGAGGCAGTCGCGGTGCCGGGGTAGCGGCACGGTGCCGACGAGGTCACGGAGCCGACGAGGTGCGGTGCCGACAAGGTGCGGTCAGGTACGCGTGCCTGCTTGGTCTTCGCCGTCGGTCAGCCAGCGGGGACCGCGGACCTCGGCGCCGAGGGCGGCGACCCGCTCGCGCAGGCCCCGGTCGGCGGTGACGACGATCGTAGGTCGGCCCCGGCCGCGCCGGCGGACGACGTCGACGATGGTGTCGTCGCCCTCCCCGGCCGCCTCGACCACCTCGACGCCGCCGGTGCCGGCGATGCCGCGGGCCTTGCCCTCGACGACGAGGACGACCTCCTCGGGGCGGTCTTCGAGGCGCTCGCGCAGCCGCACGGCTGCACCGACGCGGTCGCGCCACCAACCGTCCGGGCGGGAGCCCATCACGTTGGCGGCGTCCACGACGAGCAGGGTCGGTACCACCGCGTCAAAGGGTACCGTCGCGACCATGGCACATCACGAAACGGACCCGGAGGTCGAGCGACTGTGGGCCGAGTTCCACAGCCTGGTCAACATGAGCTCCGACGAGTTGCGGTCGTGGTTGCTCGCCGACGCCGCCGACGAGGAGGGCTTCTTGGATCGTCCTGATCTGGGCATGTCGCCCGAGGGCCGGGCGACGCTGGAGGTGCTCGGCAAGCGCAAGGTCGACCTCACCGAGGACGACGTCAAGGCCATGCGCCACACGGTCGACTCGATCGGTACCCTGCTGGCCGCCCGCCGGGCGGTCGGCGGCCCGGCCGATGAGCAGTGGCGACACGACCTGATGGACCTGGGCCACGACCCCTTCATGGACGACGAGGGCTGAGGCCCGGCTCAGGGCTCCTCGACGCTCGGTGCCTCCAGCCCGTAGCCCGCCACCGCGTCGAGGCGCTCGGCCCGGATCTCTTCCTCCCGCGCCAGCAGCGCGGCGTACTCCGCGATGTGCTCGGGTTCCGGCACCTCCGGCAGGCGGCGCAGGAACGCCTCGATGTCACGCGAGGCCGCGGTGTGCGCGGCCGCTGCCCTGCGGGCGTCGTCGAGATCGCTCATGCCACGCAACCTACCGCGCGTCGCGCGCCGCCCAGAGCAGGCCACGACCGGTCAACGTTCGGATTCGCGGCTCCTCCAGGTCGTCGCGCCGGTGCCCGACGGTGCTCACGAACACCCGCCCGGCGCCCCACCGGCGGGTCCAGACGGCCGGCAGGGTGACCGGCTCCCGCCAGGGAGTCTGCGCGGACGGATCGAAAGTCACCGTCGCCAGCACCTCGTTGAGCGGGTCGGTCAGCACCCAGTACTTCTCGGTGCGCAGCGGCACCGTGGTGACGCCGGCCACGATCGGGTGAGTGGCGCACACGGTGAGGGTGTGGTCGACGAACCCGTCCGGGTGGTGGACGAACACGCCGCCGGTCAGGTGCAGGTAGCCCTCGTGGAAGAAGGAGCCGACGATCCCGCCGTGCCAACCGGCGAAGCCGGTGCCGGCCCGCACGGCCGCCGCCAGGCCGGACGCCTGCGCGTCGGTGATCGCGCCGATCGACCAGCACTGCACGACGAGGTCCGCGGCGGCCATCCGCTCCGTGTCGGCGTATACGTCCAGCGTGTCGCGGACCGTCACGGCGAAGTCGTGGGCGCGCAGGAACGGCACGAACAGGTCCGTCGCCGCCACCGGCACGTGGCCCTCCCAGCCGCCACGCACGACGATCGCGTCCCGCACGGGCGCCAGCCTAGCCGTGCTGGTAAGAAGGTCCCCATGGCCGCCGACTCCCACCCGGAGGTCGTGGAGATCTGTCGCGACCTGCTGCGGATCGACACGACCAACACCGGCGACACCCGCACGAGCGTGGGCGAACGGGTGGCCGCCGAGTACCTCGCCGCGCGGCTCGCCGAGGTCGGCGTGGAGACCCGCCTGCTCGAGTCGGCGACCAAGAGGGCCAGCCTGGTCGCGCGGATCGAGGGCACCGACCCGTCCCGGGGTGCGCTGCTCGTCCACGGCCACCTCGACGTCGTGCCTGCCGAGGCCTCCGAATGGTCGGTCGACCCGTTCGCCGGGGAGATCCGCGAAGGCTACTTGTGGGGACGCGGCGCTATCGACATGAAGGACTTCGACGCCATGCTGGTGTCGGTGGTGCGGCAGTGGCGGCGCACCGGGATTCGGCCGCCCCGCGACGTCGTGCTCGTGTTCACCGCCGACGAGGAGGCCGGCGGCGACTACGGCGGCCACTGGCTGGTCGACCACCACGCCGACCTGCTCGACGGCTGCACGGAGGCGATCGGCGAGGTCGGCGGGTTCTCCTACTCGATCTCCGACGACCTGCGGCTCTACCTGGTCCAGACGGCCGAGAAGGGAATCGACTGGCTGCGGATGACCGCCCGCGGGCGGCCCGGGCACGGCTCCATGCAGCACGACGACAACGCGGTCACCGCGCTGTGCGAGGCGGTCGCCCGGCTCGGGCGGCACCGCTTCCCGATCGTGGTCACCGCGACGGTCCGCTCGTTCCTGGCCGAGGTGTCCGACGCGCTGGGCGTGCCGCTGGACCCCGACGACCCCGAGACCGCCATCGCGAAGCTCGCGCCGATCGCGGCGCTGATCGGTGCCACCATCCGCAACACCGCCAACCCCACCCGCCTCGCGGCGGGGTACAAGGAGAACGTGATCCCGAGCCGGGCGACCGCGACGATCGACTGCCGCACGCTTCCCGGCCAGGACGAGAGCTTCCTCGACGAGCTGCGCGCGATCATCGGGCCCGACTTCGAGATCGAGCACGTGCAGCGGCAGCCGGCGCTGGAGACGTTGTTCGACGGGGCGCTCGTCGACGCGATGGCGTACGCCCTTCGCGCCGAGGACCCGGGCGCGCGCGCCGTGCCGTACATGCTCTCCGGCGGCACCGACGCCAAGGCCTGGACTCGGCTGGGCATCCGATGCTTCGGGTTCACGCCGCTGCGGCTGCCGCCCGACCTCGACTTCGCCGGCCTGTTCCACGGCATCGACGAGCGGGTACCCCTCGACGCACTGACGTTCGGCACCCGCGTCCTCGACCGGTTCCTACGCGCCAGCTGACCCGACGACACCCAGCAAGCTGACCGACCGACAACGACAGACGGAGGGGTCTCCACCATGTCCGACGAGCAGGACGCCGCCCTCGACGCCGCCCTCGAGGCGGTGGTCGCCGCCGCGCGGGACCACCTCACGGCGGTCAAGGCCGCGCAGGGGCGCGTCGATGACGACGACGTCTGGCAGGCGTACGTCGCGCTCAACAACGCCTCGTTCGCGTACGACGAGCTGTTGCTCGACGCGTACGGGGAGGTGACGCCGTGGGACGTCGAGTCGATCGACCCGGAGGAGGCCGACGAGCACTTCGGCGTGGGCCTCGGCGGCGCCGACGGCGCGGAGCCGGTCGACGCCCACCCACAGGTGATCTCGGTGCGGCAGCGCCGCGACTACCGGGTGCCCAGCGTGGCGGCCCTGATCCGGATCGCCGGCGCGGCGCGGCAGGAGGGCGCCCCGGACGAGGCGGCCGGGGACGTGGAGACGGTCGGCGAGGCGGTGATGGAGCTGCTGCAAGCCGGCGACGGGTCGCTGGGCGCGCTCGACGTGCCTGAGCTCGAACCGCTCGACGGTGTCGTGATGGTAAGCGAGGTCGTGGCGCCGCTCGACCTGGAGGCCTACGACGAGGACGACCCGCAGGGACCCTTCACCGCGGCCACCGACGACCGCCTCGTGGGACGGCTCGACGAGCACCCGTTCCTGCCCGGCGAGCCGGAGGCCGAGCGCGACGACGAGGAGAGCAGGCCCTAATACGAAAGGCCGGGCTGCGGCTGCGATACGAGGCGGCGGCGCAGCATCACCTGCCGCGTCCCGTCCCGGAACAGCTTCACCCGGGCCAGCTCCCAACCGGAGAACTCCGCCTGGATCGCCAGTTGCGCCTCTGCGGTGACCCGGTCGACATTCGGCGGTAACCGCAGCGGCGCGTATTCGTAGTCCATGTCGCCTATCCTGCCCAGCCTCGCCGGGACATACCACCCCCTTGGTCATTCGAGCCGTGGGGCGTGACGAGGCCTCCCGGACGCGCGCCGCGCCGCAGGCGGCGCCGTCGGTCCGGGCCGGCGACCGGCCAACCGCTCCCTGCGGGTCCGGTCGCGGGGATTCCCGGACCGACCCGTGCGGGGGGCGACGTCGTGGACCCGGCCCGGCACAGTAGAGGCATGGGGGACACCGAGACCACGCGGCGGCGGTGGGACCGCCAGGCGAGGTACTACGACGCGACCGGCGGGTGGCTGGAGCGGATATTCGTCGGGGACGCCCGCGACTGGGCGTGCGCCCGGGCGTCGGGCCGCACCCTCGAGGTCGCCATCGGCACCGGTCGCAACCTGCCGCGGTACGGGGGCGACGTCGCGCTGACCGGCATCGACCTGAGCCCCGGCATGCTCGCCAAGGCGCGTCAGAAAGCCGCTGCGCGGGGCTCGACAGCCGATCTGCGCGAGGCCGACGCCGAGCGGCTCCCGCTCGACGACGCGTCGTTCGACACCGTCGTCTGCACCCTGGCGCTGTGCGCGATCCCCGACCGGGAGGCCGCCGTGCGCGAGATGGTCCGCGTCCTGCGGCCCGGCGGCCGGCTCGTGCTGGTCGACCATTACGAGCGCCGCTGGCGCACGGCACACCCGGCCGACCTGGCCCAGGCCGCCGGCCTGCGAACCGAGGAGCGCCGTAAGACGCGGCTGGGCATCATCGAGCGGTATGCCGCCCGCAAGCCGGTCGACGTCCCGTGGTCGAGGCGTCAGGTCGGTTTTCCGTCGCGCTCGGGGTAGCCGACCGGGATCGCCGAGACCTCGTCGAGCGCCCAGACGATCTCCGCCGGCACCGTCGTCTCCTCGACCGCGAGCGCGCCGAGCCGCTGGCCGACCGTGCGCGCGCCGAGGATCGGCGCGACCACGTCCGGCCGGTCGCGGACCCAGGCCAGGGCGTCTGGCAAAGGTGCCACACCCAGCCCACCGGCGGCGGTCACCACCGCCTCGACGATGCCGGACGAGCGCGGCGCGAGATAGCGGGCGACGAACCGTTCGACATGCGGCGACGCGGCGCGCGAGTCGGCGGGCCGGCCGGTGGCCGTGCGTGCCGGCCAGCACGCCGCAGCCGAGCGGCGACCAGGGCAGCAGGCCGAGGCCGAGGCCGGCGCGGGCCGGCGGCACTTCCCGTTCGACGCCGCGCTCCAGCAGTCAGTACTCGGCCTGCACGGCCACGATCGGCGCGCGCCCGGGCACCGCAGCCTGCCGGGTGGCGGCCCGGGCGGTCTGCCAGCCGGACAGGTTTGACACGCCGGCGTACCGGACCCGCCCCGACGAGACCGCGATGTCCATGGCGGACAGCGTCTCCGCCAGCGGCGTCGCCGGGTCGGGCCCGTGCACCCGCCACAGGTCGACGTGGTCGGTGCCGAGCCGCCGCAGCGCCGCGTCGAGCGTGCGCAGCAAGGTGGCCGCGCGAGGTGTCGCGCCGGCGCTCGGTGCCGAGCCGCGGGCCGGCCTTGGTCGCGATGATCAGGTCGTCGCGGTCGACCAGGGCGCCCAGCAGCGAGCCGATCACCGACTCGGCGTCGCCGTCGCCGTACCCGTCGGCGGTGTCGACCAGGTTGCCGCCGGCCTCGAGGAAGCCTTGAGCTGGGCGGCCGCGTCGTCGGGCCCGGTGTCGCCCGCCACGTCATCGTGCCGAGCCCGAGCCGGGAGACCGCCAGCCCGCTACGGCCGAGCGGTCGCTGTCGCATGGGCGCACCGTACTGTGTGTCGTACCCTGATGCGGCGCCGCCGCCGGGTGGCGGGAGGGGGCGTGCGGTGCGACTCGGGCTCAATCTCGGCTACCAGACGGCCCGGACCACGCCGGCCGCCCAGCTCGCCCTCGCGCAGGAGGCGGAGCGGCTCGGATACGACGTGGTGTGGGCGGCGGAGGCGTACGGTTCCGACTCGCCGAGCACCCTTGCCTGGCTGGCCGGCCAGACCGAACGGATCGGTCTCGGCACGGCCGTCATGCAGATCCCCGCGCGCACCCCGGCCGCGACCGCGATGACGGCGACCACGATCGACACGCTGTCCGGCGGCCGGTTCCGGCTCGGCCTCGGCGTGTCGGGCCCGCAGGTCTCGGAGGGCTGGCACGGGGTGCGCTTCGCCAAGCCGCTGGGGCGCACCCGCGAGTACGTCGACATCGTCCGCCTGGCGGTCGCCCGCGAAGCGGTGGCGTACCAGGGCGAGCACTACACCCTGCCGCTGCCGCACGGCCCCGGCAAGGTGCTGCGGCTGGGATTCCACCCGCCGCGCGACCGGATTCCGATCTACCTGGCGGCGGTCGGTCCGAAGAACCTGGAGCTGGCCGGGGAGGTCGCCGATGGCTGGCTCGCCATCTTCTTCGCGGCCGAAACGGCGGGCGACCAGCTCGCCGCGATCGCCCGCGGCCGGGCCAGAACCGGTCGTGACATGTCGGGCTTCGACGTCGTGCCGAGCGTCCCGGTCGTCGTGGGCGACGACGTCGCGGCGTGCGCGGAGCTGGTGCGCTGGTACGCCGCCCTCTACATCGGCGGCATGGGCAGTCGGGAGCACAACTTCTACACCGCGCTCGCGACGCGGATGGGCTACGGCGAGCAGGCCCACCAGATCCAGGAGCTCTACCTCGGCAAGCGGCAGGCGGAGGCGGCGGCCGCCGTACCGCTGGAGCTCCTGGACCGCACGTCGCTGCTCGGTCCGGTCGAGCGGATCGCGGACAGGATGCGCGCGTACGCCGAGGCCGGCGTCACCAGCCTCGCGGTCAGCCTTTTCGCCGCCGACGCGGACAGCGGCATCGCCACCCTGCGCGCGGCCGCGCGCGCCCTGGACCTGTCCGGCGTTCGCTCATGACCGGGCGAAGCGAGGTCGTCTGGCGTCATCGCCGCACGGAGCGCTGCGAGGTGCGTCGATGACCTGGCTGCAGGCCGTCGTGCTCGGCATCGTCCAGGGGTTGACCGAGTTCCTGCCGGTCTCCTCGTCGGCGCACTTGCGGATCGTCTCGGAGATCTTCTTCGGCGACGACGCGGGCGCGTCGTTCACCGCGGTCACGCAGCTCGGCACCGAGGCGGCGGTACTGATCTACTTCGCCCGTGACATCGGGCGGATCACGAAGGGCTGGTTCGTCGGCATCGCGCGGCCCGCGGAGCGCGGCAACCTCGACTACCGGCTGGCCTGGTACGTGATCATCGGCACGATCCCGATCGGCATCTTCGGCTTCCTGTTCAAAGACCAGATCCGCACCGCCGCACGCGACCTGTGGCTGGTCGCGACCGTGCTGATCGCGTTCTCGTTCGTGCTCGCGTTCGCCGAGTGGTGGGGCCGGCAGACCCGCACGATCGAGCAGTTCCGGCTGCGCGACGGCGTCGTGATGGGCCTCGCCCAGGCCCTCGCGCTCGTGCCGGGCGTGTCGCGGTCCGGCGGCACGATCAGCGCCGGCCTGTTCCTGTCGCTCACCCGCGAGGCGGCCACCCGCTACTCGTTCCTGCTCGCCATTCCCGCGGTCGTCATCTCCGGGGTGTTCAGCATCCCGGACGTCTTCGACAAGGGCGGCGCCGGCCTGACCCCGTCGGGTGCCCAGATGGTCGTGGCGACGCTGATCGCGTTCGTGTTCGGGTACGCGTCGATCGCCTGGCTGCTGCGCTATGTGGCGCACCACACCTTCTACCCGTTCGTGCTCTACCGGGTGGCGCTCGGTGCGACCGTTCTGGCCCTGCTGATCAGCGGCACCATTTCCGCGACGTAGTGTTCGTGGCGATGGCGACGCTCCTGCTCCTGCGGCACGGCCGTACCTCCGCGAATGCCGACGGCGGCCTGGCCGGCCGCCAGCCGGTCGAGCTCGACGACACCGGCCGGATGCAGGCCACGGCCGTCGGCGAGCGGCTCAAGGCCGTCCCGTTGGCCGAGGTGGTCAGCAGCCCGCTGGTGCGCTGCCGGCAGACGCTCGACCTGGCGCTGCCCGGCCGCGAGCCGGCGCGCGAGGACGGTCTGATCGAGTGCGGGTACGGCGACTGGGAGGGCCAGCCGCTCAAGAAGCTCGCCAAGGATCCACTGTGGCCCGTGGTGCAGCTGCACCCCAGCGCGGCGGTGTTCCCCAACGGGGAGGCGATGGCGGCGATGTCCGCCCGGGCGGTCGACGCGGTCCGCCGGTGGGACGCGCGGGTCGCCGCGCAGCACGGCCCGGAGGCGATCTGGCTGGCCTGCAGCCACGGCGACGTGATCAAGGCCATCGTCGCAGACGCGCTCGGCCTGCACCTCGACCAGTTCCAGCGCATCGTCGCCGACCCCGCCTCGGTGACCGTGATCCGCTACACCCCGACCAGGCCGTTCGTGGTCCGGCTCAACGACTCCGGCAGCAACCTCGCGTCCCTCGTACCGCCGCCGAAGAAGCGGCGCACCCGCCCTCCCCGATCGACCCGGTCGGACGCGGTCGTGGGCGGGGGCAGCGGACCGGCCTAGGCGATAGTGTTCTTCCTATGACCCACCAGGTGCACGAGTTCGAGCCGCCGGAGCGATTCGTGGCCGGAACCGTGGGTGAGCCGGGAGACCGCACCTTCTTCCTCCAGGCTCGCGGCGGCGGCCGGGTGGTCAGTGTCGCCCTGGAGAAGGTGCAGGTCTCGCTGCTTGCCGAGAAGCTCGAAGAGCTGCTCATCGAGGCGCAGCGCCGGTTCGGCGTCGACTTTCCCGAGGCCGTCGTGGCCGCCATCGACAACGAGCCGCTCGAGGTGCCCGTCGACGAGGAGTTCCGGGTCGGCACGCTCGGGCTGGCCTTCGACGTCGACACCGCGACCGTGGTCATCGAGGCCATCGCGGCCGGCGAGGGCGAGGCGGAGGTCGAGGAGGAAGAGGCGGAGGCGCTCGCGACCGACGACGACGATGACGACGACAAGATCGACGACGACCTCGACCGGCTGCGCGTGCGGTTGACGCCGCAGGCCACCCGCGAGTTCATCGACCGGGCCCGGCGCGTCGTCGCGGCCGGCCGCCCGCCGTGTCCGCTGTGCGGCCAACCGCTCGACCCGCGCGGCCACCTCTGCCCGCGCCACAACGGCTACCACCGGTGACATCGGTCGACCCCCTGCCCGTGCTCGACGAACCCGACGCCCTCGACCTGCTGCGGCGCGGCGAGGTCGAGCTGGAAGGCCGGCTGGTCGACGCCTCCAACATCACCCTGCGCGGCGAGATCACCCTCGACGGGGTGACGGCGAAATGCGTCTACAAGCCGGTCCGCGGCGAACGCCCGCTGTGGGACTTCCCGGACGGCACGCTCGCCGGGCGCGAGGTGTCCGCGTTCCTGGTCTCCCAGGCCACCGGATGGGACCTCGTCCCGCCGACCGTGCTGCGGGACGGGCCGCTCGGGGTGGGCGCCTGCCAGCTGTGGATCGACGAACCGGCCGACGCCGAGCCGCTGGTCGGCTTCGTGCCGGCGCGCAAGCTGCCGCCCGGGTGGCTCCACGTCGCCGGGGCGCGCGGCGAAGACGGCCGGGCGTACGCGCTGGCCCACGCCGACGACCCGCGGCTGGCCCGGATGGCCGTCCTCGACGCGGTGATCAACAACGGGGACCGCAAGGGTGGCCATGTGATCGTCGGGCCCGACGGCCGGATCTACGGCGTCGACCACGGGGTGACGTTCAACGTCGACACGAAGCTGCGCACGGTGCTGTGGGGCTGGACCGGCTCGGTGCTGCCCGACGAGGTCGTCGACGTGCTCGGCCGGCTCCTCGGCGACCTGCGCGGCACGCGCGAAGGGCTGGGCGCCGCGCTACGGGAGCACCTCACGGCAGGGGAGCTCGGCCGGCTGCGCGGGCGGATCCGTCGGCTGCTCGACACCGCCTGCTTTCCGGAGCCGAGCGACCACTGGCCGGCCGTGCCCTGGCCGCCGATGTGACGGGTGGCCGAGTGGGTTGGCGGCCGGCTGGGTTGGCGGCCGGCTGGGTTGCCGGCCGGCTGGGTTGCCGGCCGGGTGGGTTGCCGGCCGGGTGGGGGACGCCGAGGTGTGTGGCGCCGACGTGGGGTGGCGGCCGCGGGACCCGGCGTCCGAGGTGGCCCGCCGACCGAGGTAGGTAGGGCCTCGACGACGGTGTGATCTTCGCGGCGCCTCGCCCGGCGGCGGGCCGGCCGGCGCGGGCGTCTGGATACGCTGAGGCGATGGACGCATGGACCGGGCACGAGGTGCCGCGGCTGCCCGGTTCGGGGTCGCCGCTCGCTTTGTTCGACTCGGCTCGCGGGGCCGTGCACCCCACCCGCGCCCGGTCCGGCCCGGCCACGATGTACGTCTGCGGCATCACCCCGTACGACGCGACCCACCTCGGCCACGCCGCCACCATGATCACGTTCGACCTCGTGCAACGCGCCTGGCGCGACGCGGGCCTGCCCGTCACGTACGTGCAGAACGTCACCGACATCGACGACCCGTTGCTGGAGCGGGCCGCCCGCGACGGCGAGGACTGGGTGGTCCTCGCGATGCGCGAGACGGCGCTGTTCCGCGAGGACATGGAGGCGCTGCGGATCATCCCGCCGGAGCACTACGTCGGGGCGGTCGAGTCGATCCCCGACATCGTGCGCCGGGTCGCGGCGCTGGTCGACGACGGCTCCGGCTACCGGCTCGACGACGGCACCGGCGACGTGTATTTCTCGGTCGCGGCGGCCCCCGACTTCGGATACGAGTCCCGGCTGTCGCGCGACCAGATGCTCGCGTACGCGGCCGAGCGCGGCGGCGACCCGGAGCGGCCCGCAAAGCGCGACCCGCTCGACCCGCTGCTGTGGCGCGGCGCCCGCGACGGCGAGCCGGCCTGGCCCGGCGGGTCCCTCGGCCCCGGCCGCCCCGGCTGGCACATCGAGTGCGCGACCATCGCGCTGCGCCTGCTCGGCGATACGATCGACGTCCAGGGTGGCGGCAACGACCTGCTCTTCCCGCACCACGAGTGTTCCGCCGCGCACGCCGA
>DATDJX010000142.1:0-7747 GCA_036520275.1 Asanoa sp.
TTCGGTGGCCGCTCCCGGCTTGGGCGGGGCCGCCTGTTCCGGGTGTGATGTGGGCTGGGTCTGGTCCGGGTGTACGGGCGCCGCCGCCGGCTGGGGCTCGTGACCGGTCTGCTGGTCGGCCTGGGTCTGGATTGCCGGCCGGGGTTCGTGGCGGGTCTGCTGCTCGGCCTCGGTCCGGCTCACCGTTTGGGCATGGGGCTCGGGGTGCTCTGGCGACCGGGAGTCGATGTCGGTCCCGGGCGCGGTGTCGGCGCCCGAGGCTAGCGCGAGGGAGGCCGTCACGTCCCCGGTTTCGGCATCTTCGGCGCGCAAATCGTCCGCGTCAGCGGGCATACCCCGACCCCCGAGTTCGTTTCCGTCGCAGTGTCGTGCGGGCCTCCACACAAGACTGACAAATCACTGGATCTCCATCACAGCCGGCCCCTGGGTTTCATACCGTAGCGCCAGGGAAAAAACATTCGGGTTTGTCCTGCAGGGAGGCCGAGATGGCTGACATCACGGGGGACCAGCGGGTCCAGTCGGAGGTGCTGGAGGGCCTTGCGACCGCGGTCAACCACCGCCAGTGGTTCGTCGAGCTCGCCGTGCCGTACCTCGGTGACGACCCGATCGAGATCGGCAGCGGGCTAGGCGACTACGCGGTGCAGTGGGCGCGGGTGTGCCGGCGGTTCACCGCGACCGAGGCCGACGCCGAGCGGCTGGTCGTCCTGAAGGAGCGCCTCGCCGGCCGGCCCAACATCGAGGTTCGGCAGATGGTGCTGCCCCACTCCGGACAGGCGTCCTATTCGGCCGCCGTCTCCTACAACGTGCTCGAGCACATCGAGGACGACCAGGCCGCACTGTCCTGCATGGCCAAGCTCGTCCGTCCTGGCGGCGCCGTCGTGATCATCGTACCCGCGTTCCCGTTCGCGATGAGCCCCGTTGACGTCGCGACCGGCCACGTCCGCCGTTACACCCGCCTGTCCCTCAACCGCGCCATGACCCGCGCGGGCCTCCGGGTGGAGCAGATCTCCTACGCCAACGCCCTGGGCCTGCTCGGCTACTACATGGCGACGAGTGTCTTCCGACTGATGCCGAAGGAAGGCCCGATGGTCAAGCTGTACGACACCTTGGTCCTGCCGGTGACCAAGGCCGTCGAACGGGTCGTCCGCCCGCCGTTCGGCCAATCGGTGTTCGCGGTCGGCCGCCGTCCCGCCTGAGCTCACACCGAGTTTGACGACCAGGCGGTCGCGTCCCCGGTGCAACCGAGGTCCATGCCCGGGCGGATGCTGCCGGCCGCCTCGCCGTCGAGGGCCGGGATGACCGGGAGGGCATGATGGGGCTGTGCAGCTGCCGGTCATGCCACCCGTCGCGCCGATGTTGGCCAAAGCCGTAGGCGTGATCCCGCCCCACCGGTTCTACGAGCCGAAGTGGGACGGGTTCCGCTCGATCATCTTCCGGGACGGGGACGAGGTCGAGATCGGCAGCCGGAACGACCGGCCGCTCACCCGGTACTTCCCCGAGGTCGTCGAGGCGGTCAAGGCCAACCTGCCCGAGCGGTGCGTCGTCGACGGCGAGATCGTGGTCGAGAGTCCCGACGGCCGTACGCTCGATTTCAACGCCCTCCAGCTGCGTCTGCACCCCGCCGCCAGCCGCGTGACGTTGCTCGCCGCGCGGACGCCGGCCCGGTTCATCGCCTTCGACATCCTCGCGGTCGGCGACCGAGACCTCACCACGCTGCCGTTCAAAAAACGACGCGCGGAGCTGGAAAGCGCCCTCGAGCACGCGCGACCACCCGTCCACCTGACGCCCATCACCACCGACGAGAACACGGCCAGGCACTGGTTCGAGCAGTTCGAGGGCGCCGGCCTGGACGGTGTCATCGCCAAGGACGGCGACGGGACCTATCAGCCCAACAAACGGGTCATGGCCAAGGTCAAGCACACCCGTACGGCGGACTGTGTGGTCGCCGGCTACCGGGTCCACAAGTCCGGCCCCGGCGCGATCGGCTCCCTGCTGCTCGGCCTGTACGACGATCCAACGGACCCGGTGGTGCCGGCCGAGCTGCGAGAATGGTCGAACGGGTCCAACCTCACCCCGGTCGGCGTGGTCGGCGCCTTCCCGATGGCCCGCCGCAAGGACCTTTTCCAGGAGCTACAACCGCTCGTCACCACCTTCGACGGCCACCCGTGGAACTGGGCCGGCGGCCAGCCTCCCGCCGAGACCGGCCGGGGATACGGCAGCCGCTGGAATCCCGACAAGGACCTTACCTTCGTGCCGCTGCGGCCGGAGCGGGTCCTCGAGGTCCGGTACGAGCACATGGAAGGCCACCGCTTCCGGCACATGGCGCAGTTCCTGCGCTGGCGGCCCGACCGTGACCCGTTGTCCTGCGGCTATGCCCAGCTCGACCAGCCGGTCGGCTTCGACCTCGCAGAGGTGCTCAGGGTCGGGCCCTGACAAACGTCGGGGATCCAAGACCCGGGACCGGCCCGGGCGTCACCCGATATCGGCGCGAGACCGCAGACGGAAGCCTCATATGCATGACTTCCAGGGGCTTCGCGATCACGTCCGTCATCGCTCTCGTGGTCGCTGTCGTCGCCACCGTGGTCGGGCACCTCGGCCTCGATCCGACCTACGACCCGTTGACGCTGACGCTGAGCGACTACGCCCTGTCCAACAACGGGGCGGCCATCGAGCTGGCGATGGTCGCGCTGAGCGGCGGCACGCTCGCCCTGCTCGGCGGCCTCGTGATGACGCGCGTACCGGTGCGCGGCATGCCGGCCGTGCTCATGCTCGTGTGGATCTTCGGGCTCATCGTGGCGGCGGTCATCCCTACGGACCCGATCGGCACCCCCGTCATGAGCTCCGCGGCGACCGTGCACCGGTACGCGTCCGTGGTGGCGTTCGTCGCGCTGCCCGCCGCCGTACTCCTGCTTGCCCGCCGCCTGCGTGCCCGGGAGGTCGTGAGCTGGTGCTCGCTCGTGCCGCTGCTGCGCCGGCTGGTCGTCGCCAGCGCGGTCGGCCTGGCGGGGCTCTGGTACGTCGCGTTCCCCGGCGACCGGGTGATGATGGGCCTGGTCGAGCGCGGCCTGGTCGGCGTCGAGGTCGTGATCCTGTTCGTGCTGGCGCTGCGCCTCGCGCGGGTGACCGGGCCGGGCAGGCCGGCGGTCGCCCCGAGTGTCGAGCGCGAGCGCGACATGGTAGATCTTGCCTCATGACCGACGAGCGCGCCGAGTCGCGAGCCGACCACCTGCTCCCCGAGGAGGAGGCGGTCGGCAGCGACGACCCGCAGGCCCAGGCCGAGGCGATCCTCGATGACTCAGACGAGCGGGAGGACGACCCCGAGGCGGCGCCGGACACGATCCTCGAGCGCCGTACGTCCGAGGAAGCCGCCGAGTAGCGGGCTCCCCGGTATGGTGCCCGGGTGAGCGTGGACATCTGGACCGACGGTGCGTGCCGCGGCAACCCCGGCCCCGGCGGGTGGGGCGCCCTCCTGCGCAACGGTGGCGTGGAGAACGAGATGTGCGGCGGCGACGCCGGCGCGACCACCAACAACCGGATGGAGCTGATGGCGCCGATCCGGGCGCTCGAGTCCCTTACCCGCCCGACGGTCGTCCGGCTGCACACCGACAGCGTTTACGTGCGCGACGGCATCACCAAGTGGGTGCCGAAATGGAAGGGCAACGGCTGGGTGACCACGGCGAAGACGCCGGTCAAGAACGTCGACCTGTGGCAGCGCCTCGACGCGGCCGTCGCCCGCCACGAGGTGAGCTGGCACTGGGTCAAGGGCCACAATGGACATCCGGAGAACGAGCGCGCCGACCGCCTCGCCGCGAAGGGACTGCGGGAGGCGCTCGACGAGGTGGCGCTGCGCTAGAGCCGGTCCGGCGCCTCGATGCCGAGCACGTCGGGTCCGCGATGGAGGTGTCGCCGGTGAGCTCGCATAGCGCGAGCCGGGGTCGCTCCGGTCGGGCCGGGACGGTCTCACCGGCGCGCGTCCGGATTGGCCGCCGGCCGGGGCCGAGCACCGTGCCGAACGACACGTACACGGCCGCGAC
Organism: Asanoa sp.; assembly: GCA_036520275.1. Lineage (GTDB taxonomy): Bacteria > Actinomycetota > Actinomycetes > Mycobacteriales > Micromonosporaceae > Asanoa. The sequence goes on from DATDJX010000142.1 coordinate 4,035, forward strand.
GTCGTCGGGCGAGCAGAGCCCGCTTGTCCAGGCCGTCGGCCACGGCGGCGGCCAGCTCGCCCGGGTTGCGGGGCCGTTCGCTTGGCCAGCGCAAGCAGGCCGTCGGCCTCCAGGTCGGCATGCTCGGATGGCCGGATCGCGGGGATCGAACGTGCCGTCGGGGGCGATCAGCCCGACGACGAGCGAGACGAGGGAAGACACTGCCACGGCGCACGCTCCGGAAGGCGCGGACGGACGAACGGACGGCTCAGAACCCGTTCCGTCGTCGTCGCGGCGTGCCGATCATGAACCCGATGCCAGCCGTCGAGCCCATCAGGAGCACCTCGTTTACCGCGGCACGTCCTCCTCGCGGAACTCTCCCGCCGGCCGCACCTCGGGATCGCCGTGTTTCTCCCGCTCGCCGGCGCGCAGTTCCACCCGGCGTATCTTGCCGGAGATGGTCTTCGGCAGCTCAGCGAACTCCAGCCGCCGGACCCGCTGGAATGGCGACAGGTGCTCGTGGCAGTGGCGGAAGATGGCGGCCGCGGTCTCGGCGTTGGGCTCCCAGCCGGCAGCCAGGGCGACGTACGCCTTGGGAACGGCGAGCCGCAGCGGGTCGGGGCTCGGCACGACCGCGGCCTCGGCGACGGCGGCGTGCTCGATGAGCACGCTCTCCAGCTCGAACGGCGAGATCCGGTAGTCGGAAGCCTTGAACACGTCGTCGGTGCGGCCGACGTATGTGAGGTAGCCGTCGGCATCGCGGGAGGCGATGTCGCCGGTGTGGTAGTAGCCGCCGGACAGCCGCTCGGAGGTAAGCTCGTCGTCGCCGTGGTAGCCCACCATCAACCCGAGTGGCCGCGGGTTGAGGTTGACGCAGATCTCGCCCTCCTCGGCGGACTCGCCGCTGACCGGGTCGATGAGCTCGATGACGTACCCCGGCATCGGGCGCCCCATCGAACCGGGCTTGACCTGCTGGCCGGGGGAGTTGGCGACCTGGACGGTGGTCTCGGTCTGGCCGAAGCCGTCGCGCACGGTGATCCCCCAGGCGGCCTTGACCTGCTCGATGACCTCCGGGTTGAGCGGCTCGCCGGCACCGACCACGTTGCGTGGCGGGGACTCGAGGCGCGACAGGTCGCTTTGGACCATCATCCGCCATACCGTCGGCGGCGCGCAGAAGCTGGTCACGCCGCAGCGGTCCATGTGCGACATGAGTGTGCCCGCGTCGAACCGCGTGTAGTTGTAGATGAACACGCACGCGGCGGCGTTCCACGGCGCAAAGACGTTGCTCCACGCGTGCTTGGCCCAGCCCGGCGAGGAGATGTTGAGGTGGACGTCGCCGGGGCGCAGACCGATCCAGTACATCGTGGACAGATGGCCCACCGGGTAGCTCGCATGAGTGTGCTCGACCAGCTTGGGGCGGGCGGTCGTACCGGAGGTGAAGTAGAGCAGCAGGGTGTCGCCGGCGTGGGTGATGCCGTCGGGCTCGAACGACCTGTCGCTGCCGTACGCCTCGCGGTAGTCGAGCCAGCCGTCGATCGTCTCGCCGACCGCGATGCGCGTGTAGTCGCCGGCGACGTCGCCGAACTTGTCGACGTTGCTCGACCCCACGACGACCTGCCGGGCCCTGCCCCGGGCGAGGCGGTCGCGCAGGTCAGCGGCGCCGAGCAGCGGCGTGGCCGGGATCAGGATGGCGCCGAGCTTCATCGCGGCGAGGATGGTCTCCCACAGCTCGACCTGGTTGCCGAGCATCAGGATCATCCGGTCGCCGCGGCGTACGCCCTGGGCCCGCAGCCAGTTCGCGACCCGGTTGGAGCGCTCGGACATCTCCCGGAAGGACCAGCGCCGCTCGCCGCCGTCCTCCTCGACGATCCACAGGGCGGGGTCGTCGTTGTCGCGAGCGACGGCGTCAAACCAGTCGAGGGCCCAGTTGAACTCGTCGAGCGCGGGCCACCGGAACTCGCGGTACGCCTTGTCGTAGTCGTCCGCGTGGGCGAACAAGAACGCGCGGGCGGCGCGGAACGCCGCGGTGTCGGTCTCGGCCATGGCAACCTCCGTGGCCAACCTACCGCCGGCTCACCCGCTGCGTCGGTTGCCGTACTGCCGCGGCGACTGGACCGACCCGCGCCCGCCCGGCAGCGGCCCCGTGGCCTGGCCCTGCATCTTGCCGCCGGCCTTGCCCTTGCCGTGCGCCTTGGCCCGCCGCTCGGCACGGTTGAGGAAGACGGGTGCCTCCTCCTCCTGCTGCTCCGCGGCTTCTGACGTCTCATCGGCGGCCATGCCGGATAGCCTACTGCTCCCGCCGGGCCGCGACGCACATGCCGTCGTCGCCGGGCGGGCTCCAACGCTCATCGAAGGCGGCGCTACTCGGGGCGGTCGATGGCCACATACATGCCGTCGTCGTCCGGGGCATTCCACGAATCAGCGTCCAGCTCGGTGACGTGCACGTAGCCTAGGCTGTCGAAGTCGGGCCAGCGCAGCCGCCGCAGCTCGGTGCCCGGTTCGGCAAGCAGCCGCTTCAGCACAGCCGTGGCGACGTCGCGCCTCCGCTCGGGCGGCACGCCGTGGACCGGCGTGCGGAGCAGGTCCAGGAACTCGTACAGCCCGACGCTGGACACGTCGAGCAGGTCGTGGACTTCCTGATACAGCCAGTCGGCAGGCTCCTGGTTCATGGCAGCGTCGGATTTCCTGCTAGCGGGATCTTCACCGGTGGGTTGCCGTTCTGTGAGACCACGGCGTAGGGACCCCAGGTCACGGGATCCGGACGGGAACCCGGCGGGTAACCCGGCATGATCCTAATCTGCCGCCCCTTGTTCGCCGGGTCGGCGAAGACCTCGCCACCGCCCCTGGCGGACGGGTTGTGGGTCCAGCCGTCGGGGATGCGGGCCTTCACCTCGTCGGGCGCCAGGCCCCGCAGTTCATCCGGGTCGAACTCGCGCGGGCCGCCGATCTTTCTCGGCGGTTCCTTCGGGAGCTCGGGCTGCTTGCCGCTGAGGCGGGTGAGGATCTTCTTCAGCTCCTCGATCAACTCACCCAGGCGGCGGACCACCGGCACCAGCCCACGCAGGCTGGCCAGCAACGCCCGCAACCAACCGGCGATCTTCGCCGCCCACGACGCCACCAGCGTGGTGACCTGCTCCACCACCAACGGGGTGGCCAACCCCAACGAGAAGGCCTCCTCCGCCGCATAGACGACAAGCCGCGACACGCAGGTGGCGATCGCGTCGCGGACCAGCATCCGCACCGCCGCGATCAGGAACCCGGCACCCTCGGTGACCGCCGCCACCGTGTCCGCCGCCGCGGCCAGCCCGCGGATCGCCGCCTCCTGCCCACCCGACCAGTCCCGATACGCCGCCGCCGCGGCACCCCGCCAATCCGGCACATCCGCGGCCACGTACCGGCCCAGCGCGTCCGCCTGCCCGGCCAGCGACGACGACACGGTCCGCCAGGTCTGCGCGTTGCCCGCGATCAGCCCCGGATCCCCGGCCAACCAGTCCAACGCCTGCGACAACGGCCGAACGTGCTCGATGATCCACGACACCCCGTACTGCAGCAGCGCGCCCACCGGATCGGAGACCACCGCCAACCCGTCCAGGCCGGCACCCACCACCCCCAACGACCCGTCGATCCAGGAACCGGTGCGCACCCCCTGCCCGATCAGCTCGATGTCCTCGGCGATCCACACCCCCGCCCACGGATCGTCCGGCTGCGACACCCGCGCCGCCACCAACGGATTG
>DATDJX010000143.1:0-4135 GCA_036520275.1 Asanoa sp.
TCGCCGCGAGCATCGACCGGGCCCGCGACATCCTCGGGTACACACCGCGGTACAGCTCGCTGGACGCCCTGCACGAGTCGCTTCGCTGGCTCGCGGCCAACGGCCACGTCGACGTCGGTGGCCAGGACTTCTAGGTCCCAGTGGAGAGATGACCACTCTCGACATCCGCTCAATCGTCTTCGCCATGCCACATCGAAGGCCCGAGAACCCGCTTCCGCCGTTGCGCCTCCTCGGTGACCTGCACGACGACGTCGATGGCACAGGGCTGGACGAGGAGATGGCCCGCAACATCCGCTACGGACATGTGAGCAGCGTGCTGCCCTACCTGCTGCAGGACGACTACTCACGCGAACTCGTGCCACGTGAGACCACCGTGGCGATCCTTGAGAACAGCTACCTGCGTGCGATGGTCCTTCTCGAATTTGGTGGTCGGCTGTGGTCCCTGCAGGACAAGGTCGCCGGTCGAGAGCTGCTCTACAACAACGACCGGATCCAGCTCGGCAATCTCGGGTTGCGAAATGCCTGGTTCCCGGGCGGAGTCGAGTGGAACCTGGGAACCACAGGGCACACGGCATTGACATGTTCGCCCGTCCACGCAGCTTCCCTCGGGTTCCCCGATGGCACTCCAGGCCTTCGCGTCTACGAGTGGGAGCGAATGCGTGAGCTTGTCTACCAGGTGGACTTCAGGCTGGGACCCAGGTCGCGCCGCCTTGCCGTCGATATCAAGGTGACCAACCCGAACGCCCATGCCGTGCCGGTCTACTGGTGGTCGAACGTGGCGGTCGCGAGCTCCCCCGGGACCCGGGTCGTGGTCCCCAGCCGCTCGGCGTTGGAGTTCACCTACGGGCGACGGCTCCGTCGCGTTCCCGTGCCGGGGCCCGGAGGACCCGACCTCACCCATCCACTTGCCGCGACGCGGACCGCCGACCACTTCTTCGAGCTGGACCCCGGGAGGCTCCCCTGGATCGCGGCGGTCGACGCGGCCGGCGTCGGGCTGCTGCAGGTGTCCTCCGCGCGGCTCCGTGGGCGGAAGCTGTTCACCTGGGGCAACACTCCCGGCGGTCGTCGCTGGCAGCAGTTCCTCACCGGCTCCACCGAGTCCTACTTCGAGATCCAGGGCGGCCTGACCAGGACCCAGCTCGAACACGTTCCGCTCGGCCCAGGAGCCAGCTGGTCGTGGACCGAGGTCTACGGACCGGTCTCGGTCCCCGCGGACGCGGTGCACGGGGTGTGGGCCGATGCGGTCGAGTGCCTGGAGCCGGCGGTCGCCGAGACCCAGGCCGAGTCCGTGCTCGGTCGGGGCGCGGGGGCCGACAACCGGCAGGGTGAGCGGGTGCACGCCGGCTCGGGATGGGGAGCGCTGGAGTCGCTTCGGCGTGAGGTGGCGCGGGAGCCGCCCTCGGCCGTCATCGACCGCCTGTTCCCCCGATCCAGCCTCGGCGACGACCAGGAGCCGTGGATCACCCTGCTGGAGACGGGCGCGCCGCCGCCCGGGACGCCGCGCTCCTACGTCGTTGGCCGGTCCTGGTCCGGCCTGCTCGACGCGGCGGCGGACTCGGCCGCGTCGATGCTTCACCGGGGGGTCGTCCGCTGGAGCGCCGGCCGTCGCGAGGCCGCCGTCGAGGCCTGGGAGGCGGCCTGCGCGCTGGAGCCGGGCAACTGGCTCGGGTTGCGGAACCTCGCGGCCGCGAGCGGCCTCATGGGTGCGCCGGGGCGGGCGGCCGAGCAGTACCTGCGGGCGCTGAACCTGATGCCCGACCTCCCGCAGCTCCGGGTGGAGGCGATCGAGGCGCTGATCGCGGCGGACCGTCTCCCGGAGGCGATCGCGCTGGCGCAGACGGCGCCGCCGTCGTCGTTCGCCGGGAGGTTCCGGTTCCTGGAGGCGCGGGCGGCCGTGCTCCACGGTGACCTCGGACGTGCCGAGTCCATCCTCGCCGGTGGTCTGGAGGTCGCCGACCTGCGCGAAGGCGAGGTCTCGCTCTCCGATCTCTGGCTGGCCGTCCACCGGGCACCACCGGGGGCGGCGGGCGCCCGGCCGGACGTGCCCTTCGTCTACGACTTCCGGCTGGACGGCGGAGCCGCCCCACCCTGACCGAGCACCTCCAGGACGCGGCCCACCTCGGCCACCACGGCCTCGCGGGCCGTGCCGAGGTAGATGCGGGTGTCGACGACCGACGGGTTCTCCTCAAGGCAGGCGCGCACGGCGGCGGTGAACGCCTTGCCGAGGCGCGTCGAGACGTTCACCTTGGTGATCCCCGCGGCGACCGCCCGCGTCAGGTCGGGGTCGGGCACCCCCGAGGAGCCGTGCAGGACGAGCGGGACCTCCACGCGGGCACCGAGCCGTCCGATGAGCTCGAAGTCCAGTGTGGCCTCCTGGGTGAGCATGGCGTGGGAGGTGCCGACGGCCACGGCGAGGGCGTCGACCTTGGTCGCGGCCACGAAGCGGGCCGCCTCCTCCGGGTCGGTGCGTGCCCCTGGCGCATGCACGCCGTTCTTGCCGCCGACCTCGCCCAGCTCCGCTTCGACCCAGACGGCACGGGCGTGGCACCGGGCCACGATCTCGGCCGTGGCCGCGACGTTCGCCTCGTAGGGGAGCCTGGACCCGTCGAACATCACCGACGTGAAGCCGAGCCCCACCGCCTCCTGCACCAGCTCCGGCGACTCGGCGTGGTCGAGGTGGACCGCCACGGGCACGGTCGCGCGCCGGGCGATGGCAAGGGTGGCCAGGGCCACCGGCTCGAGCCCGCCGTGGTACCGGACCGTGTTCTGGCTGACCTGGAGGATCACCGGGGCGCCGGCCTGGGCGGCTCCGGACACGATGGCCTGCCCGTGCTCGAGCTGGACGACGTTGAAGGCGCCGACGCCGCGACGGTCGCGCGCCGCGGACGTCACGATGTCAGCGGTCGAGGCCAGGGGCATGGAGCTCCTCCACCAGGATCTGGGGGACCAACCGGCGGTAGTCGCGCAGGTCGACGGTCCCGGCCGTCGGTTGGAGCACGGCCGCGGCCGACAGCGCGACGGCATCGCGCAGCCGATCTGGCCATGGCGCGCCGGCGACTGCTCCGGCGATGAGCGCGGCCGCGGCGGCGTCGCCGGATCCGGTGGGGTTGCCGGCGAGCCGGGTCGGAGGCGCCGCCCGCCAGGATCCGTCCGGGGTGAACGCGGCCATCCCGGCCGCCCCGAGCGAGACCACGACGGCCTTCGCGCCCCGCCGCCTCAACTCGGTGGCCGCCGCGGCGACGCCGGAGATGCCGGTGGTGTCCAGCAGCTCACCCGCGTTCGGCTTCACGATGTCGGCCCCGGCCGCGGCGGCCTGGATGAGGGCCGGACCGACGCTGTCGACCAGGACCGTGACCCGATGCGCGGCGGCCAGGCGCACGAGCCGGGCGCAGGCATCGTCGTCGGTACCGGGGGGCAGGCTTCCCGAGACGACCAGCGCCGTCGCCCTCGGAAGCCTCGCGGCGAGCCTCGCTTCCAGGTCGTCCCAGCTCGTGGCGGGAACGCGGGGGCCCGCCTCGTTGAAGAGGGTCGCCTCGCCGTTGCTGGAGTCCACCACCGCGACGGACCGTCTGGTCGGCCCCTCGACCGCGATGAGCTCGTGGGCGAGCCCGCCACGAACGAGGTCGGCCGTGACCAGGCCGGCCGTCGCGCCGCCGACGAACCCGAGGACCACGGTGTCGTGGCCCAGCGTGCGCAGGACGCCGGCGACGTTGACCCCCTTGCCGCCGGCCCGCTCCTCGACCTCTCGCACGCGGTGGCTCGACCCCGCAGTGAGCTGGTCGACCCGGTAGGTGATGTCGAGGGCGACGTTGGGGGTGACGGTGAGGATCACGGTGTCCGCCCGAGCGCCTCCCAGGCCAGGAGGGCGGCGCCGAGGACGCCGGCCTCATCCTGCAGGGTGGCGGGCACCAGCTGCGGCTGCCGGACCACGCCGAGGTGGCGACCCAGTGCCTGGCGGACCGGCTCGAAGAGCAGCCTCCCGGACCGGGCCAGCCCGCCGCCGAGGAGGATCGCCTGCGGCGCGAGCACGACGGCGGTCCAGGCGAGCGCCAGCGCCAGCGCCGCCGTGGCGTCGGCCCAGACCCGCTGGGCGGCCGGGTCGCCGGCGGCCATCCGTTCCGCGACCTCCCTGGCA
>DATDJX010000144.1:0-14591 GCA_036520275.1 Asanoa sp.
GCGGGCACAGAACTGTCCGGGTCGGTACGGCGCGATCTCATCCAACGACGCGACCCGCTCATCGATGAGCGTGGCGAACCTCGCCTCGGCCGCAACGACCAGCGCCGCCCACGCACCGCGTCCACCGCGCCGAACCGTCGCCGATCCCCGGAGATCATCACGTCATTGTGCCCAGGCGCACGCCCCTACCCCAGCGTGCGCCACCCGGCCAGGCAACAGCGGTCCACTCGACGGGCGCTCACGTGCACCGCACCGTCAGCGGCAATTTGGCCGGAGAGGTTTCACCGGATGCTGCTGGGCGTTCGTCCGGTTTGTCGCCTGTACTGGCGACTGAAATACGCAGCGTCGGTGTATCCGAGCGTTGCGGCGACCTGGGTAACCGACATGTTCGTCTCGGTCAGCAGCTGATGGGCACGGTCGATGCGGGCGTTGATCAGGTACCGCGCTGGGGAGAGTCCGGTGTGGGCGACGAATCGGCGGGTGAACTGGGCGCGTGACAGCGCTGCCCGGCCGGCCAGTTGGGCAACGGTCCAACGCCGGCTCGGATCCTGCCGCATTGCCTCGGTGATCTTTTGCACGGCGTCGACTGGACCGGGTGGCGGGGCGGTGGCGTCCTCACGTACCACGCAGAGGATCTGTTCGAGACACAGCAGGCTCTGACGAAGGCCGAGTGGGTCGCCGCGCCGATAGCTGGTGTCGCTGCGCCGGGCGAGCGCGTTGACCAGGACCTGGTCGCGCACCTGCACCCAGCGGCAGGGCAGGACGTTGTCGGGGTCGTCGGTGTCGAAATGCATGCCGAAGACGAGCAGCCGCCGTCGCGGGTCATGGCCGGCCACCGGCGCGTCCCCGGGCGCGAACACCACACAGGTGCCGGGTCCGAGCTCGCGGTGCCGGCCGTCCAGCGCCAGATTGCCGACGCCGTCGAGCACGTACCAGAGCAGATGGTCGGCGAGCGGGCGGGCGCGCCAGGACCAGGCAGGTTCGCACCGCCAGTAGGTCGGCGGCGAGTTCAAGCGCAGGTGCGTCAAAAGTACAAATCCTTGCGTCTGGAACCACTGGCGGCAGGACCAGTATCTTAATCATGCTTCCGGATATGAGCGATTCGTTCAAGGAGGACTTCGACCGGGACGGGTACGTGGTGAGCCCGAGTGTGTTCGGCACCGACGAGGTGGAGCGGCTCCGGGAGCATTTCATGACCCTGCGTCGGCGCGGCCCCTACGAACACGATCTTGTCGGCGTCGAGCCGGCGAGCCGTGACCCGCTGCGCCGGTACCCGCGGATGGCGCAGATGCACCGCTGGGACGACACCTCCCTGCGTTGGCTGCTCGACGCCCGGCTGCGAAGCCGGCTGCTCGCGCTGGCCGGCACCGACCCGTACGCAGTGCAGACGATGCTGTACTTCAAGCCGCCCGGTTCCCGCGGCCAGGCCCTGCACCAGGACAACTTCTACCTGCGCGCCGAACCCGGCACCTGCGTGGCAGCCTGGATGGCACTGGACCCGACCGACGAGGCGAACGGCTGCATGCTGGTCGTACCGGGCAGCCACCGCTGGCCGATCCTGTGCACCGCCAAGGCCGACACCACAGTCAGCTTCACCGACGTCACCGTGCCGATCCCGGCCGGACAGCCGATCGAGCCCATTGTGATGGACCCGGGCGATGTGCTGTTCTTCACCGGCTCACTGATCCATGGCAGCATGCCCAACACCACCGTCGACCGCTTCCGGCGCGCCCTGATCGGCCACTACATCGAAGGCGACGCCAAGCAGGTCGCCGCGTACTACCACCCTGCGCTACGGATGGACGGCACGCCGTTGCGACTCGACGTCAGCGAAGGCGGCGGTGCGTGCGGCGAATGGACCGCCTCCGGAACGATCACGCTCACCGGCCAGCACACGGTCTCACGCAAACACGAGTAGGCCGACCGGGTCCGCATACTTCGCCCGCGACACGAGGCAACTCCACGCCTCACCACCTCGACATGACCGCTCACGGGTGCTGGCCTGGCGTCCAGGCGAATGGACCATGGACCCCGCACGGCGTCCTCGTCATCGCCACCACCCCCTTCATCGGCGATGGCGTGGACGCTCCCGCTCTCGGCTTCGCCAAGTCGTAGTCAGTCGGGAGCCCGCCGATCATCAGAGACGCACGGAACCGCAGCGATGCAGGCGCCAAAGCAGCACAAACCCACCCGTAGTCACCACCGACACTTGGTCAGCGGCGCCCGGCCCACACGGGCCGGTGCCGGTGCCGGTGCGGTACGCGGCGATCCCGGGCGTCCGACTCCCGCGAGCTCGACGTGTACCTGCCGCCACGGGCGTCGGTGCCGCCCGTCGTGCTCTTCCTCCACGGCGGCGGCTGGCTGGTCGGCAGCCGGCACAGCGTCGGGCCGGCCTTCGCCGGTATTTCGCCGTCGCCCTTCGAGCGCCCGGCGCCGCGTGGCCTCGCGGTCGCGAGCGCCGACTACCGGCTCTCGGGCGAGGGCCGCTGGCCGGCGCAACTCCATGACGCGAAGGCCGCCGTACGGAGGCTGCGGGCCTGTGCCGCCGACCTCCGTGTCGACGGGTCGCGGATCGGAGCATGGGCCGAGTCCGCCGGCGGCCACCTGGCGGCCATGCTCGGCCTGACCGGCCCGGATCTCGACGGCGCGGTCGGCGTGCTCGGCCCGCCGTCCACGGGGAGCGCCGTGGTTGCCTGGTACGCACCGACGGACCCGGTCACGCTCGCGGGCGACACCGGCGCCGACGCCATGGCCGCCGACTCCGGGAGGCCCAGCTACTCGGTGCGCCCTAACCCACGGTGCCGGAGCTCGCGGCCCAGGCGAGCCCCGTCTCGTACGCGGACCCGGCCGCGCCGCCGTTCCTGCTGCTGCACGGCCGCGACGACCGCCTCGTTCCCCGCAACCAGAGCGAGCGGCTCAGCGACCTGCGCGGGCGGGCCGGCAGCCCCGTGGAGTTCGACGTTTACGACGGCGCCGACCACAATGTGGCGCGCCGCGCCGGAGGCCGCGCACCGAACGCTCGACCGGACCTTCGACTTTCTGTCGCGTTGCATGCGTCCAGCGGCGCGGGCTGGCCGACGGCCGGGTGACAGACGCCTCCGGCCCGTCAGACGTCGCCGCGACCGACCGGATGTGGCCGACTCGACGGTCGGGAAGTACACGGCTCAGAGCGTCGTCCACACCCGAGACCCGACAACGGACGATAGCAAGCCACCCGTCATGTCGCCGGATTTGCCGCCGGGGACGCTTGCACCCGGTACCAGTCGCGCATCAGCGCGATCTCCGCACCGTGGTGCACCTGCTCGTCCACCAGAATCAGGAGCACCTCACCGGCCGTACGCGGCTCGCCGTCGTGACTCGGCCGCAACTCCTCGAGGGCCTCGTCACTCGCGGCCTCAAGCCACGCAGTGATCGGTGCTCGGCTGTCGCGCCAGTACCGCCGCGCCTCGTCGGCGGAGCGTGGCATCACGAGGTCGGTGAACATGCGCGCTCCAGGCCCGAATGCGTGCTCCCAGTAGATCCAGTTTCCGTTGGCGAGATGCAGCAGGCGCCAGGCGATTGTCGTCAAAGGTGGCGGCTCCGGCGGCGGCTCGTCGTAGTCGAGTAGCCAGCCCCCGTCCGCCGTCGCGTGCTGGCGCAGCGTCCAACAGCCCGGCACCGGCTCCCACAGAAACTCGACGTCGGTCAGGCCGTCGAGTCGGCGGTCAAGACGCACCGCCGAATCCCTCCACTGCCGAGCCAGGACGTCCACTCTTCCGAGCGCCACGAGTACATGCTGCTGCCTCCAGCCGGCTCACGCACGGCCAGCGAGGCATAGGACGCTCATCGGCCGATCAGGACGCCCGTTGCGCGGCGGGATTCACTGGCCACAGCCGGAGACGTTGCATGGCCATGGACACCCCGCCGAGCAGCGAACGCTCGACGACGTCATCCGGATGAATGCTCGGCCGACACCCGTACGACCGGGTTATCGCGACTGCTCGCAGCCCCGGTGGCCGGGCGAACCCAGGGCGCGCAGTCGTCGATCGCTGCGACCAGCAGTTCGCGCAGCAATCTGTCGGGATCGGGGATGCATGCGTCCGCGATTCCGGCGACGGCCTGGGTGACGGCGCTTGGTGCGCCCCGCCGGCGAAACGCCCTCGGGGTGATCGGTGCCCCACCCGTGAACCGTCGCGCCCACTTCGCCGCGTGTGGGGCCTGTGACAGCGCCCGCCGGCTCTCGTCGTCGAGGCTGTCGGGCGGTCGCCCGTCTTGATCGGCGAGCAAGCGGTTGGCGGCGAGCACGGCGACCGCCATGACCCGTTGCCGCTCCTCCGCCACCACCGGGAGGGCCGTGGTCGCCGCTCGCAGCGTGATGCGGACGTCAATGTGCGGGTCGTCGCCGGTCAGGCCGATCACGGATGGGATGAACGGCACGAGAAGGCGGCGACCCTCGTCCGACGTGTGGTCATTGACGAGGCGCGCGAGATGGGCGAGCAACGGGTGCGTGCACGCCGGATGGTCGCTCCAGCGCTCCCCAGCGAGGAACGAGGCGAACTCCATGAAGCAGGCGCCCTTGCGCGGGTTGCGGTGCTTGCCGCGAGACAGCGTCGGAACCAGATCGGGCGGACGAACATTCTTGGTCAACACCGGACGCCCCTAGGACAGGTGGGCCACGACTCCTCCAGTGTGCTCCCGACTGCCCTCATCTGTCGTCTGTTATTGGGAAAAGGCGCCACCACAGGATCACCGCGGATAGTCGATCCGGCCGGCGACTCCGCCGGGTTCCGATACCGACGGGCGTCGGACGACCGACTCTTCGCGGCCAGGCGTGAGGGTCTGGCGGGTGCGGCACCGACAGCCGGGCGCTGGGGATGGCAGACGAGGGGTGGCGCGCGCGCTTTGCATCGCAACCCTGGCCTGTTGTCCGCTGAACCCGTCAGGCTCCGCTGAACCCGTCAGGCAGGGAGCGATCGCGGCAGCCCGAACCGTGGGAGCACGCCGTTGTCGAAGCGGGTGAAGGCGCAGATGCGGTCGCCGGTGAGGGTGAGGACGAATAGGCCGGTTCCGTGGCGGATGCCGGTTGAGGCGCGAAGGTAGGCCCCGAACGCCGGCTGACCATTGGCTCGCGTCGGCACGAGGTCAACCCTCCTGCCCGAGCGGAAGATGCTGGCGAAGAGGCGGGCCACGTCGCGGCCCTGGTATTCGAGGGGAATCGGTGGCATGGAGAGGAAGACATCGTCGGTTAGCAAGGCGACCAGCGCGTCCAGATTCCCGGACTCATAGGCGCGGACGAACTTCGCCACGAGCGCCTGCTCGGCGGGTGAGTCGGGAGCCGGCGCCGGTTCGCGGTCGCCGGTCGGCGGCAGGCGGCGCTGCAGGCTGGCCCGGGCCCGTTTGAGGGTGCTGTTGACCGACTCGACGGTCGAGTCGAGCATCTCGGCCACCTCGTTGGCGTGGTATCCGAGTACGTCGCGCAGGATGAGCACGGCGAGCTGGCGAGGCGGCAGGACCTGAAGAGCAGTCACGAACGCCAGGGAGATAGCCTCCGTCTGTTCATACCGGGCCTCCGGTCCGGGCGGCACGTCGATCGGACCACCGAGCAGGGCGTCGGGAAATGGCTCGAGCCATACCACGTCGCCGAGCCGGGTCGGCACGGGAGGTTCAACCCCGGGCATGTCCCATTGCTTGGCCGGGCGTCGGTTGGCGGCGCGAATCGCGTTGAGGCAGCGGTTGGTGGCGATCCGGTAGAGCCATCTGCGGATAGAGCCGCGCCCCTCGAACCCTCCGAGGCCTTGCCAAGCGGCCAGCAGCGCGTCCTGGAGCACGTCCTCGGCGTCCTGGAAGGATCCGAGCATCCGGTAGCAGTGCACCTGTAGCTCTCGACGGTACGGCTCGGTCAGCTCTCGGAACGCGTCGCCGTCCCCGGCCCGCGCCCTGCTGATCAGGTCGGCCGTCACCAATCCACCCTAGCGTCACCCTCTGCAGCGCATCCTGTCGCACTCCCATCGTGTCCAGACACCTGCCGGCGGCCGAAATGGGCGGCCGGTGGGCGCCCATTTTCTCGACGTTGCGGTGTCTTGATCTTCGACGGCGCTGACCATCGGAACATCGGCGAGCGGCGAAGCACCGGAGTCAAGCTCTGATTTGTTTCAGCCGCCGAGCTTCGTCATGACGTGGGCGGCGGTGACCGCCCTGGCACAGAAGGGAACCAGAGATGATGCTGAAGGACAAGATTGCGGTGATTTACGGAGCCGGAGGCGCGATCGGCGGCGCCGTCGCACGCGCCTTTGCGCGCGAAGGGGCGACGGTTTTCCCTACCGGGCGGCAACAGGCGTCCGTCGAAGCCGTGGCCAAGGAAATCGCCTCCGCCGGCGGATCCGCCGAGGCGGCAGAGGTAGACGCTCTCGATGAGCAGGCCGTGGACGGGCATCTGCAGTCCGTCATCGACAAGGCGGGTCGCGTCGACATCTCGTTCAACGCGATCGGCATCCCGAATCCTAAGATTCGTATGCCCCTGGTCGAGCTGGATCTCGAGCAGTTCTCCCTGCCGATCATGACCTACCCGAGGTCGTACTTCCTGACCGCACGACTGGCGGCCCGGCGCATGATCGCGAACCAATCGGGGGTGATCATGACCGTCACGTCAACCCCTTCGCGGACGGGCACCCCAGTGGTGGGCGGCGGGGGCCCGGCGATGGCCGCCGTGGAGGCACTCACTCGGGACCTGTCGGCAGAGCTCGCACCTCAGGGGATTCGCGTGGTCGGTCTGCGACCACAGGGGATGCCAGAGACAAGCAGGATCAAGGAATCCTTCGGGATTTACGCCAAGGCATCGGGAATGACCTGGGAACAGTTCCAGGAGTCGCTCGCCGGCAGGACCCACACCCGACGGCTTACGACGCTCGAGGAGATGGCAAACATGGCGGTCCTCGTGGCGTCCGATCAGGCAAGCGGGATGACCGGAACAATCGTCAACCTGAGCATGGGGAGCCTGGACGACTAGCCTCGGCCCTGCGTCAAGGGCTGTCCACGGAATGGGCAGGGAACGAGGAATAGCGGATGGCACCCCGATCCTGCGCGAGCAGCACATGGACATCCGGTTCTCCGTCGGTGCCGCCGACGGCTGCTGTGACCACCAGTACCGGTGCACTGTCGCGCCGCGTCGCTCCGCCATACCTCCGGCGTACACGAGCAGCCCCGCTGCGGGACCGAGCGCGCCGCCAGGAATGACGACAGCGTCAGCCACGCATCGAGCCTACGACGCCCGCCGGAAGCCCTCCACAGCGAACAGTGGGAGATCACACGCCGGCAGTCCCACCGGTCGGCCCAACGGATCAGATCGACCGATGAGTCCATGATCAGTTCTTCATGAAAGACGCAGGCAAGGCTGTGTCTCACGAAACCGATGACACGCGGCTTGGGCCTCTTGCGACCTGGAAGCGTAGATGGGTCACGGTTCCGGCGACCGGCTTTCCTTCTGCGATCAGCTCGGCCTGCTCCCCTGCGAACAGTGGTGTTCCCGCGCCCAGCAGGAGCGGAACGAGGTGGATGCGCATCTCATCGAGCAGGTCCGCCCTGAGCAACTGGCGGGCGACATCGGCGCCCAGCACCATGACGTCCTTGTGCCCGGCGGCCCGCTTGGCGCGCCGGACAGCGGCCTGCAGGCCGTCGAAGGCAAACGTCCCGCCGTTGTTGCCGAGCAGGTCCGGCCGCCCCCGATGGGTGACCACGAAGCTGGGAATACCCGGCCATGGCGTGCCGCCCCACGGGCCCACGCCGAGATCGAACGTGCGCCGCCCGATGACCGTGGCGCCAACGGCCGCGTCCACGTCTCGGCGCACCGCGGCGTCGACCTCGCCCTCGGGCCCGTTCTCAGCCATCCATGCGTGTAGGCGTTCGCCCCCGTCCCCCATCGGCTCTGCCTCCCGGACGTTCGGCCCAGCCGTGAACCCGTCCAGGGACATCGACACGTCCACCACGACCTTGCCCATCGCCAACCTCCTGCACACCGTCGGCGCAGCCGTCCAGCGCCGTCACGAGATAGTCGGAGCCGGCCCGCCAGCCTCGACATCACCATCGAAGGGGCAGTCGAACAATGTGCGGCGTTCGTCCCTGGACGCGTCGCGGACGGCCAGGCCTAGCGAAATACGATCCTGGCGGCCAAGCGACCGAGGCTTTGCTCCTAGGAGCGCGGCTCGTAGCGGCAGACGGTGCCGGTGCGGATGGTGCGGTCCAGATGGCTACCCAGTGCGGGCAGCGCGTCGGTGATGCGGCGGATCGCATCACGGACCCGTGCGGTGACCGCCTTGCGCGCGCGTTCGGCTGTGCTGGTGCCGATGGCGCGGGAGGCTCCATCGGGACGGGTCGCCCGGCCCAGTTCGCCGAGAAGCTGTTCGCGCTCGTCGCTGGCGCGCCGCTGGCCCGCCAGGTCGGCGTCGGCCCGAGCCGCGGCCAGCTCCTCGTCGAGTTCGGTCAGCCGCCGCCGGTACGCCACGAGGGCGGCGCGGTCGAGGACCGGGTCGGACCGCGCCGTGCGGGGACCGTCGGACACCTCGGCCCCGGCTAGCTGCACGGCGGGCAGGTCGACGCCGGGGTTTGCGAGCAATGCGGCCAGGTCGTGAAGTCCCTTGACGTCGCGCAGGTAGACGGTGTCCCCCCGGAAGCTGGCCTCCCACATGTCGCCCACCCGCCGCAGTCGCGGAGGGTCGTCGGTCCGGTCGATGACGACGGGCGGAGCCAGCCCGAGTTCGGCGCGTACGACGCGGGCATGCCGGGCGTGCTCCGCTGCGCCCGGGCCGCCGGTGCCGGCGAGTGCGTCGAGCGTCTCGGCGAGCCAGGCCCGGGCGTTGAGCCGACGGTGGATGTCCAGGGCATGCCGGAGCCATTGTCGGGCCGGCGCGGGCCGACCGAGCGCCGCGTACAGCAGGCCGACGCGGTGGGCGTGCGCGCCCATGAAGCAGACCAGTGCGCCGTTGACCGCGCAGGTATCGGCGATCGGCCGGAGATCGTCGAGCAGGTGCTCACACAGTGGCCGGTCCTCGAGCGCGATGGCGGCCGTCGTCATCTCGCCGACCAAGACCGACCACAGGTACGAGCGGTCGGTGCGCCAGTCCAACGCCAGCACCGTGTCCAGTTCCCGGCGGGCGGTGTCCAGGTCCCCCGCGCGGGCGGAGAAACCCGCCGCGACCGCGTGCGCGTGGGCAGGGGCGCCGATCCACCAACGGACCGCCTCGGCCGCCATCTCCCGCAGCTCCGTCGCGTCGTTGCGGGCACGGACGACCTCGAGCCGCTGCGACATCCGCACGTTGCCGGTGTCGCTGTCGCCCACTTTCTCGCCGAGCGCCGCGGCGTCGGCACTGAGCCGCTCCCCCGTTTCGATGTCCCCGTCGATCAGCGCGAGCGCGGCCTGGCGGGTCCGCAGCAGGTAGTCGTGGCGGGGCTGGCGTAGCCGCACCGTGAGGTAGGCGTACTCGGCGAAGGTGGCACGGAATGCGGCCGATCCGCTCTCCAGCTGCCCTGTCGCGGTCAGGAGGAGCGCTTGGGCGTGCCGTTCGGCATCGTTCGCCCGCTTCGCCAGGTCGGCGATCTCGGCGGTGATCCTGGCTCGTTCGGCCGCGGTGCCGGGTGTCCACAGTGTGTCGTGCAGAGCGAGCAAGCAGCTGGCCAGAGTCGTCGGGTCGGGGACGGTACGGGCGATCCTCACCGCGTGTTCGGCCAGCGACCGCGCTCCGGGCCGGTCGGCGGGTACGGAGTGTTGGAGTTGCCGGGCCAGGGCCGCGGTCACCCGCGCCTCGGCCGGCGTGCCCGAACTCCGCACTGCCTCGCGGGCCGTCTCGAGCACACCGATCAGGTCGGCGCGCGGCATGGCGAACCGCGCATCGAGGCGGTCGAGGCCCAGGGCGACCGCGCCGACCAGCTCGGCCGTGCCGGTGGCCGTGGCCCGCGCCCAGGCGGTGTCGAGCAGCGCGTGGGCGCGCGAGGCGTCGCCGGCGCGTAGCCGGAGGTCGGCTTCGGTAGTGAGGAGGTGGACGAGGTCGGCTTCGGACGGCTTGCCGTTGGCGGCGTCGATCGCCGAGCGCAGCCGGGTCAGATGGCCGGCGGCTTCGGCGAATGCGTACTGGCCGGCGTCGATGCGCGCGGCGGCGTGCGCCCAGAGCAGCGCCGGCGCGATTCCGGCCGCCGGCAGAGCGGCCGTGAAATGGCGGGCCAGCTCGGCCGCGAAGACCGGGCTGCCGCGCTCGTGACGGCGCTGTAGCGCGGCCGCGGTCCGGTGGTGTAGGTCGAGGCGCCGCCCCGGTGGGAGCGAGACGTAGATGGCCTCCCGGTACAGATCGTGGGCGAACCGAACCGCGCCCAACTGGTCGCCGGCCCGGGCGAGGATGCCGGCGGCGAAAGCCTCGGCGGCCAGTGCGATGACCCGCGTCGGGTCGTCGTCGGTGACGTCGGCCAGCACGTCGGGCTGCAGCTGGCTGCCGGCGACGGCGGCCGCGTCCAACAGCGCGGCGCAGGCCGTGGACAGGCGGGCCAGACGGCCGTTGATGACCTCGCGGACGGCGGTCGGAACGTCGTGGGCGGTGCCGGTGGTGGCAAGCAGGTGGCACAGCTCCCGGGCGTAGAACGGGTGGCCGCCGCTGCGTTCGTGCACCAGCGGCGCCCACCGGTGTGGCGCCGCCGGTCCGGCGACGACCTGTAGCAGCTCCGCCACCTCGCCGGCCGACAACCCTTGCAGCGCGAGCAATTCGGCCCTGACGGCCAGATCCGCCAGGGCCGCGGCGATGTCGGGAGAAACCTCCTGCGGACGGTAGGCACCCACCAGCAGCAGCGCGCCCCGCTGCTGCTGAGGCACGACGAACCGCATCAGGTCCACGGTGGACTGGTCGGCCCACTGGAGGTCGTCGAGGATCACCGCCAGCGGTGCTTCCGCCGCCGCTTCGCCCAGCAGCTGCCGGGCCGCGTCGAGCACCCTGAGCCGGCCGGAGGCGTCGGACCCGGCCGGCGATACGCCGGCGGCGAGCTCCGGCACGATCGCCGCCAGCTCGGCGCCGGCCAGGTCCCGGCGGCCCCACTGGTCGAGCAGTGCCCGCAGCGCCTGCGTCCATGGCCACCAGGCCGGCGCCAGGTCGGCGTCCCAGCACGTACCCCAGACCACGGTGGCGCCGTGGCGGACGGCATCGGCGGCGAAGCGGGTCAACAGCGCCGTCTTGCCGATGCCTGCCTCGCCCGTGACCAGCACCAGCCCGGCCCGGCCCGAGCCCACGCCGTCGGACCCGGCGGCCGCGGCCTGGAGGGCGGCGGTCAACCGGGCCAGCGGCTCGGCCCGGCCGACGAAGGCGGTCATTGACGCATTGTCGCGCAGTCGGGTGCAGCGGCGGTGTCGGAGAACCGGCTCCGGCGCGACCCGCCAGACAAGGTGCCAGCCGGTTTCTGGCGGATGCGACCCGTGTTCTGGCGCGTGTTAGGCGTCACATCCAGGTGTCACCAACGCCTCAGGACGGGGAGCGACCGTGTCCGGCACATTCGATGCGCAGCGGTACAAGTCGACGACCAGGGCTCAATGGGAGGATGCGGCCGCGGCCTGGCACCGGTGGGGCCCCACCATCGAGGACTGGCTCGGACCGGCCACCGAGCGCATGCTCGACGCCGCCGGCGTCATCACGGGCAGCCGGGTGCTGGACGTCGCCGCCGGCGCCGGCGGGCAGAGCCTGGCCGCTGCGCGCCGGGTCGGGCCCGGCGGCCACGTCCTAGCAACCGACATCTCACCGACCATTCTCGAGTACGCGGCGAAGGCGGCCACCAACGCCGGACTGACCAATATCACCACCCGCGAGCTGGACGCGGAGCGGCTCCGAGTCGAGGCGGGCCGCTTCGACGCGATCATCTCCCGGGTCGGGCTGGTCTACTTCCCCGACCAGCAGACCGCGCTGGAGGGCGTGCGGGCCGCCCTGCGCCTCGGCGGCCGCCTCTCCGCCGTGGTCTACTCGACCGCCGACCGCAACGGGTTCTTCGCCATCCCGGTCGGCATCATCCGCCGCTGGGCGCAGTTACCCCCACCCGTGCTCGGGCAACCCGGCCCGTTCAGCCTCGGCACCCCGGGCGTCGCCGAAGCGGCGCTCGCCGGGGCCGGGTTCCGTGACGTCACGGTGGATGCGGTGCCCTCGCCGCTACGGATGGCCAGTGCTGCCCAGTGTCTCGCCTTCGAGCGGGAGTCGTTCGGCGCGCTCCACCAGATGCTGGCGGGACTCGCGGAACCCGACCGGGAGGCGACCTGGACCGAGATCGGGCAGGCGCTGGGCGAGTTCGACGGACCCGGCGGGTTCGTCGGCCCGTGCGAGATGCTCGTCGTCTCCGGGACCCGGTGAGGAATCCGATGGGCAGCGTGAAGGTGGCCGCGGTGCAGGCGGCGTACACCCTGATGAACCAGCGTGCGTGCGTGGAACGGACGGTCGACCTGCTCCGTCAGGCGGCCGCAGCGGGTGCCGGCATCGTCGTCTTGCCCGAGGCGTTCATTCCGGGCACCCCGATCTGGATAGACAGTCAACCGATCTGGGACGGTGACGGTGACTGGTACGCGCTGCTGGTCGAGCAGGCGGTCGTGGTGCCCGGCGCGGCCACCGACACATTGGGCGCCGCCGCCCGCGACGCCGGCGTCTATCTCGTCATCGGTGTCGAGGAGCGCGAACCGCACGGCAGCACCATCTACAACACGACCCTCTACTTCGGACCGGACGGCGCCCTGCTCGGCAAGCACCGCAAGCTCATGCCGACCGGCTCCGAGCGGACCGTCTGGGGCATGGGCGACGGCTCTACCCTGCCGGTAATCGATACCCCGCACGGGCGGCTGTCCGGGCTCACGTGCTGGGAGAACTACATGCCCCTCACGCGGTTCTACCTCTACAGCCAGGGCGTCGACATCTGGACCGCTCCCACGCTGGCCGGCGGCGACGGCTGGATCGCGGCGATGCGACACATCGCCCTCGAGGGACGCTGCTACGTCATCGGGGTCAACCCGTGCGTGCACGTCGACCAGATCCCGGCCGACTTCCCCTATCGGGACCGGGTGTGGCGGACCGAGCAGGACGCCGACGGATGGGTCGAGGCCGGCAACAGCGTCATCATCGCCCCCACCGGAACGATCCTCGCGGGGCCGGCCCGGCGTCAGGAGACCATCCTGTACGCAGACATCGACCTCGCGGCGGTGCGGGCGGCCCGCCGCTATTTCGACCCGGTGGGTCACTACCACCGACCGGACATCTTCCAACTCCACGTCGACACCCGAGCCCGCCCGGCTGTGGTGCCCCGCGACGACCCGCCGATGAGCTCGGTCACTCCGTCGCTGCCCGCCGTGACCTCGCCGTAAGCGGGGGCGGGAGCCGCACGCGGGGTCCCAGGCCTCGACCGGCTGGCTGCCCAGGAACGAACTCCGGTGGAGGAGCAACGGTGACGGGGGCGACGGGTCCGCGACCTAGAGAGCGCCAAGCGTGAGGTACACGGCGGCGACGGCACCGGCGACCGCGCCGCCGTAGCACACCGTGGCGATCACCGCGTCGTACCGCCGGAGCTGGAGGGCGTGCTCCACGGTGAACCGCAGCCGGTGCGCGGCGTGCACCAGCGCGAGCGCGGAGATGCCGATCACCGCGAGCCGGGTCAGCGGGTTGCGCAGCACGGCCTGCAGGTGCCCGTAGTCGGGCGCGTCGACCCAGCCCAGCGGGATCGCGACACCGAAGAGCACCACCAGGACCGGCAGCACCAGCGCGGCCACCACGCCGCCGGCGCTGAACAACAGCCACACGAACGGCTCGGGCGTGGTCTTACTCGTGGGGGACGCCATCTAGCCCACCACCAGCCAGAGCAGGAAGACGGTGACCACGAGCCAGCCGGCATAGACGCCGGCGAGGATCAGCCGGGCCGGCACGGTGCGTCCACGCAGCCGTACGACCATCGCCCGCGGCGTGAGGTTGGCGAACGTGACCGCGTGCAGCAGCACGAACGCGAGCGCGACCACGTTGACCGCGATCACCGCCGGGTTGGCCATCGCGTCCAGGAAGCCCTGGTACGCGGCCGGCCCGCGGGCGACGGCGCGCACGAGCAGCAGCAGCTCAACGACGAAGAGGGCGACGAACACGCTGGACAGCTCGCGTAGCATGAAGGTCGCGTACGAGCGCCGCCGCGCCCACCACAGCAGGGGTACGCGCTGCCGGTGGTAACGGGCCTCCAGCGGGGAGCTCATCGTGAACGCCACGGCAGGAGGAGCGACTTCACCGCGTCCTGCGCCGCGGCCAGCTTCGCCTGCTGGATCGCGCCCGCCGGGTCGACGCCCTTCGGGCACGCGGCGGAGCACTCCCCCACGAATGTGCAGTCCCACACGCCGTTCGGCTGCGCCAGGATGGTCAGCCGGTCGCGGTCGCCTTCGTCGCGGGAGTCGAGGTTGTAGCGGTGCGCGAGCGCGATCGCCGCAGGGCCGACGAAGTCGCCGTCGAGCCCGTACACGGGGCACGCCGCATAGCACAGCATGCAGTTGATGCACATGCTGAACTGCTTGTAGTCGCCGAGCTGCGCCGGCGTCTGCAGGTACTCCCCCTCCTCCACCGGCTGTTCCTCGTCGCGGATCA
>DATDJX010000145.1:0-10703 GCA_036520275.1 Asanoa sp.
GGTCAGCTCGGCGATCTGGTTGTAGAGCGAGCGCCGTTCCGCCATCTGCTGCCGGATCTTCCGGTCGGCGTGCATCACGGTGGTGTGGTCGCGGCCGCCGAACGCCTGCCCGATCCGGGGCAGCGACAGGTCGGTCAGCTCGCGGCACAGATACATGGCGACCTGACGGGCGTTGACCAGCACGCGTGAGCGCGAGTGGCCGCGCAGGTCTTCCAGCGAGACGCCGAAGTAGTCGGCCGTGGAGACCATGATCTGGTCGGCGGTGATCTCGGGGCCGGATCCGTCCGGGATGAAGTCGCGCAGCACCTCTTCGGCGAGCGCGAGCTCCACCGGGGAACGCGTCAGCGAGGCGAACGCGGTGACCCGGATGAGGGCGCCCTCTAGCTCGCGGATCGAGTTGGCGATTCGGGACGCGATGAACTCGAGCACGTCGGGCGGCGCGTACAGCCGTTCCTGCGCGGCCTTCTTCTGCAGGATCGCGATTCGCGTCTCGAGGTCCGGCGGCTGGATGTCGGCGAGCAGTCCCCATTCGAACCGGGTACGCAGGCGGTCTTCCAGGGTGGCCAGCTGCTTGGGCGACCGGTCCGAGGTGATGACGATCTGCTTGTTGGCGTTGTGCAGGGTGTTGAAGGTGTGGAAGAACTCCTCCTGCGTGCGCTCCCGGTTCTCCAGGAACTGGATGTCGTCGATCAGCAGGATGTCGACGTCGCGGTAGCGGCGCTGGAATGCGCTGGTCTTGTCGTCGCGTAGGGAGTTGATGAAGTCGTTGGTGAACTCCTCGGTGGACACGTAGCGCACCGAGCGCGCGTTGCCGAGCGTTGTGGCGTAGTGACCGATCGCGTGGAGCAGGTGGGTCTTGCCCAGGCCGGAGCTGCCATAGATGAACAGCGGGTTGTACGCCTTCGCGGGCGACTCGGCGACCGCCACCGACGCGGCGTGGGCGAAGCGGTTGGACGAGCCGATGACGAACGTCTCGAACATGTACTTCGGGTTGAGCCGGTTGCCGCCGGACTCCTGGCCCGGCCGCCGCCCGGGACCGCTGTCGGTGCCACCGTCGCGGTGCGGGTCCCGGCGGGGATCGCGGTTCGGGCCGCGGTCGCCCTCCCGGTGCGGCCGGTCGAGGTCGGCGCCGGCGGGACGGTGTTCCGGGTATCCGGGACGCGCCGTCGACTCGGTGTAGTAGTCCGGGTAGCCGGGCGCCTGCTGGTACGACGGCGGCTGGGAGTACCGGGGCGGCGCGTCGAACAGCCCGTCCGGCCGTTCCTGGCCCGGGCCGACCGGCGCCTCCGGTGCGTGTCCCTCGGCGGTCGCCCCGCTGACCGGGTTACCGGCCTCGACGGGTCGCGGGATGCCGGCGTCGGCCGGGGGCGACACGGGCTGTCCCTGGGCGCCGCCCGACCATGGGGCGCCGTAGCCACCGAGCGGTTCGGACAGGTCGCGCGGATCGGGGTCGACCTGGCCTCGCTGACCCGCGTCGGCGCGTGCCGCGGAGCCGGCCGGCGGGTCGTACCTCTCCGGCGGGCCCGAGTTCGGAGGGCCGGGTTGATCCGGGACGCGTTCGGCATGCGGCGCCGGATAGGCGACGAAACCGGCGTCGGGCGTGCCTGCGTACACCGGGCCCGTCGGTCTGCCCGGGCCGTCGTCCGGCGGGCGGACCGTGACGGCTACCTGGATCGGTCGGCCCAGGCGTCGCGACAGCGCCTCGGTGATGGCGGGACGCAGCCGCGACTCGATGACGTCGCGCGTGAAGGCATCGGGCACGGAGAGCAGCGCCGTGTCCTCGACGATCGCCCGCAGCCGGGTCAGCCGCAGGTAGGCGCGCTGCTGTGCCGATACGATCTCGTCCGCCAACTCGTCGGTCGCGGCCATCCACACACCGGCGAGATCAATTGTCTCGGCCACCGTCGCGCCACCCCCCATCGCTTCCCGTGTGATCGGTCGCGCGAGCCCCCCGGCACGCTGTCCACAAGTTGTCCACAGCCTGTGTGCTGACCGATCGAGGCGCCTCACCTGACGAACTGGTGAACTCTACTCAGCCGATCCGCCATCCGTGGGGGTACGCCCGGCGAACTATTGGAAGCTTCGCCCGGTTTGCCCGTCAGCCAGCGACGATCCCCCCGATCGCCAACCGGCAATCGGGCACGCTAACAGCGTTGTCCACACCCCTACAACTGCTGTCCACAGAAGTGCGTTCTCGGCATCAGTGAAATCCGGCTGTGCCAACTCTGTGGCCGAGGTCGCGACCCCGCCGCCGGCGGCGTTTGCCGATCATTGTTGAGCTGCGTAGGCTTAACGGGCCGCTCCGTCGCCCTCTGATAGGGTGACGGTGCTTGCCGTGGTGCGCCGAGCTTCCCGACGACAGGCGCCGCACCCCGAGCAAAGCCCCACCGGGGCCGCCAGACGACGACACGACGGAGAGCCTGACGTGAGCAAGCGCACCTACCAGCCCAACAACCGCCGCCGCGCCAAGACACATGGCTTCCGGCTGCGCATGCGCACCCGGGCCGGCCGCGCCATCATCTCGGCCCGCCGCGCCAAGGGCCGCAAGGAACTGTCGGCCTGAGGCCGACGTCCGGCACCGGCCCGGAGAATGGAAGGCAGCGATGTTGGCCGCCGCGCAGCGAATCCGGCGCAGCACCGACTTCGCTGACACCATCCGCACCGGCCGTCGCACCGGCCGCGGTGCGCTGGTCGTGCATCTTACCGTGCCGCAGACCTCAGCACCGGAGTCGGCCGACGCCGCCGGTGAGCCTGCCCCGCCGGTGCGCGCCGGCTTTATCGTGTCCAAGGCAGTCGGCAACGCCGTCCACCGCAACCGCGTCCGCCGTCGGCTCCGCCACCTGGTCCGCGACCGGCTGGCCGGGCTGCCGGCCGGCACCGACGTCGTCGTCCGGGCGCTGCGCGGCGCCGCGGAACTGTCGTACGGCCAGTTGGGCGCCGACCTCGACGGCGCGCTCGCGGCCGCGCGGCGCGGGAGGCAGCGGTGAACAGGGCCTCGGCGCTGCCCGCCCGCATGCTGGTAGCGCTCATCATCGCGTACCGTCGTTGGATAAGCCCGGCACTGCCGGCCCGCTGTCGGTTCTATCCGTCGTGCAGCGCCTACGCCCTCGAGGCGGTGACGAAGCACGGTGCGATCAAGGGAACCGGCCTCGCGGTCTGGCGGCTGCTGCGCTGCCACCCCTTCCATCCCGGTGGCTACGATCCGGTGCCGGAGCCGGGTCGCCGCCGCCCCGCCGCCCCGGTGGCCGCTGACCGAGTGACTGGAGCCCCCAATTGAGTCTCGACTGGATCTACTGGGCGATCTCGTGGATCCTGCTGCGCTGGCACGGCTTGTGGGACGCCGTCGGGGTGCCCACACAGGCCGTCCTCGGCACCAACTGGTCGTGGGTGCTCGCGATCATCTTCCTGGTCGTAACGGTCCGGGTGATCCTCTTCCCGGTCTTCGTGAAGCAGATCAAGTCGCAGCGGGCCATGCAAGCGCTGCAGCCCAAGGTCAAAGAGCTACAGGAGAAGCACAAAGGTGATCGGGAGACGCTCCAGAAAGAAATCATGGAGCTCTACCGGACCGAGAAGGCCAACCCGCTCATGGGCTGCCTTCCGATGTTCCTGCAGATCCCGGTCTTCCTGGGCCTTTTCCATGTGCTGCGGCGGCTGAGCCCGAACAACCCGCACAAGACGTTGTACGGCTGGACGGTCGACCAGTTCGAGAGCGCCTCCCACGCGAAACTGTTCACGGCGCCGATCTCCGGCAAGTTCGGGTCGTCCGCGGCGGAGATGGCGCAGCTCGGCGCCAACGTGACCACGGTCAAGATCATCGCGGCCATCCTGGTCTGCATCATGATCGTTACTACCTACCTCACCAGCCGCCAGATGATCTTGAAGACCGGCTGGGCGGAAGACCCGCAGCAGCGCATGCTCCAGCGGGTGATGCTCTACGGCATCCCGGCTTCGCTGCTGATCTCCGGCGCCATCTTCCCCATCGGTGTGATCATCTACTGGGTGACCAACAACCTGTTCACGCTCGCGCAGCAGCAGTGGGTGCTGCGGAAGTTCCCGCCGCCCGTGATCGCGACGACCGGCCGCATCGGACCGTCCCGCGCCGGCTCGGGCCGCGGCTCCGCTGCGCCATCGACGGGCAGGTCCGCATCGGGCGGCCGCACGCCCTCCGCCAAGACCAACGGCTCGGCCCAGCCGGCCAAGTCCGGCGGCCTCTTTGGTCGCCGCGTCGACCCGGCCAAGCCCAATGGCGCCGCACCGGAGACGAAGCCGGTCGACGGCAAGGCGTTGGCGCCCAAGCCCGGCGCGAAGCCGATCAACCCGAAGAAGGGCAAGCGGCCCGCGAAGCGCCAGGGTTGAGCCAGCGCATTGCCGGCGCCCCTCCCGTCGGCAGCGGTCGCATAGACGTGCCCCGGCGCCGGTCGCCCGGCCCGGGGGGATCCAGCGGACCACAGGTCCGCCGAGTGACAACGGAGATGACACCGTGACCGACACCAGTACCCCGCGTACCGAGGAGCCGCTCGCCGAGGAGCGGGACGACCGGCCCGAGGCGATGGAGGGCAACGCCAACGGTGACCAGAGTTCTTCCGGTTCGGACAACGAGCTGTTCCACGAGAGCGAGATAGCCGCCGATTACGTCGAGGGGCTGCTCGACATCCTCGACTACGACGGCGACATCGACGAACTGGTGTCGGCCGGCCGGCCCGTGGTCGAGGTCGTGGGCGGCCGGTTACAGGCCCTGGTGGGCCAGCGCGGCGCCACCCTCGAGGCGCTGCAGGAGCTCACCCGGCTGGCGATCTTCCGGCAGACGGGCACGCCGAGCCGACTGCTGCTCGACGTGGGCGGTTACCGCGCGGGGCGGCGCAAGGAGCTCGCGGCCGTCGCCAAGAACGCCGTCGAGAAGGTCAAGGAGTACGGCGAGCCGGTGCGGCTCGAGCCGATGTCCGCCTTCGAGCGCAAGTGCGTGCACGACGTGGTCAACGCGCTCGCCGGTGTGGAGAGCGAGTCCGAGGGCGTCGAGCCGCACCGCCGGATCGTGGTCCGACCGGCCTGACGTGGACCTTCGACCTGACGGCCCGGGCGGTGGAGCGCCCGGGCCGCTGCGCGCTGCGGCATCGGCGCTCTTCGGCGACCGGCTGGCCCTCGCCGAGCGCTATGCCGCGCTGCTCACCACGGCAGGCGTGGTCCGGGGACTGATCGGCCCCCGGGAGACCCCGCGCATCTGGGACCGGCACCTGCTGAACTGCGCGGTGCTGACGGAATTGATCCCCTCCAGCGCTTCGGTCGTTGACGTGGGATCTGGAGCCGGTTTGCCCGGTGTCGTGCTCGCGGTGGCCCGTCCCGACCTTTCGGTCGTCCTGGTCGAACCGCTGGCACGACGGATCGCCTTCCTGGCGGAAGTGGTGTCGGCACTCGCTCTCGACACCTCCGTCACGGTGGTCCGTGGCCGGGCCGAAGAGGTTGCGGCCTCCCTCTCGCCCGCCGATGTCGTCACCGCACGAGCGGTCGCGCCGCTGGACCGACTCGCTGGCTGGTGCCTGCCCCTCGCCGCCCTCGGCGGACGCCTGCTGGCCATCAAGGGCACGTCGGCGGCCGAGGAGGTGGCGGAGCACCGTTCCGCGATCGGTCGGCTGGGGGGAGCCACGCCGGTCATCCGGCTATGCGGGGTCGATCTGATCGACCCGCCGACCACCGTCGTGGAGATCGTCCACGAGCGGAGCGCCGCGCTACCGTCGTCTCACAGGTCCACAAGGGACGATTTTGGACGGCGGAGAGCGCGGAAGGGCTAGAAGGGCGGCCGGTCGCGCCCGGAGTTCGCCACGCTCCGTCGCCCCAGCGAGCTCACCCGGCCGAGTCGGGGAGCGCCCCCGTGGACGTCGAGTGTTGCGGGCGACGATCGGGCCATTGGCGTTGGTCGATCAGACGGCATGGGCCGCCGCGCGGCCCGACCGCCCTGGAGACGGCGGTCAAGCGGGTTGTGCGGCGACCGTCGGCGTCGAGAGTGACTCGACAAACCCGACTTAGGCCAAGATCGCGGATCTTGAGTTGGCCGACCGGTGTTGAGCTGCGGGTTTGCTCGTCGGGGTGAGCGAATGTGCGCACTAATCGTGGGGTCCGTACGGTGGGCCGGTGACCCCGTACGGGCGGTACGCCTACGAGGTTCTTGGGTTCGGCGAGCGTCTGTGCAGCGGATTCCGCCGGACCAGCAGCGATGAGTTTTCCGGTGATCCCGGGTCCACACCGGTGGAACCGTTCCATCTGATTCGAACCGGGAGGCACCTTGAGACTTCTTCTCACGTCCGCGGGCGTCAAGAACGTAAGCATCCGCAACGCCTTGGTCGACCTCCTGGGCAAGCCGATCGCCGACTCAAGCGCGCTGTGCATCCCCACCGCGGGGTACGCCCACCCCATGGTCGGCCCCGGTGTCGGGCCCTGGAGGTTCATCAGCGGCAGGTCCGAGAATCCGATGGTCGACCTGGGCTGGAGGTCCGTCGGCGTGCTGGAGCTCACCGCCCTGCCCAGCATCGATGACGAGCGCTGGGTGCCCCTGGTCCAGGAGACAGACGTCCTGCTCGTGGCCGGCGGCGACGCCCTCTACCTGTGCCACTGGATGCGGCAGTCCGGGCTGGCGGACCTGCTTGCGTCGCTGGACGAGACGGTCTGGGTGGGACTCAGCGCAGGGAGCATGGTAATGACCCCCCGGGTCGGCCAGGAGTTCGTCCAATGGACACCGCCGACCGGCGACGACAGCACCTTGGGCATCGTTGACTTCTCGATCTGTCCGCACCTGGCTCCAGATGGCATGCCGGGCAACTCCATGGCCGCGGCGGAGAAATGGGCGGCCCACATCTCGGGACCGGCGTACGCCATCGACGACGAGACCGCCATCGAGGTGGTCGAGGGCACGGTCAGGGTCGTGTCCGAAGGGCAGTGGAAGCACTTCCCTCCTAGCCACTAACCGCGGCCGGGAGGGGGCAAGGACTACCCGACGACCTGCGCGACGCCCTCCACCACATCCACGGCCACCCAGGTGCGCACTAATTTGGCCTAACTCAGGTGGAGACGGCGGTCAAGCGGATTGTGCGGCGACCGTCGGCGTCGAGAGTGACTCGCCAAAGGTTGCCCCGGCGTCGGCCGGGGTGGAAACGGAAACGCGAGAAAGTGACCTTGGGTGATGGCGATCATCCAGGCCGACAGCGGCTCACCGCCGTCCAATTGTCGACCGGATCTCAAGGCATTACTCCGGGAGCGAGGGGTGCATGACACGCCGGCGGCCGGCGGATGCCGCACCGCCCTCAGGCGGACCCGCGGCCGGCCATGCCCGAGGCGACGCCGCAGTCCTCGACAAAGCCCGCTCGAGGGTCAGCACGACGGCACTCCTGGACGTAGACCGGCGGGCGCCACTGCGTCGGAGGCGGCCCCGGGTAGGGCGGCGGCTCGTCGGGGTTTACGCCGTCTGACGCTACCAACGCGGCGGTAGGCCGCGTCGGGTGACCGCCGCCTCGCCGTCCACTGTGGTCACTGGCGAGCGGACGAATGCTTCGCATTGCGAACGCCGTAGCCACTCCTGCCGGTGGGCGGACGGCCGGTGATGTCGGCGCGACGCCGCAGGAGGTCTTCGGTGCTGCGGACTCTGACCCGGTCTCGGCCAACGTGGTGGACAGCCATGGCCTAAGCCGGCCAACAGCCGTAGGCTGACCCCGCGGCGACCGCGCGGCCCGAGCGCACGCTTCTCGATGGTCCCCCGGCCGCTCGCCGCACCCGTCGGCGCCCAGGAGTGCCGACAGCGTCCATCCACCCCGACGCGGACAGGGATGACACCGTGCATGACAACGGCCGTCGCGATGACGAGACCTCGACCGCATTTCATGTTTCACGTGAAACCAATCCGCGTGGTCGGGCGGCGGGCCGGGTCAGCGCCGCGGCGCCTGTTTCTACGCGGATCGACCCGGATGAGCGCCCGATGCCGCAACCGCACGTCGGAACGGGCGAGCCGATGCCAGCCGTACCGTCGCAACGATCCGGTCTCACCGGTGAGGCCGGACACGGTCCTCTCTCCGTACCATTTTCTGGCATGGACGAGTCTGCGGACGGTGCTCAGACGCCGGTCCCGCGCCCGCAGCCCGCGTCCGCCGAAGCCGGCGCGCCGGCGCCCGCGGCACCCGGCCCGCTCGTGGACCGTCCGGAGAATGGCGACCATGTTTCACGTGAAACGTCGTCACACGACGAGGACCCGCCTTTGGCGATGGAGGCGATGCGCGCGGTGACGATCTTGAACCCGAGCGGCGAGGTGACGATGCCCCGTCCGGCAAAGACACGGATCATGTGCGTCGCCAATCAGAAGGGCGGCGTGGGTAAGACCACGACGGCGGTGAACCTTGCCGTCGCACTGGCGCTCCACGGCAACCGCGTACTGGTGGTCGACCTCGATCCCCAGGGCAACGCCTCGACCGGTCTCAACGTCCCGCACCACGCCGGTATCCCCGACGTCTACGACTGCCTCATCGATAACATCCCGCTCGCCAGTGTCGCGCAGACCGTAGAAGGCATCCCCAACCTGTGGTGCATCCCGGCGACGATCGACCTCGCTGGCGCCGAGATCGAGCTGGTCTCGGTCGTGGCCCGTGAGTCGCGCCTGTCACGGGCGATCGCCGCACACCCCGACACGTTCGACTACATCTTCATCGACTGCCCGCCATCGCTCGGCCTCTTGACCGTCAACGCGCTTGTCGCCGCGCAAGAGGTGTTGATTCCGATCCAGTGCGAGTACTACGCGCTCGAGGGCCTCCACCAGCTGATCAACAACATCAACCTCGTGAGGCAGCACCTCAACCCCGTACTCGAGGTCTCGACGATCCTCCTGACCATGTACGACCGCCGTACCCGGCTGGCCGACGCCGTCGAGCAGGACGTCCGCAACCACTTCGGCGACAAGGTCCTCAACGCGGTCATCCCCCGTAACGTGAGAGTGTCCGAAGCGCCGAGTTACGGGCAGTCGGTCATGACCTACGATCCCGGTTCGCGGGGCGCCACGAGCTACTTCGAGGCAGCGCAGGAGATCGCGGAGCGCGGCGTCAAACAGGGAGGCGTGGCATGAAGAACCGTCCACGGGGCGGCCTCGGACGCGGCCTCGGGGCGTTGATCCCGACCGCTCCGGCACAAACGTCCGCGGTGGCGATCGCACCGTCGATGCCGCCACCCGGGACTCCGGCACAGCCGGACGCGCCCGGTTCGACCGCAGCGGGAGCGCGCGAACGCGCGTCCGCCGACGGCGCCGCTACCGCCGATCCGGGGGCAGGAGGTCGCGCCGCGCAGGAGCTCGCCCCGGTGCCGGGTGCGCGGTTCGCCGAGATCCCGGTCGATGCGATCGTTCCCAACCCGCGCCAGCCTCGCTCCGTCTTCGACGAGGAATCCCTGGATGAGCTGACGGCCTCGATTCAGGAGGTCGGCTTCCTGCAGCCGATCGTCGTGCGCGAGACCGGCCACGAGGGCTACGAGCTTGTCATGGGCGAGCGCCGCTGGCGGGCGGCGCAGGCGGCCGGGCGCGACACGATCCCGGCGATCGTCCGGGACACCCGCGACGATGCGATGCTCCGGGACGCCCTCATGGAGAACATCCACCGCGCCGACCTGAATCCCCTCGAAGAGGCCGCCGCCTACCAGCAGCTGCTCGAAGAGTTCGGCGCGACCCACGACGAGCTCGCCAAGCGCATCGGGCGGAGCCGGCCGCAGATCTCCAACACGATCCGGCTGCTGAACCTACCCGCGCAGGTGCAGCGCCGCGTCGCCGCGGGCGTGCTCTCGGCCGGACATGCCCGAGCGTTGCTGGGGCTCGACGACGCACAGGCGCAGGAGGAACTCGCCCATCGTGTCGTTGCCGAGGGCCTCTCGGTGCGCGCGACGGAGGAGCTCGTCTCGCTCGCCGGCACGGAAGGGCCGGTCAGATCCGCGTCCACGAAGCGTCGGATGAGGGCGCATGCGCCGGCTCTTGTCGATCTGGCCGACCGGCTCTCCGACCGGTTCGACACCCGGGTCAGGGTCGACCTGGGGCGCAACAAAGGCAAGATCACGATCGAGTTCGCGACGGTCGACGATCTGGAGCGGATCGTCGGAATCATCGGCATGGAGAACCCGCCACGTCGAGACTGATCGCTGCCAAACCGACGCCCAGATCTCCGCAGACGCGCTTGGGTTCGCGGCCATTTTCATATCGACTGTGGGGTCGAGGTTCTCCACAGGGGTTGTCCACAGGCGGGCTCCGCGTCCGAAGAAACAGCGCGTGAGAGCCGGTTTGGACCTGTGGACGAAGGGGGCCCCGGACCGGCCGTGGGTCCCTCGCCGCCTACTCTCGACCGCCCGAAATGAGGAAAGACGGCGCCCCTCCACTCCGATATGGTCATCGTCGTGCCTCACTCCGCTGACTCGCTCCCGCAGTTCACGTCGTGGCCATCTTTTCCTTTCGAAGGCGACATGCGTGTCAAGAAGCTCGCCGATCCGGTCGACATGGAGCCGAAGCGGAAGGGCGAGGATGCGACCGATTGCGCCTCCTGCAACGCGCCGGACGACGCGTACATCTGGGTGAGCGAACGATGGCGGGTTCGGTCCATGGACAGGCCGACGGGCCTGCCGATGGTGTTGATCCTGGAGTCTCGTTCGCACCTCGATCTCGGCGATCTGCCCAACCTGCTCGCCGCGGAGCTCGGCGT
>DATDJX010000146.1:0-11286 GCA_036520275.1 Asanoa sp.
GGTGTCGAACATGCCGCTGGCGCAGATCCAGTCGTACAAGCGGAGGATGGGTTGGACGATGCCCTTCGTCTCGTCGCGCGGCACGTCGTTCGCGGACGACTGCGGGGCCGGGGGCGGCTTCATGCTCACCGTGTTCCTCAATGACGATGCCGGCAACATCTACCGCACCTACAACACCACGCAGCGCGGCGTCGACCGCCTGAAGTTCGACCACAACATCATGGACCTGACCCCGTATGGCCGGATGCAGGACTGGGAAGACTCCCCGGAGGGCTGGCCGCGACACCCCACCTACGGCTGAAGACGGCCGGCGGCGGTCAGCACCCCGAGCGCGTCGGCGGTGACCCACGGGTTGGAGCGCTTCCTGTCTACGCCGCCCCAGTCTACATAGGAGCCGCCGCCGGTGAGGCCGGTGCCGACGCTGTGATAGTAGCGAGCCTCGGCCGGCCAGCCGCCGTCGGCGAGGCGCTTGGACTCCAGCAGATCGAGGGCGTCGGCGCAGCGCGGGTCGTCCAGCTTGCCCGCCTCGGCGAGCCCGACCAGGCCGCCGAGGACGTCGTAGTGCCAGTAGAGCGGGTAGTGCAGGGTGAGGAACTCGCGACGGATCACCTCGCCGGTGCAGCGGCGCCTGAACAGCCGCCGGTCGAGGAGCACCGCGGCGGCGCGGTCCACGAGCGCCGGCTTCCCGCCGAACGCCGCGAGCGCGCGCATCGGGATGAGCGTCTCCATGAAGGACGGTGATGACGCTTCCGGGCGCGGGTCGCAGTTCCAGCCGCCCTCCGGCCACTGCCACCGCTCCAGCAGGTCGGCCAGTGCCCGGGCGCGTTCCGGGCACAAGCCGAGGCGGGCGGCCGCGAACAGCCCGTACCCCTGGATCGACCCGCACCGCCGGTGGCGGCCCTCGACGATGCGGTCGCGGAGGTGCGCCGGCCGCAGCAGCGCGTCGGTCACCTGCGTCACCAGCGGAGCCAGGGCCTGGTCGCCGGCGGGATAGCCCA
Organism: Asanoa sp.; assembly: GCA_036520275.1. GTDB lineage: Bacteria > Actinomycetota > Actinomycetes > Mycobacteriales > Micromonosporaceae > Asanoa. The sequence goes on from DATDJX010000146.1 coordinate 999, forward strand.
GCTCGGCCAGCGTCGCCAGCACCCAGTGGGCGCCCTGCCACTTTCGGTAGGCGATGCGGGGCTCCGGGATGGTGCCGTCAGCGGCCTGCCGGGTCAGCAGCGCGGCGACCCGCGGCGAGCGCTTGATCTCGCCGCGCAGCCGGCGGATCCGCGGCGACGTAGGCGACTCGCCGAGCACGCGGGTGCGGACCTTCCAGCGCACCGACGGCTCCGGCGACCGGAGCAGCCGATCGACCATTCTCTCGGTCATGCGTACATCTTGGCCAGCCGCTGTGCGGTCTCGGCAAGTCGGACGCGCAGAAGGCGGCTGGCGCGCATGTTCCGTGACCGTTCGTGTCAGCGGTATGCCTTATCGCTCGGCGTCGGCCAGGCCCCTTTCGACGCCCGCGGCATCCAGGTCGGCGCCGTACACCGGGGTGCCGGGTTCCTGGCGCCAGCTCTCGTCGAGGCTGCCGGCGTCGACCGGGTCGAACCCGAGCTCGTCGACGAGGCCGGAGACCACCCGCTTCGCGTCGGCGTCGTCGGCGGCGACGGGCAGCGCGATGCGGCCGGCGGTGCCGGGCGGCAGGCCGTTGCGGCCGAGGTGGGAGGCGTAGATGCTGTTGAACACCTTGACCACGCGCGAGCCCGGTAGCTGCTCCGACACCCAGCGGGCCGAGGTCTTTCCATCGTCGATGTCGGTGATGTGACCGTCACGGCGCGGGTAGTAGTTGTTGGGGTCGACGACGATCCGGCCGGCGAACGCCTCGGCCGGCAGGTCCCGTACGGCCCTGAGCGGTATGGCGATCACGACGACATCGTTGTCCGCCGCCTCGGCGACGGTGCCGGGCGCGACGCCGGTCTCCCTGGCGAACTCGGCGAGTGACCGTGGGCCGCGCGAGTTGGCGAGCGTGAGGTCGTGGCCGAGCTGACGAAGGCGGCGGGCGAGCGTGCCGCCGATGTTCCCGGAGCCGATGATTCCGATCTTCATGCACCCGTGCAACACGGCGGGGCGGCCGGCTCTTCCCCGATGGGGCAAACTGGGCCGGGTGGATCCGGCCGTCATCAAACGCACGTACTACATCCTCACCCTCGGGAACACGCTGGCCGCGTCGCTGATCTGGGGCATCAACACCATCTTCCTGCTGAACGCCGGACTGTCCAATCTGGAGGCTTTCGCCGCCAACGCGTTCTTCACGGCAGGGATGGTGGTCTTCGAGGTCCCGACCGGCATCGTGGCCGACATGTGGGGACGCCGCGTCTCCTTCCTGCTGGGCACGGTCACGCTCGCGATCACCACCGGGCTGTACGTGCTGTTGTGGTGGGCGACCGCGCCGTTCTGGCTGTGGGCTCTCGTCTCCGTCGGGCTCGGCCTCGGCTTCACGTTCTTCTCCGGCGCCACCGAGGCGTGGCTGGTCGACGCGCTCGCCGCCACCGGCTACGACGGACGGCTCGAGACCGTCTTCGGCCGCGCACAGGTCATCACCGGCGCGGCGATGCTCGTCGGCTCGGTCGGCGGCGGCTACCTCGCGCAGGCGACCAACCTCGGCGTCCCGTTCGTGGTACGAGCCGGCGTGCTGGCGGCCATGTTCGTCGTGGCGGCGCTGCTGATGCACGACATCGGCTTCACCCCGACCCGCGGACGACGGCCGCTCGCGCAGATGCGGACCATCGTGTCGAACTCGGTGGAGTACGGCTGGAAGGTCCCGCCGGTCCGGTACCTCATGCTGGCGGCGCCGTTCTCCGGCGGGGTGGGCATCTACGTGTTCTACGCGCTCCAGCCGCATCTGCTCGATCTGTGGGGCAACGACAAGGCGTACGGCATCGCCGGTCTCGTCGCCGCGATCGTGGCGGGCGCGCAGATGCTCGGCGGCTTCCTCACGTCGTACGTCCGCCGGCTCTTCACCCGCCGCACGTCGGCGCTCATCGCCGCGGACGCCGCCGGGGCCGTCTGCATCCTGTTGGTCGGGGTGATCCTCAACTTCTGGGTGGTGCTGGTGCTGATCGTCGCGTGGGGGCTGCTCTTCGCGGCGGCGATGCCGATCCGGCAGGCCTTCATCAACGGGATGATCCCATCCCAGGAGCGGGCCACCATCCTATCGTTCGACTCGCTCATGACCTCGAGCGGTGGCGTGGTGGTGCAGCCGGTCCTCGGCCGGGTCGCCGACGTGTCGGGCTACCCGGCGTCGTTCCTGCTGTCCGGCATCATCTCGGCATTTGCGCTGCCGTTCCTCGGGCTGGCGCGCGCCCAGCACGCCCCGGCCGACACCGACACCGACGCGCCGTCCCCCACCGTGGCCGCCTGAGCCGGCGGCTACGTTGGGCGGCGTGAAGCGGGTGCTGATCACAGGGATGTCGGGAGCGGGAAAGTCGGCGGTCGTGGGCGCTCTGCGGGCGCGCGGGTACCGGGCGTTCGACGCTGATGTGGACGGCCTCTCGGAGGTGGCGGCTGTCGACGGCGACGCGACGACCGGCATCGGGGGTGGGCGCGACTGGGTGTGGCGCCTGGACCGCATCCGGGAGGTGCTCGCCGCACACCCGGCGGACCTGGTGTTCCTCGCCGGCTGCTCGCCCAACCAAGGCCAGCTCTACCCCCTCTTCGACCACGTCGTGCTGTTGTCCCTGCCGCCGGATGTCCTCGCCCACCGGCTCGCCACCCGCGTCACCAACCCGTTCGGCAAGGACCCGGGCGAGCTCGCGCGGACCCTGGAACTGTGCGAGACGGTCGAGCCGCTGCTGCGCGCCGGCGCCACGCTGGAGATCGACAGCCGCACGCCGCTCGATGAGGTCGTCGCTCGGATCCTCGACCACGTCGGTCCCGCCGCCCCACCAAGAAGTCGATCACCAACCGGTTGACCTCGACTTGTCGGACCCGTCGGGTAGGTTAGCCGGGTGGTGGATGTCGCGACGGGCGCCCCGGTCGAGGCGCGGCTCGAGGAACATCGGGGGGAGCTGACCGGCTACTGCTACCGCATGCTGGGCTCGTCCTTCGAGGCCGAAGATGCCGTGCAGGAGACGATGGTCCGGGCCTGGAGGGGTTTCGACCGGTTCGAAGGACGAGCCACCTTGCGGTCCTGGCTCTACCGGATCGCCACAAACGTCTGCCTCGACATGCTCACCAGCGCCCAGCGCAGGGCCCGGCCGATGGACCTCAGCCCGGCGGGCGACGCCCATAACCTGCCCGCCGAGCCGTTGCCCGAGGCGATCTGGGTCGGCCCGGCACCCGACGAGCGGATGCTGCCGCAAAACCCGGCCGACGTGGCCGTGGCCAAGGAGAGCATCCGGCTCGCGTTCGTCGCGGCGCTGCAACACCTGCCGCCGCGGCAGCGGGCCGTGCTGATCCTGCGCGAGGTGCTCGCCTGGTCGGCCAGCGAGACCGCCGAGCTGCTCGGCACCTCGGTCGCGTCGGTCAACAGCGCGCTCCAGCGGGCCCGGGTCACGCTCGCGGCGACCGACGTGGCCACCGACCTGCACCGGCCAATGGACGAGGAGCAACAGTCGCTCTTGTCCCGCTACGTCGCGGCCTTCGAGTCCTACGACCTCGAGTCGCTCACCGCCCTGCTCCACGAAGACGCGACGCTGTCCATGCCCCCGTTGGAGATGTGGCTGCGCGGCATCGACGAGATCCGCACCTGGCTGCTCGGCCACGGCAGCGTCTGCCGCGGCTCGCGACTGGTCCCGACCGTCGCCAACGGCTCGCCGGCCTTCGCCCAATACCACCCGACGCCCGACGGCTTCGCCCCGTGGGCCCTCATGGTCCTGGAGATCTCAGACGGGCGGATCGCCGGGATCATCAACTTCCTCGACACCGACCGGATCTTCCCGCTCTTCGGGCTGCCGGCGCGGCTCGAGGCCTGACCCCGCGTCGGCGTCCTTTTGGCCGCCGAAGGGCTGGTCGCCCAGCGCCAGCGCGTCGGCCAGCCCAACGAGCGCGATCAGCATGCGCAGGCGCCGGTCGACCCCGCGAATCCGCAGGTCACAGCCGATCCTCCGGGCGGTCAACTGCATTCGCGCGAGCGCCTCCACGGTCACCGCGTCGGGCTCGGCCACCGCGCCGACGTCGCAGACGACCACCGACCCGTGCCGGTCACGCGCGAACGCGATCAGCCGATCGCACAGCCCGGGCACGTCGTCGCGCGTGATCCGGGGCCCGACCCGCATGACGGCCGCGTCCCCGGGCACGTGCCCGTTCGGCGTGGTCACGGCGGTCTCCGTTCGCTGTCTCACTGGTCAGACCGATCCCTGCTCCGGAAATCATCGCTGCCGGACCGATGAGTACCCGTCGACCCACTCGTCTGACCGTACGAGACGACCAGCGGGAGGACGAGATGGGCACAGACCTGCGCCGCCGGTTCACCGGTCCGGTGCATTTCCCGGGCGACCCGGCCTACGACACGCTGCGCCGCTGCCTGAACCCGGCGGTGGAGTCCCGGCCGGCCGCCGTGGTGGAGGCGGCGAACGTGGCCGACGTGCGGGCGGCCGTGACGGCCGTACGGGAGGCCGGCGTGCCCATTGCGGTCCAGGCGACCGGCCACGGCACCCACGACGGCATCGACGACGGCATCCTGGTGCGCACCGGCGGCATGGCGTCGGTGCTGGTGGACCCCGACCGCAGAATCGCCAAGGTCGGTCCCGGCGCCCGCTGGGAGGCGGTGCTGGCCGCCGCCCGGCCGTTCGGTCTCGCCCCGCTGTCCGGGTCGTCGTCGACGGTCGGCGTCACCGGATACACCCTCGGCGGTGGCCTCGGCTGGCTGGGCCGGGCGTACGGGTTCGCCGCCGACCATGTGATCCGCGCCGAGGTCGTGACCGCGGACGGCCGGTCCGTGACGGCCAGCGCCGACCGCAACCCCGACCTGTTCTGGGCGCTGCGCGGCGGAGGCGGCAGCTTCGGCGTCGTCACGGCGCTCGAGTTCCGGCTGCACCCGGTCGAGCGGGTCTTCGCCGGCGCGGCATACTTCCCCGCCGACCGGGCCGGCGACATCTTCGGCGCCTACCGGACGTGGGCGGCGGCGCAGCCCGACGCGATGAGCAGCGCGGCGCTGCTGCGGCAGATGCCCGACACCGACGACGTGCCGGCGCCGGTACGCGGCCGCCGCGTGGTGGTCGTCAAGGCCATGTACCCCGGCGAGGCCGATGTGGCGCGCTGCCTGCTCCATCCACTGTGGTCGCTGACCGGCCCGGCGGTGCACGACGACATGCGGTCGATGCCGTACGCACAGGCGGCCATGGGTGGCACGGCGGCGCGCTTCTTCGACCTGTTCGAGTCGCTGCCCGACCGAGCGGTGGAGGCGCTCGCCGCGTCGGACTCCACCGTGGAGATCCGCCACTGGGGCGGCGCCCTGGGCCGGCCGGGCGAAGACTCCGGCCCGGTCAGCCACCGGCGCGGCCAGTTCTCGGTCATCGTCGACAGCGTCGAGCCCGACCTCATCGAGGCCTTGCGGCCGGATGGAATCGGCGCGTCGTTCCTCAACTTCCTCGCCGACCCGCGGCGCACCGCGACCGCGTACACGGCCGAGGACCTCGCCGGGCTGCGCGCGGTCAAGGCCGCCTACGACCCGGACGAGGTCTTCCGCGCCGGCCACCGCATCGCGCCGGCCGACCGGTCCCGCCGGCTGCTTGCCTGATCCGGCGGGCCAGAGCGGAGCGCTGACCACGTCGCGGCGGGTGCTCCGGCCATGGTCAACGGCGCAGGAGGGCCACGATGGCGGCGGTGAGCTGGTCCGGGGCTTCTTCGGCCATGTGGTGACCGGACTCGATGGGCACCTCGACCACGTCGTCCGCCCACTCGCGCCAGATGGCCGCCGGGTCGCCGTAGAGTTCGACCATGTCGTCGTGCGTCGAGTAGGCGAACAGCACCGGGCACCCGATCCGCCGGCCGGCGGCCTTGTCGGCGTCGTCGGCCGCGCGGTCGACGGTCAGGCCGGCCCGGTAGTCCTCGCACATGCCGTGCACCACCGCCGGGTCGTGCAGCGCCGCCCGCAGGTCGGCGTACGCCTCGTCGCCCATCCGTTCCGGCGACACCCGGTACCAGGCGTCCGGGTCGGCGTTGATCAGGGGCTCGGCGGGCTTGCGCGTCTGCCCGAGGAAGAACCAGTGCCACCACGATGCGGCGAACCGCGCGTCGCAGCGCGCGAGCGCCGAACCGATCGGGACGCCGTCCAGCACGCCGAGGTGCGTCACGACGTCGGGGCGGTCGAGCGCCAGCCGCTGCGCCACGTAACAACCCCGGTCGTGCCCGACGACCGCGAACCGGTCGTGGCCGAGCCCGCGCATCAGCTTCACCACGTCGTGCGCCATGGCCCGTTTGCCGTACGGCGCGTGGTCGGGTGTGGTCGGCGGCTTGCCGGAGCGCCCGTAGCCGCGCAGGTCGGGGCACACGACCGTGTGGTCGGCGGCGAGCACGGGCGCGACCCGGTGCCAGGTCGCGTGGGTGCGCGGATGCCCGTGCAGCAAGACCACCGGCGGCCCTGAGCCCCCCTGCCGCACGCGCAGCGTCACCTCGCCGACGTCGATGATGTCGAGCGCGAAACCCTCGAACATGCGCGATCATTGACCGCACCGGGCGCCGCCAAACCTCGGGCGCCTCGACGTGCTGGCGCACGCCCCGTCGCCGGGTGGCGGCGACGGGGCGTGCGGCACCATCGCGGCGCTAGGCCGGCACGTCGCGCGCGCGGAAGCGGGCCAGGCCGACCGCCGTCAGCGCCGCTGCGATCGCGACGAGCCACCCGAGCGGGGTGATGGTCAGGTCGCCGCCGGGCAGCCTCGGCAGGTGGGTGAACGGTGACAGGTCCAGCGCCCATTGGTCGAGCCGCAGCACCGCGCCAAGCTGGCCGAGCAGCAGGAAGAACACGACCGCACCCCAGGCCACGCCGTTGAACCGGGGCAGCACGCCGAAGAGGGCCACCGCGATCCCGACGGTCAGCCACACCGCCGGCAGCTGAACAAGCGCGCCGCCCAGGGCGCGGCCCACCTGACCCATGTCGTTGCTGGCGGCCCCGTACGCGAGACCGGTGCCGAGACCGTTGGCCGCGAGCGTGGCGAGCGGACCGACGAACGCGAGCAGCACGTACCCGTTCAGCCAGCGGGTGCGGCCGACCGCCGCGGCGAGGATCGGCTCGGCACGCCCCGCGGCCTCCTCCGCGCGCGCCCGCAGCGCGATCTGCACGCCCTCGGCCGACGCCACGATGCCGACGATGGAGAACAGCGAGGCGAGGAACACGTCGGCCACCCCGGCGTTTCCGCCCAACCGCTCGAAGAGGTCGGCGAGCTGGGGGTTGTCGGTGAACGCGTTCGACGCCGAGTCCACGGCACCGCCGAGGACCAGGCCGAGGACCAGGGCGCCCAGCGCCCAGCCGAACATCACGCCGCGCTGCAGCCGCCACGCGAGGCCGAGCGGCGACCCGAGCAGGCGGGACGCGCGCGCCGGCCCCGGACGGGCGGCGATGAGGCCGGCGTCGAGGTCGCGCCGGGCGTTCAACGCGTACGCCGCGGCCACCGCGACCGCCGTGAGCGCGAGCACGATCAGCGCGACCCACCAGCGCTCCCCCGCGTACGGCCGGATCCGTTGCAGCAGGCCGAGCGGCGATACCCAGGACAGCGGCGAGTCGACGTTGCCGCCGGAGTCGCCGAGGACCTTCAGCAGCATGCTGACCGCCAGCACGGCGCCGACGATCCAGCGCGCCGAGCGGGCGCTCTGGGTGAGCTGGGCGGCGATCGCGGCGACACCGGTGAACAGCCAGCAGGCCGCGGTGAACTCGACACCCAGCGCGACCGCGCCGGCCGCGCCGGGCACGACGGCTGCCATGCCCAGCGCGACGACCAGGCCGAGCACGAGGCTGCCGCCGAACACGAGCACGAGCGCCGCGGCCAGGCCGGCCTGCCGGCCGAGCGCGGTGGAGCCGAGCAGCTCCCGGCGGCCCTGCTCCTCCTCGGCGCGGGTGTGCCGGATGACGACCAGCCCGGTGACAAGGGACGCGATGACGAGCAGGAGACTGGACCGCCAGGCGGTCAGCGCGCCGAGATCGGAGGAGAAGATGGGTCCGTAGAACGCGGTCAGCGACGGGACGTCCATCGACTTCGCGAAGGCGGCGCGGCTTGCTGGATCGGGGTAGAGACCGGCGAAGCTGCTCGCCACGCCGACCGGGAAGAGCGGGATCAGGATCACCCAGAGCGGGAGCAGGAACCGGTCGCGACGCAGCGCGAGCCGGATCAGCTGCCAGGTGCCGGTCATCGTGCCGTCGCCGCCTCGTCCTGGTAGTGGCGCAGGAACAGCTCCTCCAGCGTCGGCGGCGTGCTGGTCAGGCCGCGGACACCGATCGAGGTGAGCTTGCGCAGCACCTCGTCGAGCCGGGCCGTGTCCACCTCGAACGCCACCCGGTCGCCCTCGACGACCAGGTCGTGTACGCCGGGCAGCGAGGCCAGCCCGTCCGGGTGACCGGCGAGGTCGGCCCGGATCGACGTACGGGTCAGGTGCCGCAGCTCGGTCAGCGTGCCGGTCTCCACCGTGCGCCCGGCACGGATGATGCTGACGCGGTCGCACAGCGCCTCGGCCTCGGCGAGGATGTGGCTGGACAGCAGCACGGTGCGGCCTTCGTCGCGCTCCTCGGTGATGCAACTGCGGAACACCGACTCCATCAGGGGGTCGAGGCCGGCGGTGGGCTCGTCGAGCACGAGCAGCTCGGCGTCGGACGCCAGGGCGGCGACCAGCGCGACCTTCTGACGGTTGCCCTTCGAGTAGGCGCGGCCCTTCTTGCGGGGGTCGAGCTCGAAGCGCTGGACGAGCTCGTCCCGGCGGTTGGGATTGAGGTCGCCGCGCAGGCGGCCGAGCAGGTCGATCACTTCGCCGCCGGTCAGCGTGGGCCACAGCGTGACGTCGCCCGGCACATACGCCAGGCGCCGGTGCAGGGCGACGGCGTCGCGCCACGGGTCGGCGCCGAACAGGGTGGCGGTGCCGCCGTCGGCCTTGAGCAGGCCCAGCAGCACCCGGATGGTTGTCGACTTCCCGGCCCCGTTCGGACCGAGGAAGCCGTGCACCTCGCCGCGGCGGACCTCCAGGTCGAGGCCGTCGAGCGCCACGGTCTGGCCGAAAGTCTTGCGAAGACCCCCGACCGAGATGATATTTTCCATGCTTCGGACGCTACACTTGCTTCACAACCTTGTGAAGCTGGTGTCGTGTCAGTATTTCGTCAAGGTCCGACCGAGCGCCGCGGGAGGTGGCAGACGTGGGACGCGACGAGGAAGCCGTGCGGCAGTATGTCGAAAGCATGGCCCGCTGGTTGGCGGACTGGGGCTTCCCGCGGATGGCCGCCCGGGTACTGATCATGATGATGTCGGCCGACGAGTACTCGTTCACCGCCGCCGACATCGCGGAACGCCTGGAGATCAGCCCGGCGGCGGTCTCCGGCGCGATCCGATACCTGCTGCAGCTCGAGCTCGTCGTCCGGGAGGTCGTGCCCGGATCCCGGCGCGACCGCTACCGGATCCCGCACGACACGTGGTACCAGGCCGCGATGGTGAAGGGCGGTCTGTTCGGCCAGTTGGCCAAGCTGTCCGCCGAGGGCGCGGCGGCCGCCGGCGGCCCCGAGACGCCGGCGGGCGAACGGCTCACCGAGATGAGCGAGTTCTACGTGTTCCTCCACGAGGAGGTCGGCGGACTGCTGGACAAGTGGCGCCGCCACCGCGCGTCCGAAGGCTGATGGGGTTCGGTGGTCCGAGGGTCGTCGGGGCCGGGAGACGACGGCGGGACCTCGCGGGTCAGGAGTCCAGGCCGATCAGCGCCACCTGGGTGCGCATCTGGTAGTCGAAGAACGACGCGCGGTCGTCGATCGTGTTGTTGAACTGTCCGAACAGCTCGAAGCTCACCATGCCGAACAGGTGGACCCACGCGCCCATCCCGCGACTGGCGATCGCCGGCGGTACGTCGGGCGAGATCACGTCGGCCACGTTGCGCACCTCGCGGGCGACCGTGGCTGGCACCTCGATCGCCGGGTCGGCCCGCAGCGCACCCGAGCGCACGCCGTCGTTGAGGATCCGGCCGAGGACGAGGGACGTGCGGATCGCGGAGGCGACGGTGTCCTGCGGAGCCCGGTAGCCGGGCACGGGGCTGCCGTAGATCAGCGCGTACTCGTGCGGGTGTGCGAGCGCCCAGTCGCGTACGGCATGGGCAGCCGCCATGAACCGGCCGGTGAGGTCGGCACGGTCGACCCTGCCCTCGTCGTCTTCGACGCGTCGGCCGAGCTTGTCGTACGCGTCGATGATCAACGCGGTGAGCAGGTCGTCGCGGCTCGGGAAGTACCGGTAGATCGCCGAC
>DATDJX010000147.1:0-12558 GCA_036520275.1 Asanoa sp.
GGACCGGGCCGTCGGGTCCGACGACCTCGACCGTCCCGTCGAGCTCCACCATCGGCAGCCGGCGGCGGGCCGCGGCGATGGCGTCGCCCGCGCGGGTGTGGGCCTTCTCGCGGACCAGAAGCCCGTCACGGGCGGCCTGCCAGGTGGCCAGGTCGACCACGGGCGGGCGGCCGGGCAGCGCGGTGGTCGGATCGTTCGGCGTGGTCGTCATGGTGTCCTCCGTGGTGTCTCGGGCCGGGCAGGATCGCGCGACGTCCTGCTACGGTCACCAGAACAGACGAGCGACACGGCCGGAACTCATCGCGGCGGGAGCGCCCTCGGCCGAGCCTGCACCGACCACGTCGGGCTGACAAGGTCACCGACGCGCTCTGCGGGATGTCGTACCCGCCCCTTACGCTCGGCGCATGGACGGCCTGGAGATCGCCCACCGCCGGCTGCACGCCCAGCACCTGGTCGGTCCGCCGCTGCCCGACCCGGTGTCGGTCGTCCGCCACTTCGGGGCCATGCAGGCCCAGGAATACGCCGTCGCCAAGTGGTCGGTCGCCCAGCGCACCACCGGCGTCGACGACGCGGCGATGCAGAAGCTGATCGACGACGGCTCGATCCTGCGCACCCACGTGCTGCGGCCGACGTGGCACTTCGTCGCGGCCGAAGACCTCGGCTGGCTGCAGGCGCTGACCGGCCCGCGGGTGCAGGTGTTCAACCGCTACTACAACCGCCAGCACGGCCTTGACGACGAGGTCGCCGCGCGCACGAACAAGTTGATCGCCGGCGCGCTGCGCGGCGGCAACCACCTGACCAGGGTCGAGGTCGGCGAGGTGCTCGCCGCGGGCGGGTTCCCGGCGACCGGCAACAAGCTGGCATACGTGGTCATGCGCGCCGAGCTGGACGGCGTGGTCGCCAACGGCGCGATGCGCGGCAGGCAGCACACGTACGCGCTGGTCGAGGAGCGGGTGGCGGCGGCGCGGGCGCTGGACCCCGATGCCGCCCTCGCCGAGCTGACGCTGCGCTACTTCACGGCGCACGGACCGGCGACCATCAGGGACTTCGTGTGGTGGTCGAGCCTGACCGCGACGCAGATCAGGCGCGGTCTGGACCTCGTCGGCGATGCGGTCGCCTGCGACGTCGTCGAGGGCCGCACAGTGTGGTTCCGGCCCGGCGCGGCGCCGCCACCGCGGCCGTCGGCCCTGCTGCTACAGGGTTACGACGAATACGTGGTCGCGTTCAGCGACACCAAGTTCGCGTTCAACCTCGGTGGCGGCTCGCCCGCGCCCGGCCGCTACCCGGAAAACTCGATGATGCATCCGATTGCGGTCGACAGCCAGCTGGTGGGTTTCTGGCGGCGGACGGTCAAGGGCCGTGGGTTGGCACTGGAGCTAGACCTGTTCGGCCACATCACGGCGGCGCAGCGCCGCGCGCTCGACAAGGAGATCGAGAGGTACGGCGCCTACGCCGGCGTGCCGCTCACTGTCACGACGGTCTAGGGCAGCCGTGGCGCGCTGGGCAGCCGTTGCCGCGCCGGCACGAGCGCGACGTGGTCGGGCGACATGGGCGGCGCGGAGGCCGGCCCGGCGAGCCGCCCCGGCCGGGAGAGCCGATCGAGAAACGCGCGACGCCGATGCCGGGACCGGGCCAGGTTCATCGCGACCGTCCGCAGCCACGCCTCCGGGTCGTTGACGTCGCGCAGCCGCGACGGCCGGCCCAGCGCCCGCGCGAAGGCCTCCTGCACTACGTCCTGGGCCTCCGCGAAATCCCCGGTCAGGCCGTACAGCTGCGCCACGAGGCGGCCGGCCGTCGCCGCGTAGATCTCCTCCAGGTGCATACCAGAAGGACCAACGGCGGCGCCGTCCGGTGACATCAGGTGCCGGGTCTCCGGGGGGCCAATCCGGCGCACCGGCGGGCGGCCGCGAGCTTGTCCTCGATCCGCGCCTTGGCGGGCCCGGAGACCAGCACCGGCTGCCCGGTGCCGGAGACGGTCGCCGCCAGGAACTCGGTGCGCACGACGGTCCGCCCGCGCACGGTCAACCGCAGCACGCCGGAGTCGGTGCTGCGCGAGCCCACGTACCAGAGGAAGTTGCCCAGCCCATAGTGCACGTACGTCCGGTCGAGCCAGCCGTCGCCGAGCAGCGTGTGCGCGTGCGTTCCGACCACGACGTCCGCGCCCGCCGTGGCGAGGGTCGCGGCGAATGCCCTCATCTCGCCGCTCGGGCACGGGTTGCCCTCGATGCCCCAGTGCGTGAACACGACGACCAGGTCGGCCGTGGCCCGCGCGGCGCGTACCGCGGCGGTGGCGCGCGCAGTGTCGAAGGCCATCGCGATGCCCGGCCGGCTCGCGGCCGGCTTCCACTGCTCGGACAGCGCGTGCACCTGCGACATGCCGAGCACCGCGAGCCGCACACCGTGGACAGTGGTCAGCCACGGCGCGTACGCCTCGTCGGTGTCGCGGCCGGCGCCGAAGACCGGGAACCCGGCCGTGCGGGCCGAGTCCAGCGTGTCGGTCAGCCCGACCCGGCCGTAGTCGAGGGCGTGGTTGTTGGCGACTGACGCCGCGTCGATGCCGGCCGCCCGCAGCGCGGCGTACGCCGTCGAGGGTGCGCGGAAGTGGTAGGTCTTCGGCTCCGGCGTGCCCCGGCCGGTCACCGCGGTCTCGAGGTTGACCACGGTCAGGTCCGCGTCGCCCAGTTGCGTCGCGATCGGCCCGAACGCCGTCGGCGGGTCGTCGAGCAGGGTCAGCGTGCGGCCGGTGAAGTGCACGTCGCCCGCGAAGGCGAGCCGCACTTCGGCGGGCATGGTCGGGCCGCGTGTCGGCGTCGGCGCGGTCGGGACCGGTGCCGGCGCGGCGCCGGTCGCCCCGGGCATGGGCGGCGGCGGGCCGCCGGCGTCGCACGCCGCGAGCGCCACGGCGCAGGCCGCGACGAGCGCGGCGATCTTCGTCCTCACGCCGACACCGTACGTAGGGTGGTGGCGTGGAGTCACTGGGGGTCGACGTCGGCGGCGTTCTCATCGTGCCGGACGACGAGGTCGAGGACACCTCCTTCTTCGGCGCGAACTACCTGCGTACGCCCGCGATGCCGGACGCGTTCGCGGGTCTGGCGGCGCTCGTACGGGACCGGTTCGGTGAGCGCGTCCACCTGGTGTCCACGTGCAGCGAGTCGACCGAGCGGCGCACCCGCGAGTGGCTCGCCCACCACGACTTCTACGCGCGCACCGGCGTGGCCCCGCGGCACGTGCACTTCGTCCGCACCCGCGAGGCCAAGGCGCCGGTGGCCGCCAGCCTGGGGCTCACCCACTTCGTCGACGACAAGCTCGAGGTGCTGTCCTACCTCGTTACCGTCGCGCACCGCTTCCTGTTCCACCCGCGCACGCAGGAGATCGCCGCGCACCGCGCGCGGCTGGCCGGCGTACGCCGCGTCGAGACGTGGCCCGAGCTGGTCTCCGCGCTACTCCCAGGCGCCGGCGAGCAGGTCGCGGGTCTCGAAGAGCAGCTGGGGTAGCACCTTGGTCCGCCCGACGACCGGCATGAAGTTGCTGTCGCCGCCCCACCGCGGCACCACGTGCTGGTGCAGGTGGCCGGCGATGCCGGCGCCGGCGACCGCGCCCTGGTTCATGCCGATGTTGAATCCGTGCGCGCCGCTGACCGTCCGGATCACCCGCATCGCGGTCTGGGTGAACGACGCCAGCTCGGCTACCTCGTCGTCGGTCAGGTCGGTGTAGTCCGCCACATGCCGGTAGGGGCAGATCAGCAGGTGGCCAGGGTTGTACGGGTAGCGGTTGAGCACCGCAAAGACGACAGCGCCGCGGGCGACGACGAGGCTGTCGTCGCCTTTCTTCTCCTGGGCGAGGTCGAACGGGCAGCCCTTGTCCTCGTCCTTGCGCTCGTTGTCCTGGATGTAGCTCATCCGGTGCGGCGTCCACAGCCGCTCCAGACCGTCGGGCTGACCGATCTCGGTCATGCGGCGCTGGGACCGGTGTTGGCGCGGGAGCGGACCACCTCGACGACGTGCGCGACGGCGTCGGCGAGCGGCACGCCGTTGCGCTGCGACCCGTCGCGGTAGCGGAACGACACCGTGCCGGCGTTGACGTCCTCGTCGCCGGCGATGGCCATGAACGGGATCTTCTGCTGCTGCGCCGTGCGGATCTTCTTCTGCATCCGGTCGTCGGAGGTGTCCACCTCGGCGCGGATGCCCTCGGCCCGCAATGCGTCGACAAAGGACCACAGGTAGGTGGCGTGGTCCTCGCGGATGGGTATGCCGACCACCTGCACGGGCGCGAGCCACGCCGGGAACGCGCCCGCGTAGTGCTCGGTGAGGATCCCGAAGAACCGCTCGATCGAGCCGAACAGCGCCCGGTGAATCATGACCGGCTGCTGGCGGGTGCCGTCGGCGGCCTGGTACTCCAGGCCGAACCGCCTGGGCTGGTTGAAGTCGACCTGGATCGTCGACATCTGCCAGGTGCGGCCGATCGCGTCGCGCGCCTGCACGGAGATCTTCGGGCCGTAGAAGGCCGCGCCGCCCGGGTCGGGCACCAGGTCCAGCCCGGACTCGCGGGCGGCCGCCTCGAGCTCGGCGGTCGCCTCCTCCCAGTCGGCGTCGTCGCCGATGAACTTCGGCGAGTCGTCCTTGGTCGACAGCTCCAGGTAGAAGTCCGCCAAGCCGTAGTCGCGCAGCAGGTCGAGCACGAAGGTGAGCAGGAACCGCAGTTCGCCCGGCATCTGCTCCTTGGTGCAATAGATGTGCGCGTCGTCCATGGTCAGGCCGCGCACCCGGGTGAGGCCGTGCACGACGCCGGACTTCTCGAACCGGTAGACCGTGCCGAACTCGAACAGCCGCAGCGGCAGCTCCCGGTACGACCGCCCGCGGGCCCGGAAGACCAGGTTGTGCATCGGGCAGTTCATCGGCTTGAGGTAGTAGTCCGCGCCTTCCATCTCCATGGGCGGGAACATCGTCTCGGCGTAGTACGGCAGGTGGCCCGACGTCTCGAACAGCTGGCCCTTGGTGATGTGCGGGGTGTTGACGAACTCGTACCCCGACTGCTCGTGCCGCTGCCGCGAGTAGCTCTCCAGCTCGCGCCGGATGATGCCGCCCTTCGGGTGGAACACCGCCAGGCCGGAGCCGATCTCGTCGGGGAACGAGAACAGGTCGAGCTCGGCGCCGAGCTTGCGGTGGTCGCGGCGGGCGGCCTCCTCGAGGACCTTGAGGTACGCCTTCAGCGCGTCGCGCGTCGGCCAGGCCGTGCCGTAGACCCGCTGCAGCTGCGGGTTCTTCTCGGACCCGCGCCAGTAGGCGGCGGCCGACCGCATCAGCTTGAACGCGCCGATCAGCCGGGTCGATGGCAGGTGGGGGCCGCGGCACAGGTCGGACCAGCAGGTCTTGCCGGTCTCGGCGTCGACGTTGTCGTAAATGGTCAGCTCACCACCGGAGCCGACCTCCATTTTCTCGTCGTCGTCCAGCGACTCGCCCTTGACGTCGACGAGCTCCAGCTTGAACGGCTCGTCGGCGAGCTCCGCCCGGGCCTCCTCGCGGCTGGCGAACCGGCGCCGGCGGAACCGCTGCCCCTGCTTGACGATCTCCTGCATCCGCTTCTCGAGCTTGGCGAGGTCCTCTGGCGTGAACGGCCGCACGACGTCGAAGTCGTAGTAGAAGCCGTTCTCGATCGGGGGTCCGATGCCCAGCTTGGCTTCCGGGAACACGTCCTGCACGGCCTGGGCGAGCACGTGCGCGGTCGAGTGGCGCAGCACGGTGAGCCCGTCGGGCTCGTCGATGGCGACCGGGGTGACCGTGGCGTCGGCCGCCGGGGTCCAGTCGAGATCGCGCAGGGCGCCATCGGGGTCGCGGACCACCACGACCGCCTTCGCGCCGGTCGTGGGCAGGCCGGTGGCGGCCACCGCGTCGGCCGCCGTCGTCCCGGCGGGGACGACGACGGGGTCGGCCACGACGGGGGTACGGGGTGCGGACACGATGACTCCTTAGCGTGGTTTGCGGACCGGTCGATGCTAGCCTTCGGTCCGCCCTGGTTGCGGCGGGTGGGTAGCCTCCGGTCCTTGTCTGGGTGCGGTGGGCGGGGTATCCGGAGCGATTTCTCCCGCTGCCGAGGGCAGCACTCCGGGTTAGGGTCAGCGCATGACCGCCTCCGACGTGATCGCCGCGCTCCAGCGCCGCTACCAGACGTTCTTCGCGACCACGCCGGCTGTGCCGTTCGCGGTCGCGACCCCCGCCAGGTCTCCCCACGTGTTCGGCACCGGCGAGCCCGTGTTCACCATCACGATCAAGGACCAACGGGGCGCCAAGGCGCTCGCGGCGCTCGACCAGTTCCAGGTCGCCGTCGCCTACCTCAAGGGCTGGCTCGACGTCGACGGCGACCTCGCCGAGGCGCTGAAGATGCGCACCTTCTTCAAGGACTTCCACCCGATCGCGTTCCTGTCCCGCTTCACGCCCGGCGCGCTCGTACGCGGCCGCAAGGAGGACGATCGGCGGGCCATCTCGCGGCACTACGACGAGGACAGCGAGTTCTTCCTGACCTTTCTCGACACCCGGCACCGCTGCTACACCGAAGGCGTGTTCGCGGCGGACGACGAGCCGCTGGAAGACGCGATGACCCGCAAGATGGACCTCGCACTCGACGCGATCGAGGTGAAACCGGGCGACCGGGTGCTCGAGGTCGGCGGTGGCTGGGGCGCGTTCTCCGAGCACGCCGCCCGCCGCGGCATCGAGGTGACCACGACCACGCTCGCCGTGGAGTCAGAGCGCTACCTCACCGACCTGTTCGCCCGCGAGCGCCTGCCGGTGACGGTCGTCCGGCAGCACATCTTCGGCTACACCTCCGACCGGAAGTTCGACGCGATCGTCAACATGGGCGTGACGGAGCACCTGCCCGACTACAAGACCACCCTGGCGAAGTACGGCGAGCTGCTGCGACCCGGCGGACTGGTCTACCTCGACGCGCTGGCCATGCGGCGCAAGCACGCCGCGTCGACGTTCATGAAGCGCTACATCTACCCGGGCAACTCCGCGCCGTTGCTGCTGCACCAGTACCTGAAGCACGTGGCTCGTTCGCCGTTCGAGCTGCTCAGCGTCACCGACGACCGGCACAACTACTACCTGACGTGCCGGGAGTGGGGCCGCCGTCTCGACGCCCGGCGCGAGGAGATCGTCGCGAAGTGGGGCGAGCCGCTCTACCGGCGTTTCCGGCTGTTCCTGTGGGGGTCGGCGGCCGGCTTCGACACCGGCATGGTCCAGGCCTACCGCTGGGTGTTGCGCCTGCCGTGACCACACGCGCGGCGTCCGCGCGGCTGCCGGACCGCTTCGGACGCCGGCCGCGCCGGCTTCATCCCTGCGCCCGCCTCCGCGGGGCGAACGGCCACTCCTCGTAGTGGCGGCACCGGCCGTCGGGCGCGAAGCGCATCACCCACAGGTCTCGGTATTCCTGGGCCGGCTTCTCGTAGAAGACCTCGGCCCGGACTACGGCGGTGTCGGCGTCGACCGCGACCACCTCGCTGGTCATCCGGAACACGTCGTCGTCGCGGGTCTCCTCCCACATCCGGGCGATCGCGTCGAGCCCGATCTTGGGCTCGACGTAGGGCCCCTGCGAGTAGAACGCGTCTTCGGTGAAGAGCTCGGCGAGCGCGTCGGTGCCCGGGGTCCGCCACGCCCGCTCGTAGGCGTCGACCCAGCGCAACACCTGGCCGTGGCCGACAGCGCTGGGGGCGGGCACGAAGAGCGGGTTGTCGATCGCCCATCGCCAGGTGCCGTCGGGCTGCCGCCGGGCCACCTCGACGGTCTGGCCGCCGCCGACGATCTTCGTAGAGGTCAGCGCCACGTCGCCGCGGCGCAGGGTGGGCTGCGGCTCGCCAGGCGCGAACCGGGGCCGCGCGGCCAGCAGCTCGGCGTAGGCGCGGCGGATCTCCTCGTGACCGACGCTCACCTCGCCCGGTGGGAAGGCGACGACGGCGCCCTCTTCGTAGACGGCGACCAGGCCCTCGAGGTCGCCCGCGTTGGCCCGCTCGACGAAGTGCCGGCCCAGCTCCTCCGGCTCCGCCGCGGGTCGTGGTGATGAGGTCATGCAGCCATCCTGCCCGCCGCGTACGACAGTCTCGACCGGCGCGGGCCTGACCCGGCATTCCGGTTATGTCGGGCGACTGTAACGCGACGGACACTGAGAACGCTTTCGACTTGCCAAGGGCAGTACGGTCTTCACGTGGCCACGGTGCTCCTGGTCGAGGACGACCACGTCGTACGCGGCGCGATGCTGCGGTCTCTCGCCGACCGCGGGCACGCCGTCCACGCGGTCGGCACGGCCCTGGACGCCCTGCGCCGCGTCGCCGCGGAGACCCCCGACCTGGTGGTCCTCGACCTCGGCCTGCCCGACCTCGACGGCGCCGACGCGCTGCGCATGCTGCGCGGCATCACCGACGTGCCGATCATCATCGCGACCGCCCGCGACGACGAGCAGGGCATCGTCCGGCTGCTGCGGGCCGGCGCCGACGACTACATGATCAAGCCGTTCACCGGCGCCCACCTCGACGCCCGGATCACCACGGTGCTGCGCCGGGTGGGCCGGGCCAGCCGCACCGTGCAGCCCGCGATCCACGAGGTCGGGGGCCTTCGGGTGGACACCGGCGAGCGCAGCGCGCAGCTCGACGGGGTGCCGCTCGCCCTGACGCGCAAGGAGTTCGACCTGCTGGCCTATCTCGCGGCCCGTCCCGGCCGGGTAGTGTCCCGCCGGGAGTTGTTGGAGGAGGTATGGCGGCAGCCGTCGGTGGGCGAGGATCAGACAATCGACGTACATCTCTACTGGTTGCGCCGCAAGCTGGGCGAATCCGCGGCGAAGCCCCGCTACCTGCGCACCGTGCGGGGGGTCGGCTTCCGGTTGGTGGCCCCGGGCTGAGGCCCGCGCTGGCCGCGATCGCGGCCGGCATGACCACGGTCATCGCGCTGGTCTTCCTGGTCCCGCTGGGCATCGCGTTGCACGGCGACGCCCGCAGCTCGGCGCTCGCCGCCGCGTCCCGGCAGGCCGCGGCCGTCGCCGGAGCCGCGGCCGCGACCGCCGACCCCAAGGCGGTCCGCAGGGCGGTCGAGGCCGGCGGCGGCGAGGTGTACGTCCACGGGCTGGACAACGGCGGCGCTCCCAAGGCCACCGCGACGGACGTCGCCCGCGCCGCGGCCGGCGCCGGCCCGATCGTCGTCGACGCGCCCGGCGGCCTGGTCCACCTCGAGCCGGTCAAGGTCGGCGACGAGGTGGCGGTCGTCGAGGTCTTCATCCCCGAGGCGAGGCTCGAGGCCGGCTCCCACCAGACCTGGCTGATGCTGCTCGCACTGGCCGCCGGCCTCGTGCTGGCCACGGTGTTGGTGGTCGACCGGCTGGCCGCCAAGGCGGTGGGCTCCGCCCAGAACCTGGTCAAGGCCGCGCTCGCGGTCGGCGACGGCGACCTCGACATGCGGGTTCAGCCGAGCGGGCCGCGCGAGTTGGCCGAGGCGGGGTTCGCGTTCAACCGGATGGCCGACCGGCTGGTCACCTCCCGCACCGACGAGCGGGAGCTGGTCGCCGACCTGTCCCACCGGCTGCGCACCCCGCTGACCGTGCTGCGCCTGGACGCCGACGCGCTCGACTCCGACGACACCAGCATCGGCTCGTTCAGCGATGCCGAACTGGACAAGCGGCGCACGATCCGGCGGATCCGGCAGGCCATCGTGACGCTCGAAGGCGAGATCGACATACTGATCAAGACCACCCGCAAGACGGTCCAGCAGGACGTCGGTCCGGGCATGTGCGACGCGAGCGAGGTCGTCCGGGACCGGATGGTGTTCTGGGCCGCCCTCGCCGGCGACCAGAACCGTCCCAACCAGGTCATCGGCGCGCACACCCGGATCCCGGTGCCCGTGCCCCGGGCCGAGCTCGCGGCCGCCCTCGACGCCGTGATCGGCAATGTCTTCCGTTACACCCCGCAAGGCACCGCCTTCGAGGTGGCGATCTCGCGGCGGGACGGCTATGTGGCCGTTCGCGTCGACGACGCCGGCCCGGGCATCGCCAACCCCGACCGGGCGCTGCGGCGCGGCACCAGTGACCGCGGGTCCACCGGCCTCGGCCTGGACATCGCCAAGCGGGTCGCGCTGCAGGCCAACGGCTCGGTCAGCATCGACCGTGCGAACCTCGGCGGCGCCAGCGTGATGTTGCTGCTGCGCGACGCCGAGGCCCCGCCGCGGCAGGCCAGCCGCTTCGGCCTGGTCGGCCGGCTGGCCCGCGAGCCCGGCGGCGGCCGCCGCTGGCCGCGCCAGCGCCCCGGCGACGACTAATGGCCGATCTCGCCGCTATCGCGGCGAACCGCCGTTTGCCGGGACAAGTGCGAGATCGCGTGGTTCAACGGGGTGCCGCGGCGACGTAGGCGTCGATCTCGGCGGTGAGGCGCGACTTGTCCGGCGCCGGGAGGAACGAGGCAGACGCGGCGGCCTTCGCGAGCGCCGCCAGCTCCGCCGGGCCGGCGTCAAGCAGCCGGGCCGCCACCAGGTACTCGTTGGAAAGCGTCGTGCCGAACATCGGCGGGTCGTCCGAGTTGATCGTGACGGTCACGCCCGCGTCGACCAGCCGGCGCAGCGGATGCGCCTCGATCGACTCGACCGCCCGGGTCCGCACGTTGGACGTCGGGCAGACCTCCAGGGCAATCCCGTGCGACACGAGGTGGGCCATCAGCTCCGGGTCCCGTGCCGCCGAGATGCCGTGGCCGATCCGCTCGGCGCCCAGCTCACGTACGGCGTCCCAGATCGTCGACGGGCCGGTGGTCTCCCCCGCGTGCGGCACCGAATGGAGGCCCGCCGCCCGCGCCTTGTCGAAGTACGGCTTGAACTGCGCCCGCGGCACGCCCGCCTCGGGACCGCCCAGACCGAAGCTGACGAGGCCGTCGGGCCGCTCGTCCAGCGCGATGCGCAGCGTCTCCTCCGCGGCCGGCAGCCCGGCCTCCCCCGGGATGTCGAAGCACCAGCGCAGCCGAACTCCGAGCTCTCGCTCGGCCTGCCGGCGCGCGTCCTCGATCGCGGCGCAGAACGCCGGCGCGGCGATCCCGCGCTTGACGTGCGAGTACGGCGTGACGGTCAACTCGGCGTACCGGACCTGCTGCCGCGCGAGCTCGCGAGCGATCTCGTAGGTCAGCAGCCGGACGTCTTCCGGGTCGCGGATCAGGTCGACGACCGACAGGTAGATCTCGACGAAGTGGGCGAAGTCGCGGAACGCGAAGTAGTCGGCCAGCGCCGCCGGGTCCGCCGGCACCGGCGTGCGACCCGCGTGCCGCGCCGCCAGCTCGGCGACGATCCGCGGCGAGGCGGAGCCGACGTGGTGGACGTGCAGCTCCACCTTGGGCAGTCCGGCGACGAAATCGGCCAGGTCCGTCATGACGCCTCCTCGCCACGGTCGGCCGGCGTCCGAACGCCCAGGGTCGTAGCCCGGTCGGGCAGCGAGAAGGCGGCACGACGAGCCGGACCGAGCCCGACGATGACCTCGCTCCGCTCGGTCATGCGGCGGCCGTCCGGGCGACGACGAAGATCCGCCGGAACGGGAAGTAGACCCGGCCGTCCCGGACCGGGTAGACCTCGGCGAGCCGTTCGCCGAGGGCGGCGCGGTACGCCGTCCAACCGGCCTCGTCGGCGTCGAACGCGGCCTTGACCGGCCGCAGCGCGGTGCCCTCCAGCCAGGCGAGCACGGGGTGGTCGGCGGCGGATCCGGGGAGCTGGTGCACGTACGTAGTCTCCCAGGCGTCGACCGCGCACCCGGCCCGGGTGAGCAGGTGCGCATAGGACGCGGCGTCCAGAGCCGACGGGCGCGGCAGCACCGCCTGGAGCCGCTCGCGGAACGGCGCGCTCCGGGCAACCTCGTACAGCGCGGTGTGGGACGGCGCCGCGAAGTTGCCCGGCACCTGGAACGCCAACCACGAGTCGGCGGGCAGCACCTCGGCCCAGCGCCGCAGCAGCGCCTCATGGCCGGGCACCCACTGCAGGGCGGCGTTGGAGACGACGACGTCGACGCCCGGCGAGGGCGTCCAGTCGCGGATGTCGCCGACGGCGAAGTCGACCGGCGCGCCGAGTGCCCCGGCGACGTCGATCATCTCGCGCGACGAGTCGATGCCGCGGATCAGGGCGCCGGGCCACCGGTCGGCGAGCGTGGCGGTGAGGGTGCCCGGGCCGCAGCCGAGGTCGACGACCTGTTTCGGCGCCTCGACCGGGATCCGCCCGACCAGCTCGAAGAACGGCCGGGACCGCTCGTCGCCGAACCGCCCGTACACCGCCGGATCCCACATCGGACACTCCTAGCCAGCAAACCGTACGTACGTACTGCTGGACAGTAG
Source organism: Asanoa sp. (assembly GCA_036520275.1). Taxonomy (GTDB): domain Bacteria; phylum Actinomycetota; class Actinomycetes; order Mycobacteriales; family Micromonosporaceae; genus Asanoa. The sequence goes on from DATDJX010000147.1 coordinate 12,329, forward strand.
CATAGGCTTGCGCCCGGGGAGAACCGCCGGTTCGACCGGCGCTACGACGGGCGGATCCGCGCACAGGTCCACGACCGCCGGTAGGAGGGCTCGTGAAGGGGTGGGTTCCGCTGACGCTCGGCCTGCTGGCCGTGGTCGTCGGTGCCGTGTGGACACTGCAGGGCGTCGGCACGCTCGGCGGCAGCGTGATGTCGGGGGTGACCGCCTGGGCGATCATCGGCCCGGTGGTG
>DATDJX010000148.1:0-15417 GCA_036520275.1 Asanoa sp.
GAAGTTAGGCCCACCCGGAGCGCTCCCATTTGGGCCTAACTTCATGATCAACGCGGACGGGGGTGGTCAGGTCAGGCGGATCATGTTCCAGGACAGCGCGGGGAGCACGGCCTGCACGCGGCCGCCGTCGAGCTTCGGCGCCTCCATCCGGCGGGGCGTCACCCGGTCGGGGTTGTGGGCGTCGTTGACCGCGTCCGGGTCGTCGTCGGCGATGCCGACGTGGTCGGCGGCCGTGAGGTCGGGCAGCGCGCGGACGTCGACGTCGAGGGTCAGCTCCTGCCGCTGGTCGCGGTTGACCGCGAACAGCACCACACCGGCCGGGTCCTCGGCGAGCACCGCGACCGCGTCCAACACCGGGACCTCCCCGTGCGCCGCCGTCTCGTGGCGGGGGCCGTCCGGCTCGACGCGCAGCACCATGCCCCGGCCGTGGCGCGAGGTGAGGGCGAACGGGTGGTAGATGGTCTGGCGCCACGCCGGCCCACCGCGCTGGGTCATGATCGGGGCGATGACGTTGACCAGCTGCGCCTGGCAGCCGATGCGCACCCGGTCGGCGTGGCGGAGCAGGCTGATCAGCATGGTGCCCACGACCACCGCATCGGTCACGGAGTAGACGTCCTCGATGAGCGTGGGTGTCTGCTCGATCTCGAGGTTGCGCTCGCCCGCGAACCGGCCCTGGTACCACACGTTCCACTCGTCGAAGGAGATGTGGATCCGCTTGCGGTGGCGGCCGGCCGCGCGCACGTGGTCGGCGGTCGCCACCACCGCGTCGATGAAGCCGTCCATGTCCACGGCGGAGGCGAGGAAGCTGTCCCGGTCGTCGCCGCGCTGCTCGTAGTACGTGTGCATCGAGACGTAGTCGACCACGTCGTAGGCCTCCGCCAGGACGGTCGCCTCCCAGGCGCCGAACGTCGGCATCCTGCTGTTCGAGCTGCCGCACGCCACCAGCTCGATCGACGGGTCGACCAGCCGCATGGCCTTGCCGGTCTCGGCGGCGAGCCGGCCGTATTCGAGCGCGGTCTTGTGCCCGATCTGCCACGGCCCGTCCATCTCGTTGCCCAGGCACCAAACCGTGATGCCGTACGGCTCGGCTGCCCCGTTGGCCCGGCGGCGGTCCGACCAGTACGTGCCGGCGGGGTGGTTGCAGTACTCGACCAGGTTGCGCGCGGCGTCGATGCCGCGGGTCCCCAGGTTGACCGCCATCATCGGCTCCGCGCCCACGCCGGACGCCCACCGCTGGAACTCGTCGACCCCGACCTCGTTGCTTTCGATGGACCGCCACGCGAGGTCGATGCGGGTAGGCCGCTGCCCGACCGGCCCGATGCCGTCCTCCCAGTTGTAGCCGGAGACGAAGTTGCCGCCGGGGTACCTGATGATCGGCACTCCGAGATCTCGGGTCAGGGTGGCGACGTCGGCGCGGAACCCGTGCGCATCGGCCGTCGGATGTCCCGGCTCGTAGATGCCGTCGTAGACGCACCGGCCCAGGTGCTCGACGAACGAGCCGTAGAGCCGCGGATCCACCTCCCCGACGCGGAAGGCCGGGTCCACGGTGAGGGAAGCGTAGTGCACGCGGGAGCTCCAGACGTGTGGTCGGACTCAGCCCTTGAGGCCGGAGCCGGCGATGCCCTGGACGATGTTGCGTTGGAACAGGAGGAACACGGCGACCAACGGGATGGCGCCGAGGATCGCCGACGCCATCGTGTCCGCGTACCGGATGCCGAAGGCGCCCTGCACGGTCGCGAGGCCCACCGGGACGGTCATCAGGTCGGGGTTGCTCAGCACGAGCAGCGGCCACAGCAGGTCGTTCCAGGTGGTGACGAACGTGAAGATGGCGACCGCGGCCACGGCGGGCCGCGCGAGCGGCATGACGATGCGCCGGTAGACCCGGAAGAAGCTCGCGCCGTCCATCCGCGCCGCCTCCTCGAGGTCGCGCGGCAGCCCGTCGAAGAACTGCTTGAAGATGAACACGCCGATCGCGGCCGGTATCTGCGGCAGGATCACCGCCCAGTACGTGTTCAGCAGCCGCAGCGCGTCGAACTCGCGGAACCACGGCACGATCAGCACCTGACCCGGGATCATGATGCCGGCCAGGATCACCCAGAAGACGAGGTTCTTGTGCCGGAAGCGCAGCCGGGAGATGGCGAAGGCCGCCATGCTGGCCGCGATGACGGTGCCGAGCGCGGTGAGGCTGGAGATGATGAAGGAGGCGCCGTACCAGCTCAGCATGTCGGTCTCGCGCAGCGTTCGGGTGAACGCGTCGAACGTCGGGTTGTCGATGAGCCAGGTCGTCTTCGTCGTCTCCGCGTTCGGCTTGAGCGCCGTGTCCAACGCCCAGGCAAGCGGCACCAGCCACACCAGCGCGAACGCGATCAGCACGCCGGCGCAGATGCGGTTGAACAGCTTCTCTCGCCGGTGGATCCGCTCCATCGTGATCCCGCCCGGCGCGTGCGGCGCGGCGATCGTCGTGCTGGCCATGGTCATACCTCCTTCTCCTGCCGGCGCACCAGCGTGAACCACACGGCCGACACCGCGAGGACCACCAGGAAGAACAGCATCGAGACCGCGGCGGCGTAGCCGACCCGGTAGTTGGTGAAGCCCTGGTCGTAGACGTACTCCAGGATCGAGCGGGTGGCGAAGTTCGGGCCGCCCGAGGTCATGAGGTACATCTGGTCGAACACCTTCAGCGAGGCGATCACCTGGAGCACCGCGACCAGCGTGGTGGTCCGGCCGAGCATCGGGATCGTGATCGACCGGATCTGTTGCCACGGGCCGGCGCCGTCCATCGCGGCCGCCTCGTAGAGGTCTCGCGGTATCTCCTGCAGACCGGCGAGGTAGAGGACGAAGTTGAACCCGAGCGTCCACCAGAGAGTGGTGAGCGCGAGCGAGGGCATCGCCGCCGTCGCGTCGCCGAGCCAGCTCGGTGCGGTGAGGCCGACCTTGCCGAGTGCGGTGTCCAGCAGGCCCAGGCCGGGCGTGTAGAGCCACATCCAGATCAGCGCCACCACCGCGGACGGCAGGATGTATGGCGCGAAGAACGCCAGGCGGAAGAACCACCGGCCGGTGGCGACCCGGTTGGCGAGCAGGGCCAGCAGGAAGCCGAGGATCACCAGCGGCGGCGTGGTCAGGATCGTGAACCACATCGTGTGCCACAGCGAGGACCAGAAGTCGGCGCTGCTCAACGCCTCGCCGTAGTTGCCCAGCCCGGCGGCGCCGTTCAGGCCCGGCTTGACCAGGCTGGCGTCGGTGAAGCTCAGCACCAGGCCGTACAGGGCGGGCCCGATGACGAACACCAGGTACAGCACCAGGAACGGCGTGAGAAAGGCAGCCGCCGACCGGCCCTGCGGTGCGGACCGCCGTCTGGGCGCGGTCGGCGCGATGCCGCGGGCCGCGGTGTCGGTCTGGGGGGATGTCTGCGTGGACACTGGGTTGCCTCCGGGGACGCGCGGGCCGTGCGGTCAGATCGGTGACGCGGTGCCGGCGAGCTGCTCGAGATTGCCGCGCATCTGGTTGATGGCGTCCTGTGGGGTCGACGCGCCCGCCAGGACGCCACCGATGGCGGATCCCGTGATGATCTCGAAGTTGGAGCCGGATCCGGAGTACCAGCCGTCCGGGTCGTAGGCGGCGGCGTCAGCCGCGGACGCGTAGTTGGACTGCGGGCTCATCTGCGCGTAGGCGGGACTGTCCGCGAACGGCAGCCACAGCGGCACGTGGCCGCCCTCCGTCCAGGTCTTGCTCTGGTCCAGCATGGACCGGATGAACGTCAGCGATCGGTCCAGCCGCGCCGGGTCATTGCTGGGCTGACGAGGGAGCACGAACGTGTGCGAGTCCGCCTGGACCGCGTAGTCGTTCCCGCCGTAGACGTTGGGGAACAGCGTCATGCTGAACGGCAGCTTCGCCGTCTGGAACGTGGTGATCTCCCATTCGCCCTGGAAGAAGAACCCGGCCTCGCCGTTGGCGAACATCGCGATCGAACCCTGGTAGTCGATCGGGTTCGGGAACAGCCCGTCGCGGGTGAGGCTGCCCATGAACTCGAGCACCTGGGACGCCTTCGCCTCGTCGATCACCACGCGGGTCCCGTCCTCCGCGAGCATCTGGCCGCCGAGCTGAGAGTAGAACGACTGGAACATCCGCCACGGCGACGCGGTCTCCGACGTGAACGCCACGGCGCCGCCGTACGCGCCGGTGGCCTCCTTGGCCCGGCGCATCGCGTCGGTGAACGCGTCTTCACCGTCCAGCGGGATGAGCTTTCCACCGGCGTCAAGCAGCCCCGCCTTCTTGCAGACGTCGGTGTTGTAGAACATCACGAAGGGGTGGGTGTCGATCGGGATCGCGTACGCCTTCCCGCCGACCAGTCCGGCCTCCCACGCCCGCTGGTTGAACTTGTCCGGGGTCAGACCGTGCCGGGCCAGGTCCTCGCTGCGCAGCTCCTGGAGGAGGTCCGCGCGCACCAGGTTCTTCATGCGGGTCAGGTGGGAGATGGCCACCTCCGGCGGACGGTCGCCGAGCGTCGCGAGGGAAAGCTTCGTGTAGTACGGGTTCCCCCAGGCGAGCGTGACCGCGGCGAGGTCGATACCCGGATTCTGCTTCCGGAACCCGTCGAGCATCTGCTGCATCCGCACGCCGTCACCGCCGCCGAACAGGTTCCAGTAGTCGAGGGTTCCGGTGTCGCGGGACGCGGTCAGGCCGCTCGCGACCGACGAAGAGCACCCCGCGGCAGCTCCGGCGATGCCGAGGCCGGCGGCCATGGCCGCCGCGCGCAGAAGGCTTCGCCGGGACAGCGCGACGCCCTCGGTGGGTTGCCACCGATCCGGTCGGTTGGTCATGGCTCCCGTCCTTTCCGCGCCGGCGCGTTGATGTGGAGCCTGCCGCCGGGCCGCGGGGGCGTCCATAAGTCGATCTTCGCGATCGAAGAACACGGCTGCGCGAAACGAGAAAAGTGCGCCATCAGGCACGGGGCAGCCAGACCCGCATCTGGTGACCACCCAACGGCCTCCACCCCGCTGACGGCCTCTACCCGCCGATCTTGCAGTTATCTTGGCAAATTGCCCGACTTGGGCCATGACAAGTGCAAGATCGGCGGGGTAGAGGGCGGCCGCGGTTCACCCGCGGCGTCGACGGCCGGCATCTTCCCGCGCCCGGCGCAGGAGCAGGCCTGGGTGCGGTGCCGGCGGTCGACGAGTCCGGCAACGTGTCGGGGCCCGGTACGACCGTCACCGTGACCACCGCGCCGAGCGCTGACGTCACCGCGCCCACCAGCCCGGTCCTGCTCCGGGCCGCGAGCGGCGGGACCGGCTCGTGCCCGGAGGAGATCTGGGCCGGTTGGACCACCGCCACGGACGACGGGCCGGCCGCCGAGATCGACTACGAGTTCCGGATCAACGGTGTCGTCAACGAGCTCGCCGCGTCCTCCACCGAGACGATCGCCTACACCGAGGTCGCCGGCGCCAACACGGTCACGGTCGTCGCCGTCGACCGGGCCGGCAACGCCTCTGCGCCGAGCAACGCGGTCACGGCGGACGTCGGCGGCGGCTGCCAGTCCACGCCGGCGGACGGGGTCCACTGTGGACCTCGTCCGAGCGGCGGCGGGCCCGCGCCGGTGGTGCGCCGCCGGACGGGGAACCAAGCTCCGTCGTCTCGGGAGCCTGGGGCGGCTGGATAGGCTTCGCCGATGACCGTCATCGACGAGATTGGCCGCAGTAGGCACGTCAGCCTCGTCACCTATCGCAAGAACGGCACCGGGGTCGCTACCCCGGTCTGGCACGTCGTGCATGGCGGTGAACTGTTCGTCGTATCCGAGGCGGACGCGTGGAAGGTCAAGCGGATCCGCAACGACAGCCGCGCCATGGTCACGGTCTGCAGCATCCGGGGCAAGATCGCGCCGGGTGCTGCCAGCGCGCACGGCACGGCCCGGCTGCTCGGGCCGGCGGAAACGGAAACGGTGCGGACGCTCCTGGCCCGCAAATACATCCTGTCCCGGATGGGCAACTGGTTCGCGAAACTCCTGCGGGTACGACGACCCCCGATGATCGGGATCGCCCTGACGTTCCGTGACGCCACGTCGTGATCGACGACCCTCTGATCTTCCTCTCGGTGGGGTGGGGCGGTTTGCGCCTTTCCGCAGCGGGTACGATCGCATGACGGACAAAACGGACAAGAGCCGGAGGGGATCAGATGCTCACCGTCACCGACAACGCCGTGGCCGCAATCATCAGCATCACCGACCAGGATGCCGTGCCGGACGGCGCCGGGCTGCGCCTGGCCGCCGACGCCGCGGCCGGGTCGCTCGCGCTGTCGCTCGCGCCCGAGCCGCAAGACGGCGACGTCGTGGTGGATGCGTCCGGCGCTCGCGTCTTCCTCGACCCACCGGCCGCCGAGCTGCTCGACGACAAGGCGCTCGACGCCCGCCTCGATGCCGATGGCACCATGCAGTTCACGGTCGCCGAGACCGGCGGGCGGCCCAGCCCCGAGTGAGGCGTGCGGACGCCAGGTCGTCGACACGCTGCTCGGACGAGGAGTTCGTCGATTCGGCACCAGCGCCGGTTCTCGCCGGGCTCGACGACTGGACGGGTCGGCGACAACAGTCCCGGCTTTGCCCTCCACGACGAACGACCGGCGCGGTCGCGGCGACCACCCGTTCCTGACGATCACACACCTGGCGAGAGATCCATGTGGACCGCGCCGTAGCCGCGCTTGCCCGAACTCGACAACCTGGGGCGGTCCGGCCCGCGCGAGCGTGGGCAGCGGTGCTGACGCACCCCGGCCCACTTTGTGTGTGCCTACGAGCAGCTGAAGCGCTGACGGGCCCAGTTAGATGAACTGCTCCAGGAAGGCCCGCGCGTAAGGGGTGTCGACCCGCTGGTAACCGCCGGTCGCGTTGCACGTCAGCGAGTTCACGAAGGAAGCGTCGCCCACCACGTACGAGCCGAGGAACACGGGCCCGCCGGAGTCGCCGAAACAGGAGCCTCCTTCGGCCTTCGAGTCGCGGTCGTTGATCTGGAAGATGACAACCTCGTCCTGAACGTTCTTGAGGAAGGACGTGGTGAAGCGCCGCTCGGTCACGACGATTTGTGCCTTCTTCTCGCCGATGTCGACACCGTAGCCGACCAGGGTGAACGTCTCGTTCTTGAGAGCGCCCTGGTTTGCGTCGAGCGTGCCGACCGGCAGCAGCGGCGCCGGCGTGATGCCCGGCCACTTGGAGGCCGCCGGCGCGTCGAGCACCACGACGCCCTGGTCGTGCTGCGTGGAGACCGACAGCTTGCCGTCCCAACCGGGATCCGGGTGGGCGGTGCCGGTGATGTAGTTCGCGGCGCGGGCCGCGCGCTCGGCCGGCGTGATACCGGGCGCGAGTGGGTCGAGCGGCAGGTCGGTGTTGAACGATACGTAGACGTTGGTGGCCGGGGTTTCGCCGGTGTCGCCGGTGCAGTGGCCCGCGGTGAGTACCACCGTGGGCGAGATCAGCGTGCCGGAGCACCGGAACCGGCCCGACTCGGTGGTGAACCGGACGACACCGACGTTGGTGTGCACCTCATCGCGCTGCCCGCCGGTGATCGCCCCGGCCGGCTGCGCGGTGATCACACCGACGACAAGCAGCAGGCCGACGACCAGCGGACCCAGAAGAGCGATGCGATTTCGCCCCATCGAGCAACTCCTCTCACCGAATGATCACTCGCAGTATGTCAGTCCCGGCGACGGGTGCAACAACTCATCACACGAGGGCGCCAGGTCAGATCGGTGCCGCAGGGTGGTCGTCAGCCGAGCCGTTCCTCGAGGCGAACGGTGACCGGGTGCCGCCGCGTCCTTTCCGATTTCCGCCGGATGTTCGCGGCGGACGACGCGGTTGAACCGCGGCGTTCGGGCGTGCGTGCCTGTCAAGGGACCTTCTCCCAGGGTCCGGACAGAAAGGGGATCAATCCGATGAGACGTCCCATTCTGCGTACCGTGCCGGCAGCGGCCGCGGCGCTCGCGCTCCTCGCCGGCGCCCCCACGGCGTACGCCGACGCACCCCCTCCCCGGTTCGTGCAGGTCAACCAGGTGTCCGACCCGGGCGGCCCGGCGGCCGCACTGAGCGACCCGAGCGCCGTCAACTCCTGGGGCCTCGCGCTCTCCCCGACCAGCCCGCTCTGGGTGGCGAACAACGGCACCAACACCGCGACCCTCTACGCCGGCGGCCTGAACGGCGCGCCGGTGACCAAGGTCGGCCTCACCGTCACCATCCCCGGCGGCGCGCCGACCGGCCAGGTGTTCAACGGCACGGCCTCGTTCGTCGTCACCGGCCCGAACGGGTCGGGCCCGGCGCGCTTCATCTTCGACAGTGAGGGCGGCGAGATCACCGGGTGGAGCCCGGCCGCGGCTCCCACCACCGCGATCGTCGCGGCGAAGGTGGACGGAGCCGTCTACAAGGGCCTCGCGACGCTCGTCACCAACGCCGGTCCGATGCTGCTCGCGGCGGACTTCCACAACGCGCGGATCGACGTGTTCGACGGGTCGTTCCACCAGGTGGACCTGCCGGACTCCGCATTCCACGACCCGTCACTCCCGGACCGGTACGCGCCGTTCAACGTCATGGTTGCCGGCGGCGCGGTGTACGTGGCGTACGCCAAGCAGGACGCGGACGCCGAGGACGAGGTCGCCGGGCCGGCTCTCGGCTTCGTCGACCGCTATTCCACCGACGGCCAGCTCGTCGAGCGGATCGCCAGCCACGGCACGCTGAACGCACCGTGGGGCCTGGCCATCGCGCCGCCCGGCTTCGGCTCCTTCGCCGGCGACCTCTTGGTCGGCAACTTCGGCGACGGGCGGATCAACGTCTTCCGCGGCACGGAGTTCCTCGGCCAGCTACGCGACCAGGACAATGGCAAGATCACCATCGACGGCCTCTGGGCACTGCTGCCGGGCACCGCAAGCACCGGCGGGGCCGGGACCGTGTGGTTCAGCGCCGGACCGGCCGAGGAAACGCATGCGTTGGTCGGTCAACTGATCCCGACGAGCTGACCGTCCTGGGCCGCCGACGTCGGATGAGAGGAGAACGCCGCTAGGAGCGCGAGGCTGCCGGCTGCGGTCGCCACCTGCGGTGGCGGGTGCCGGTCTCGCCCTCCCGGATGAGCTCGAGCCGCGGCCGCGGGCCGTCGGTGCGTCCCGTCTGCGGCGGGCGCGCGCCGGCCGCCCACGGTTGCGGCCACCGCGCGCCCGGCCCGGCGTACTCCTGCTCCGCGGCGGCGTGCAGTGTCCAGTTCGGATCGTAGAGATGGGCGCGTCCGAGAAGGCACAGGTCGGCGCGGCCGGCGAGCAGGATCGAGTTGACGTCGTCGTACGACGAGATGACGCCCACGGCCATCGTCGCGATACCGGCCTCGTTGCGGATGCGGTCGGCGAACGGGGTCTGGTACGAGCGGCCGAAAACGGGCCGCTCCGCCGGGTCGACCTGACCGGTCGAGACGTCGACGATGTCGGCACCCGCTGCCGCGAACGCCCGTGCGATCCGGATGGAGTCCTCGGCGTCGACGCCGTCGTCGCACCAGTCGGTCGCCGAGATCCGTACGCTCATCGGTAGGCGGGCGGGCCACGCCGCGCGCATGGCGGCGAAGACCTCGAGCGGGTAGCGCAGGCGGTCGTCCAGGCTCCCGCCGTACCGGTCGGTCCGGTGGTTCGTCAGCGGGGAGATGAACGAGGACAGCAGGTAGCCGTGTGCGCAGTGCAGCTCCAGCAGGTCGAAGCCGGCTCGTGCGGCGCGGTGGGTCGCGTCCACGAACTGCTGCCTGATCTCCTGCAGGTCGCCGATCGAAAGCTCGCGGGGTATCTGGTTGACGCCCGCCCGGTACGGCAGCGGCGACGGGCCGACGACCTCCCAGTTGCCCTCCAGGAGCGGCTCGTCCATCCCCTCCCACATCAGCCGGGTGGAGCCCTTGCGGCCGGAGTGTCCCAACTGGATGCCGATCTTCGCCGACGACTGACGGTGCACGAACTCGGTGATGCGCCGCCAACGGGCCGCCTGCTCGTCGGTGTACAGACCGGTGCATCCGGGCGTGATCCGGCCGGTCGGCGAGACGCACACCATCTCGGTCATGACCAGGCCCGCGCCGCCGAGCGCCTTTCCGCCGAGGTGGACGAGGTGGAAGTCGTCGGGAAGACCGTCCCGGGCGCAGTACATGTCCATCGGCGAGACCACGACGCGGTTTACCAGCTCCAGCCCGCGCAGCCGAAACGGCTGGAACATCGGCGGCCGGACCTCGCCGTCGCCGAGGCCGCGCGCCTTCTCGTGGTCGGCGAACCAGGCGTCGACCCGCTCCACGAACTCCGGGTCGCGGATGCGCAGGTTGTCGTACGTGACGCGGCGGCTGCGCGTCATGATGTTGAACGCGAACTGCAGCGGGTCCTGGTCGGTGTACTGCCCGAGGTTCTCGAACCACTCCAGACTCGCCTGCGCGGCGCGCTGCGTGGACACCACGACCGGCCGGCGTTCCGCCTCGTACGCCGTCAAGGCCGCGCCCAGGCCGGGCTGCTCGCGCAGGCACGCGGCCAGGGCCAGCGCGTCCTCCATGGCGAGCTTGGTCCCGGACCCGATGGAGAAGTGCGCGGTGTGTGCGGCGTCGCCCAGGAGGACGACGTTGCCGTGCCGCCACCGTTCGTTTCGGACGGTCACGAACGTGAGCCACTTCGAGTTGTTCACGTGCAGCTCGGCGTCACCGAGGACGTCCCGGAACAGCTCGCGGATCAGCTGCACCGACTTCTCGTCCGACTCCCCCGGGCGCAACGGGCGGCCCGCGAAGGCGTCGAAGCCGGCGGCTTGCCAGACGTTCTCGTTCATCTCGACGATGAACGTGCTCGTCCGCGCGTCGAACGGGTACCCGTGGATCTGCATGACGCCGTGCGGCGTCTCCTTGATGTAGAACTTGAACGCGTCGAAGACGTTGTCCGTGCCGAGCCACATGTAACGGCACCGTCGGGTCTCCAGCGACGGCCGGAACACGTCGGCGTAACGGACCCGTACCGTCGAGTTGGCGCCGTCGCCGGCGACGACGAGGTCGTACGACTCCCGCAGCAGCTCGACGTCGGGTGCCGTCGCGGAGAACCGGAGGTCGACGCCGAGCTCGCCGCAGCGGTGCTGGAGGACCTCCAGCAGGCGCTTGCGGCTCATCGCGGCGAAACCGTGTCCGCCGCTGGTGAGCACCTGGCCCCGGAAATGCACGTCGACGTCGTCCCAGCGCGCGAACTCCCGCTGCATCTGCTCGAAGATGCGCGCGTCCGCGTGTTCGATGCCGCCGAGCGTCTCGTCCGAGAACACCACGCCGAAGCCGAAGGTGTCGTCCGCGGCGTTGCGCTCCCAGACGGTGATCTCGTCCGCCACCCCCAGCTGCCGGACGAGGGCGGCGAAGTACAGGCCGCCGGGGCCGCCTCCGATCACCGCGATCCGCATCGCCCCTCCATGCGTCCGCCCGTCATGCGGGCTCCGCGGTGGCGCGCTGCCGCAGGACGTACCGCTGGACCTTGCCGGTGCTGGTCCGGGGAAGGCTCTCGATGAACTCGACCGCGCGCGGGTACTTGTACGGTGCGATCTGCCGCTTCGCGAACTCCTGCAGCTCCGCGACGAGCTCCGGCGTCCCGGCGGTGCCCTCCCGCAGCACCACGTAGGCCTTGACGATCTGCCCCCGCTGCGGGTCGGGTGCCCCGACCACGCAGCACTCGTTCACCGCCGGGTGGCCGGTCAGCGCCTCCTCGACCTCCGGACCGGCGATGTTGTAGCCCGACGACACGATCATGTCGTCCCGCCGCGCGAGGTAGTGGAAGTAGCCGTCCTCGTCCCGCAGGTAGGTGTCGCCGGTGACGTTCCAGCCATCCTGGACGTACGCGGACTGCCGCGCGTCGGCGAGGTAGCGGCACCCCGTCGGGCCCTTGACGGCGAGCCGTCCCGGAGTGCCCGCCGGGACCGGGTTGCCCGCGTCGTCCAGCACGACCGCGCGGTATCCCGGAACCTCCTGGCCGGTGGCACCGGGACGGATGGCGTCGTCGGCCGCGGAGATGAACACGTGCAGCATCTCTGTCGAGCCGATCCCGTCGATCAGCCGTACGCCGGTCGCCGCGAAGAAGTCATGCCAGGTGGACGCCGGGAGATGCTCGCCGGCGGAAACGGCGCGGCGCAGGCTGCGCAGCCGCTCCGGCCGGCCGGTCCGCAGCATCGCCCGATACGCCGTAGGTGCCGTGAAGCAGATGGTCGCCGCGTGGCGCTCGATCACGTCGGCCAGCTCATCCGGCGTGGCCTTCTCGATCAGGAGGGCGGCCGCGCCCACCCGCAGCGGGAAGACCAGCAGGCCACCGAGCCCGAACGTGAAGGCCAACGGCGGCGTACCGGTGAAGACGTCGTCGGGCCGCGGCCGCACCAGATGCCGGGAGAAGGTGTCGGCGATCGCGAGGACGTCCCGGTGGAAGTGCATCGTCGCCTTCGGACGCCCGGTGGTCCCGGAGGTGAACGCCAGCAGCGCGACGTCGTCGGCCGACGTGTTGACCGCGGTGAAGTCGTCGGCGGCGCCGCCGACCCTCGCACAGAGGTCGTCGTCGTCCGGGCCGCCGTACGTCACGATGGGCGCCTCGCCGAGCCGCGCCGACCGCAGGTCCTCGACGAACCGCACCTCGCACAGCGCGAGGTCGACCCGGGCGATCTCGGCGACGGCGGTCAGCTCGGACGGACGCAGCAGCGGCATGGTCGTGACGACCACGCCGCCCGCCTTGAGCACGGCGAACCAGCACGCGACGAGCCAGGGGTTGTTGGGTCCGCGTAGCAGCACGCGGTTGCCGGGAACGAGGCCGAGGTCGCTGGTCAGCACCGTGGCGATCCGGTTCGCGGTCCGGTCCAGCTCACCGTAGCTCCAGCTCTCGCCGGAAGGCGTCAGCAGGCAGGGTCGGTCGGGGCCGAGCCGGGCGATCACGGTGGCGAGGAGCTCGACGGCGCAGTTGAGCCGGTCGGCGTACCGCACCTCGGGCAGCTCGAAGATCATCTCCGGCCATGCGTCGAGCGGCGGGAGATGGTCGCGGCAGAAGGTGTCCACGTGCGCGGACGGTTTGAGCGCGGTCGCGATGTCCCACGTCATTCTGTAAAGTATTCGCAAATCCTGACGACAGTCAAGAGACCGCACGTAGGGTGTGGGCTATGGTTTCCCCGTGGCGGTGGAGTCGGACGATTCGGGCGGCCGGGGCCGGAAGCCTCGCGCGCTGATCGTCACGGTCTACGGCCTGTACGCGCGCGAGGCCGGCGGCTGGATGAGCGTGGCGTCGATCATTCGGCTGCTGGCGCAGTGCACTGTGGACGAGCCGGCCGTCCGTTCGGCGATCTTCCGGCTCAAGCGCCGCGGCATGCTCCAGGCGGTACGGCTCGACGGGGTCGCCGGGTACGCGCTGTCCGACGATGCCCGCGAGATCCTTCGTGAAGGGGACCGGCGCATCTTCGCCCGGCGGCGCGCGACGCGGGGCGACGGCTGGCTCCTCGCCGTGTTCAGCGTCCCGGAAAGCAAGCGGGACCAGCGCCACGTGCTGCGCTCCCGGCTCGCCTGGCTGGGGTTCGGAACCGTGTCGGCCGGCGTCTGGATCGCTCCGGCGCACCTGTACGACGAGGCCAAGGAGACCCTGGAGCGCGACGGCCTGGACGTGTACGTCGAGCTTTTCCGCGGCGACCACCTCGCCTTCGCCGACCCGGCCGCAGGCGTGTCGCAGTGGTGGGACCTGCCCCGGCTACGCGAGCTCAACGAGGACTTCCTGCGCCGGTACGAGCCCATGGCGCAGGCCTATCGCCGGCGCAGCGCGTTCGACGACGCGCAGGCCTTCGCGGACTACGTCAACGCGCTGACGGACTGGCGCCGGCTGCCCTACCGCGAGCCGGGCCTACCGCTCGAGACCCTCCCGGCGGACTGGAACGGCGTCCGTGCCGCGGACACCTTCTTCGACCTGCACGACCGGCTCGCCGCACCCGCGCACCGGTTCGTCGAGTCGGTGCGGGCCGACGTCCGCGTGGGCTGACCGGTCCACCGTCTGTCCACATCAGACGACGGCAAAGCCCTGCACCTCCACGAGCGCCTCGACATCCCACAGCCGGGACACGCCGATGCCGGCCATGGCCGGGTAGTCGGCGCCGACGAGCCGCCGCCAGACGCCGCCGATCTCGGCTGCCCGGGCGCGGTAGGCGTCCAGGTCCGTCGTGTAGACGGTGAGGCTTGCGAGCTGGTCGGGCCGTCCGCCGGCCCACCGTAGCGCGGTCAACAGGTTGGACAGCGCCCGGTCGAACTGCGCGACGATGTCCGCGCCGACGATGCGGCCCTGCGGGTCGAGCGCGGTCTGCCCGGCGAGGAAGACGACCGTGCCGCGGCCGACCACGGCATGGGAGAACCCTCGGGGGCGGGCCAGCTCCGGGGGGTTCACGCGCTCGAGGCTCACGTCAACGCCTCGCTCCGCTCGGCGTTGGCGTGACGCCAGCGACTGAGCCCGATGGTGCCCTCGCTCCGCTCGGTCACGTCAACGCCTCGCTCCGCTCGGTCACGTCAACGCCTCGCTCCGCTCGGTCACTGCACCGCACCCCCGTCCACGTTGATGGCCTGCCCCGTGACGGCCTCGCTCGTCACGCAGAACCAGACCGCGTGGGCAACCTCGTCCGGCCGGATCAGCCGGCCGATCGGCTGCTTGCGCTCCAGCCCGCGCCGGGCCTCCTGCTGGCTGCGTCCGGTGGTCGACGCGATCCTCTCCACGGTGACGTCGGTCATCGGGCTGTCGACGTATGCCGGACACACCGCGTTGACGGTCACCCCGGTGCCGGCGAGCTCGGCCGCCGCGGACCGGACCAGGCCCAGCACGCCGTGCTTGCTGGCCGTGTAGGCGGCGAGGTACGGCTCGCCGACGCGCGCCGCCGACGACGCGACGACGATCACCCGTCCCCAGCCCGCCACGCGCATCGCCGGCACGGCCCGGCGGATGCACCGGAAGGGTGCGGTCAGATTGAGGTCGAGCATCCGCTGCCAGTCGGCGTCGGTGGTGCGGTCGAGACGGGCGGAGTGTCCCGCGCCGGCGCTGGCGACCAGCACCTCCACCGGCCCCCAGCTCTCCTCGACCCTCGCATACGCCGCCTCGATCTGGTCGGGGTCGGTGACGTCGGCGGGGACCGCCAGCGCCGGCCCCGCGCATCCGGCCGCCGTCTCATCGAGCTGTCCGCTGCGGCGGGCGACCAGGGCGACCCGTAGCCCCTGGCCGCTCAGGCGGTGGGCGACCGACCGACCGATGCCGCTGCCGGCGCCGGTGACCAGCGCGACCCGTCCGTCCATCACCGGCCCTGCCAGCGCGGCGGGCGCCGCTCGGTGAACGCGGCATGGAACTCGGCATGGTCCTTTGTGGTCATCAGCAGGGCCTGGGTCATCGCGTCGAGCTCCATCGCTGCGGACATCGGCATGT
>DATDJX010000149.1:0-10851 GCA_036520275.1 Asanoa sp.
GGCCGTCTTCGACCAGCACGGACGCCGGCCGCTCGCCGTCGGGCAGCACCACCCGCCGGGAGCGGATCCGCACCGACGGCGTCATGGGCCCTCCAGCGGCAGGTCAACCTCTTCGGGATCCAGGGCGCCGCAGTCGAGGCCGCGGCGCAGGAAGCCGGCCAGGGCACGCGCGGTCGCCGGCTCGTCGAGGATCCCGGTGGCACGCCGGTCGAGGTACGCCCGCAGCCGGTCGCGCGCGGCGGCGGCGCCGTCGCGGAAGAAGCCGTACGTGGCCGCGAAGCGGGTGGGCAGCTGTGCAGGGTGCAGGTCCCAACCCTGGTAGAAGCCGCGCTCCAGGGAGCGCCGCACGAGCCGGTGGTGCACCGCCCAGGCGGCCTGCACCGCCGCGGTGTCCCCGACCGGAAGCACGTTGGTCGAACCGTCGGACAGCCGTACGCCGGTGCCGGCCGCCGCCACCTGCATGACGGCCTTCGCGTGGTCGGCCGCGGGGTGCTCCATGCTCTGGTGCGCGGCGGCGATGCCGAGCGCGGCGCTGTAGTCGTACGTGCCGTAGTGCAGGCCGGCGCACCTGCCCTGGGATGCGCCGATCAGCAGGGCGACGGTCGCGGCACCGTCGGCGCCGAGCACGGCGGCGGGCGTCTCGACCTGCACCTCGAAGCGCAGCCGGCCCGCGGGCAGCCCGTACGCCTCCTCCAGGTGTCCACACAGGACGGCCATGGCGGCGACCTGCTCCGGTGCGCTCACCTTCGGCAGCGTCACCACGAACCCGTCGGGCGGCGGGCCCAGCGCGTCGAGGAACGCCTCGAGCGTACGCACGGCGCGCCGGCGGGTGGGCGCCTCGAGCGACTTGATCCGCAGCCCGCGAAACGGCGGTGGGTCCGCGGCGAGGGCCATGTCCCGCAAGGACGCGGCCGCCCGCGCGGCGGCCGCGTCCTCCTCGTCGTCGGCGCGCACGCCGTACCCGTCTTCGAAGTCGACCCGCAGGTCTTCGATCGGCTCGGTGGCCAGCTTGCGGACCACCCGGTCGCGCAGGTCGGCCGGGAACGGCAGCGGCGGGTGCGCGTCCAGCGCCCGCCCCGCGGCGACGCCCCAGGCCTTGACCGTGCCGGCGTCGAACCGGTCGGCCGGCACGTAGACGGTGTGCACCGGCTGCCGGCCGCCGGCGTCGCCCGGGTAGCGCGCGGCCTGCGCGGCGTCCACCGGCGCCAGCCGCGCGTCGAGCTCCCGATGCACGTCCGGCGACAGGCGACCCATCACCGTACGGTAGCCGCACCCGACGCACGCCAAGTGGATGGTTGCGCCGCCCCTGCCGTCGATCATGAACTTAGGCCCAGCGGGAGCGCGCCCAATTGGGCCCAACTTCATGATCAACGGGGTCAGGTACCGGTGATGTGCTCCGGACGCACCGGGACCCGGGTCAGCGGCCGGCCGGTGGCGGCCCGGATCGCCGCGACGATCGCCGGCGTCGACGAGATCGTCGGCGGCTCACCGACGCCCCGCAGCCCGTACGGCGAATGGGGGTCGGCGAGCTCCAGCACGTCGACCGTCATCGGCGGCATGTCGAGGATGGTCGGGATCAGATAGTCGGTGAACGACGGGTTGCGGATCACCCCGTCGACGACCTGGATCTCCTCCATCACCGCCAGCCCGAGGCCCTGGGCGGTGCCGCCGTGGATCTGGCCGAGCACCGCCTGCGGGTTGACCGCCTTGCCGACGTCCTGCGCGGTGGCGATCTCGACCACCCGCACGAGGCCCAGCTCTACGTCGACGTCCACGGTGGCCCGGTGCGCGGCGAATGCGTACTGGACGTGCGCGTCGCCCTGGCCGGTGTCCGGTTCGAGCGGGTGCGTCGGCCGGTGCCGCCATTGCACGGTTCGCTCGACCGGCTCATCGCCCACCAGATCGGCGAGGTCGGCGACCACCGCGCCGTCGTCGGTGAGCACCTTGCCGTCGTGCAGCCGCAGGCCGGACCGACCGAGGCGGGCCAGGACGGCCTCGCGGACCTCGACGCAGGCGGCCCGCACGGCTCCGCCCGTCATGTACGTCTGCCGGGAGGCGGACGACGAGCCGGAGCTGCCGACGGCCGTGTCGGCCGTGGCGATCGTGACCCGGTCGACGCCGAGCTCGGTGCGGGCGACCTGGGCCTGCACGGTCACCAGGCCCTGGCCCACCTCGGCCGCGGCCGTGTGGACCAGCACCGCCGGCTCGCCGCCGATCACCTCGAGCCGCACCCGGGCGGTCGCGTAGTCGTCGAAGCCCTCGGAGAAGCACACGTTCTTGATCCCGATCGCGTAGCCGACGCCGCGCACGACGCCCTCTCCGCGGGTGGTGTTCGAGACCCCGCCGGGCCGTTCCCGGGGGTCGACCGCCGGCGCGGGCGCCGGCGGCTTCTCGCGCACGAGCGACAGCAGCTGCGCGACCGGCGCCGGCCCCTCCACGATCTGGCCGGTCGGCATGACCGTCCCGGTGGTCATCGCGTTGCGGATGCGCACCTCGACCGGGTCGAGGCCGACGGCCAACGCGAGCTTGTCCATCTGCGACTCGTACGCGAAGCACGCCTGCACGGCGCCGAAGCCGCGCATCGCCCCGCACGGCGGGTTGTTGGTGTAGACGCCGTACGCGTCCATCTCCACCGACGGCACCTCGTACGGGCCGAGGCCGAGCGTCGCCGCGTTCGCGATGACCGCCGGGGAGCTGGAGGTGTAGGCGCCGCCGTCGAGGACGATCCGCGCCTTGACGTAACGCAGCCGGCCGTCGGCGTCGGCGCCGTGCTCGTACCACAGCTTCGCCGGGTGCCGGTGGACATGGCCGTAGAACGACTCCTCGCGCGAGTAGACCATCTTGACCGGCTTGCCGGTGTGCAGCGCCAGCAGACAGGCGTGCACCTGCATGGACAGGTCCTCCCGGGCGCCGAACGCCCCGCCGACGCCGGCCAGCGACAGCCGCACCTTGTCCGGCGGGAGGCCGAGGCACGCGGCGACCTGCTTCTGGTCGACGTGCAGCCACTGGGTGGCGACGAACAGGTCGATCCCGCCGTCCCCGGCCGGGACGGCGAGCCCGGACTCCGGGCCGAGGAACGCCTGGTCCTGCATGCCCACCTCGTAGACGCCGGAGACCACCACCGTGGCGGCGTCCGGCGGCGGTCCGCGGCGGATCCGCACGTGCCGCACGAGGTTGCCGTCGCCCAGGTCGCCGCCGCCCTCGGAACCGCCCATCAGCGGCTGGCGGTCGGCGTCGGCGTGCACCCGCGGCGCGTCCGGGCGCAGCGCCGCGACGGCGTCGGTGACCGGCTCGCGCGCCTCGTAGTCCACGACGATCCGGTCGGCGGCGCGCCGCGCGGTCTCCGGGTGGTCGGCGGCGACGATCGCGACCGGCTCGCCCTCGTAGCGGACCTCGCGGTCGGCGAGCACCGGCTGGTCGACGACCTCCAGGCCGTAGCGCTTGGCGCCCGGCACGTCGTCGGCGGTGAGGACGGCGTAGACACCCGGCACGGCGAGGGCCGCGGCGATGTCGACGGACCGGATCGCGGCGGACGGGTGCGGCGAACGGACGGTCGCGCCCCACAGCATGTCGTCGGCCCACAGGTCGGAGGAGAAGGCGAACTCGCCGGACGCCTTGAGCGTGCCGTCCGGCCGGCGCGCGCTGGTGCCGACACCACCGTCCACAGTGGTCCTGGGTAGGGTCGTCTTCGTGTCGGTCATCCGCGTACCTTCCGCATCAGGGCCCGGTGCGCGCGACGGGTACGGCGGACCAGGTCGCGATCGTCGGCCGTGCGCAGCTCGCCGTACTCGACGACGGTGCGGCCGCCGACGAGCAGCAGCTCCAGCGTCGCCGGCGGCCCGAACACGAGCGACGTCACCGGGTCGTCCATGCCGGTGTGGCCGAGGTCGTCGAGGCGCCACAGCGCGAGGTCGGCCAGCTTGCCCTTCTCGATCGAGCCCAGGTCGGCGTCGCGACCGAGGCAGCGGGCCCCGCCGATCGTGCCCAGCCGCAGCGACTCGCGCGCGGTCAGGGCGGACGGGCCGCCCCGCAGCCGGGCCGCGTAGAGCGCCTGGCGAAGCTCGGCGCCGAGTTGGTTGACCTCCTGCGAGGCCGCGCCGTCGACCCCGAGCCCGACCGTCGCGCCCGCGTCGAGCAGGTCGCGGACCCGGGCGATGCCGGCGCCGAGCCGGGCGTTGGAGCTCGGGCAGTGCGCGACGCCCGTGCCGGTCTCCGCGAGCCGGCGGACGGCGTCGTCGTCGAGGTGTACGGCGTGGGCGAGCCACACGTCGGCGCCGAGCCAGCCGAGCCGGTCGGCGTACTCGACCGGTGTGCAGCCGAACCGCTCGCGGCAGAAGCCCTCCTCGTCGGCGGTCTCCGCGAGGTGGGTATGCAGGCGCACGCCGCGGCGCCGGGCCAGCGCCGCCGCCTCGGTCATCAGCTTGGACGTGACCGAGAACGGCGAGCAGGGCGCGACCGCGACCTGGAGCATCGCGGACGGCGACGGGTCGTGGAAGCGGTCGATCGCGTCCTCAGTCGCGGCGAGCGCCGCGTCGGTGTCCTCCACGACGCTGTCCGGCGGCAGCCCGCCCTGCGACCGGCCGAGGTCCATCGAGCCGCGCGTCGGGTGGAACCGCAGGCCGACCTCGGCGGCCGCGGCGACCTGGGCGGCCATCAGGTCGCCGCCGTCGCGCGGGTAGACGTAGTGGTGGTCGGTGCTGGTGGTGCAGCCCGACAGCGCCAGCCAGCCGAGCCCGGCGGCCGTGGTGGCCGACACGATCTCGTCGTCGACGCCCGCCCAGATCGGGTAGAGCGTGGTCAGCCACTCGAAGAGGGTGCCGTCCGGGGCGAGCCCGCGGGTCGCCCACTGGTAGAGGTGATGGTGGGTGTTGACCAGCCCGGGGGTGAGCAGGCAACCGGTGCCGTCCACCCGGCGTACGGACTGGAACCGCCCGGCGTGACCGGCGCCGACCGCGGCGATCCGGCCGTCGTCGCCGATCACCACGTGCCCGTCGCGGTATTCGGTGTCGGCCTCGTCGACGGTGGCGACCGCGCAGTTCTCGATGAGGATCATGCCCGCGCCGCCGCCCGGACGGCTTCCATGATCTTCTCGTAGCCCGTGCACCGGCACAGGTTGCCGGCGAGCGCCTCGCGGATGTCGGGGTCGCTCGGCTCTGGATCGCGGGCGAGCAGGTCGTGCACGGCGACCACCAGGCCGGGCGTGCAGAACCCGCACTGGACCGCGCCGGCCTCGACGAAGGCCTGCTGCACCCGGCCGAGCGCGTCGCCGTCGCGCGGCAGCCCCTCGACGGTGACGACGCTTCGGCCTTCGGCCTGGCCGGCCGCGACCAGGCAGGCGCACACCGGCTCGCCGTCGAGGTAGACCGTGCAGGAGCCGCACTCGCCCTGCTCGCAGGCGTTCTTCGAGCCGGGGAGGCCGAGCCGCTCGCGCAGCACGTAGAGCAGGCTCTCGCCGGGCCAGACGTCGTCGGCCTGCCGCGGCTGGCCGTTGACCGTGCACCTCACCCTCATACGATGCTCCCCCCGAGGTCGGACCAGGCCCACCCCAACGTCCGCCGGGCCAGGACGCGGAGCGCGTGCCGGCGGTACGCGGCCGTGCCGCGCACGTCGTCGATCGGCCGGGCGGCGGCGCCCACCAGATCGCCGAAGCGGGTCGCGAGCGCCGCGGGCACTGCGGCGCGCGACTCCCACGGCAGCTCGGCGGCGAGCAGCGCCTCGGCCTCGGGCGCGCGCAGCGGTTTCGGCCCGGCCGAGCCGATCCCGGTGCCGACGGTACGCGCCTGCGGATCCAGCGCGATGGAGAAGGAGCAGACGGCGATGACCATCGCGTTGCGGGTGCCGACCTTCGCGAACTGCTGCGGCCCGGCCGCCGGCGGCACGAGGAACGCGGCGATCAGCTCGTCGGGCGCCCGTACCGACCGTTTCGGTCCGGTGAAGAAGTCGGTGACCGGCACGCGGCGGGTGCCGCGCACGGACGCCAGTTCCACGACCGCGCCGGTCGCCAGCAGCGGCGGGTGCGCGTCGCCGGCCGGGGACGCCGAACCGAGGTTGCCGCCGACCGTGCCCCGGTTGCGGATCTGCGGCGAGCCCACCGTGCGCGACGCCGCGGCGAGGCCGGGCAGGCGGACGGACAGCTCGTCGACGACCCGCCGGTAGGTGACACCGGCGCCCACCCGCAACAGGTCGCCGTCGGCGCCCCACTCGGTGAGCGCGCCGACCCGGGTGAGGTCCAGCAGCGCCGGCGGGCGGGACCGGTCGAAGTTGAGGTCGACCATCACGTCGGTGCCCCCGGCGATCGGCAAGGCGTCGGGATGCGCGGCCTTGGCGGCCAGCGCCTCCTCCCAGGTGGCGGGCTGCAGGAAGTCCATCGCCGTCACCACGCCTCGGCGGCGGCATGCGCGTCGTCGCGGGTCACCGTGCCCTCGATCAGCCCGTACGGGCGGTCGGTGGCGACGTACACCTCGCCGGGGTTGTCCAGCCCGAACGGCGCGAGGTCGACGAGGAAATGGTGCTTGTTCGGCAGCGTGAGCCGGATCTCGGCGATCTCCGGGCGCTCCTCGAGCACCCGCTGGCCCATCGCGTACAGCGTCTGTTGCAGGGAGAGGCTGTAGGTCGTGGCGAACGCGCGCACGAGCGTCGCGCGCGCGCCGGACCAGGCCTCGTGCCAGTCGACCGACGTGGTCGCGTACCGCCACCGGGCGGTGACCTCGGTCGCGAGCAGCCGGTCGGTGGTCGGCGACAGCGTGGTGTACTCATCGACGACGAACCCGGTGAACTCGGAGCCGGTCGAGTTGAGCAGCACCAGGCCGGTGACGCCGGCGACCGCGTACGCGCGCCCCCCCGCGACGGTGATGGTGGCGGTGCGGGTCTGGCCGCCGGCGCGGGCGAACGAGTGCGGGCCGAGCCGGTCCCATGGGTGCTCCCGCAGCGTGACCCGGGCCCAGGTGATCGACGGCTGGGTGTCGACGAAGTGCCCCGCGAGCACCAGCCCGAACTCCTCCGGCGCGCCGACGCCGTACTTCTTGGCGAACGCGTACACCGTGTTCTTCTGCGTGTCGGTCGGCAGGACGGCGCTGTTGTCGCCGGTCCGGTGGGTGGCGGCGAGGTCACCGGCGAGCGCGACGTCGACCGTGAGGTCGCGCAGGTCGTGGCGCGGGCCGTCGCGCACCACCCGCACCAACCGGGTCTCGGCCTTGCCGTAGCGGTTGTCCCCCAGCACGATCGCCATGGCTCAGCTCCCTCGGTAAGTGGTGTAGCCGTGCCGGTTGAGCAGCAGCGGGACGTGGTGGTGGGCGGCCGGGTCGGTCACCCGGAAGCCGACGACGACCTCGGGGAAGAACGCCGGCGGCCCGAGGTAGGCCTCGATGGCGAACACGAGGCGGTAGTCGCCGGCGGTCCAGGCGTCGCCGGTGACCCAGTCACGCAGCCGGCCGTCGCCGTCGGTGCGGCTCTCGGCGACCGTACGCCAGGTCCCACCGTCCCCAAGGCGCTCGAGGCGCACGGCCACGCCGCGGGCCGGTTCGCCACGGTTCAGATCGAGGACGTGGGTGGAGATCGGCGCGGCGCTCATCCCACCAGCCTCTCCAGTCGGAGCAGCGCGATCTTGCGGAGCTCCTCGGCGACCACGGCGCGCTCGGTGGCCGCGTCGTTGGCCAACCGCTGCCGCGCCGCGGCGAGAACGTCCTGCTGGCTCTTGCCCGAGGCGAACACGAGCAGGACGTGGCCGAAGCGCTCCTCGTACGCCCGGTTGGCGGCGACGAGCTCGTCGCCGGCCTCGACGCCCGACTGTTCCCGGCGCGACCAGGTCGACTCGCGGTCGGCGCCGGCCGGGCGCTCCCCGAGGCGGGGGTGGGCGGCCAGTGCCTGCGCGACGTCGGGCCAGGTGAGGGCCCGTAGGGCCGCGTCGGCCGCGGCGAGGAGGGCGGCGCGGTCGGGGTACGGTCGGCCGGCGGTCACCGCCCGCGCGAACGCGGGCGCCGCGCAGCAGGCGAGCAGCTCCTTGTCGGCCTGCTCGGCCGGTAGCCGGTTGAACCCGTCCGCGTCGACGATGTCCTTCACCCCCTTCTCTCGTGGTGTAGTCCAGCATGAGCGGAGGATCAAGAGCTGTCGCGGTGGTCACCGGCGCGTCACAAGCCGGGAGCGTCGAGATCGGCATCGTCGGCGACATCGCCGCACGGGACGACGGTGACCTCGTGCGCGTGCCTGCGCAGGTAGGGCCGGGCGCCGACGTCGCCGTCGGCGAGCGCCGCCACGCCGGCCCAATGGTCGCGGCCCAGCACGACCGGGTGGCCACGCCGGTCGCCGTACCCACCCATGGCCAGGGTGTCGGCGGCCGCGCCGGCCGCGACCCGCTCGACGGCGGCCGGCGTGATGCCCGGCATGTCGACGAGCAGCACCGCGGCGGCGACCGCGCCGGTCTCCGCCGCTGCCGCGAGGCCGGCGCGCAGCGAGGAGCCCATGCCGGTGTCCCAGTCCGCGTTGCCGACCACGCGGGCGTCGCCGAGATCGGCCTCGGCGCGCACCCGGTCGGCGGCCGCGCCGACCACGACGAGCACCGGCGCGCATCCGGCGGCCCGCAGCGTGTCCGCGGCTCGTTCCACAAGCAACCGTCCATCCCGCCGCACGAGGGCCTTGGGCCCGCCGTACCGGCGTCCCGCGCCCGCGGCGAGCACCAGACCGGCCACGGATTCGGTCTCGCGACCGAGAATTCCCATGCAAACTGCCCCTATAGATCCGGTTTGTGCGCTATATACGTCAGCCGTTCGGCTAGCTATGTGGCCGACGATCGGTCTATGGTAAGCACCGAACGGGCAACGCGTGCTCCATAGCAAAGATCTTTCCGCGGACCAGGTGCAGGGAGGACCACCCATGACCGCGCAGACCGTGGACACGTCCACGACCGATATGCCGAGCCTTGAGGTTACGCCGTCGGACAGTGCGACCGAGTTGCTCAACGCGCTCGCCGCGATGCCGGCGGCCCACCCCTCGCGTGGCGCGCTGCGGGACCGCACGATCGAAGCCTGGCTCCCCCTGGCTCAGCACCTCGCCCATCGCTACAGCGGCCGGGGCGAGCCCACCGACGACCTGCTGCAGACCGCGGCCGTCGGCCTCATCAAGGCGGTCGACAAGTTCGACCCCTCGCGCGGCGTCGACTTCGCGGGCTACGCGATCCCGACCATCATCGGCGAGCTCAAGCGCCACTTCCGCGACCGCACCTGGGACATCCGGGTGCCGCGCCGGCTCCAAGAGCTCCGTCTGTCCATCTCGGAGGCCAACAGCACCCTCCTCCAGTCGTTGGGCCGCTCCCCGACGGTCGCCGACATCGCCGCCCACCTCAAGCTCACCGAGGAAGAAGTGCTCGAAGGCCTCGAAGGCGCTCGCGCCTACAACGCGGTGTCGTTGTCCACGCCGACCGGCGACGGCGAGCGCGCCACCGAGCTGGGCGACCTACTAGGCGCCGAAGACAACGAGTACGAGCTGGCCGAGCTGCGCGTGGCCCTCGGGCCGGCGCTGGCCACGCTCGACGAGCGGGAGCAGAAGATCCTGACGCTGCGCTTCTACGGCAACCTGACCCAGTCGCAGATCGCCGATCAGATCGGCGTTTCGCAGATGCACGTCTCGCGCCTGCTCGCCCGGGCGCTGACCAAACTGCGCGGCCAGCTTGCCGAGACCTACTGATCCCGACGCTCCCCGACGGGACGACGCGCCGGACACCCCTCGGCGGGGTGTCCGGCGCACCCCGTTACGAGGCGAGCAAGGGACACCGGGTGCAGCCGCCGCGGGGGGTCATCCGGCGGGAACGACGTCGGCGACGATCACCGTGATGTTGTCGGGGCCGCCGGCACGCCGGGCGAGGTCGACCAGCCGACGCGCGCAGGCGTCGACCTCCGGCACCTCCCCGAGCACCGATGCGATGGTGTCCTCGCGGACCACGTTGGACAGTCCGTCGCTGCACAGCATCCACCGGTCGCCGGGCAGCGGCTCGATCGTCGTGTAGGCCGGCTCGACCGGGTCGCCTTGGATGGCCTGCGTCACCACCGCGCGCCGGGGGTGGCTGCTCGCTTGATCGGCGGTGATCACGCCCTCGTCGACGAGCATCTGCACGAACGTGTCGTCCTTGGTCATCTGCTGCACCACGCCGTCGCGCATAAGGTAGGCGCGCGAGTCGCCCACGTGGGCCAGGGCCAGCTCGGTGCCCGTCGACGAGGCCAGCAACGCGGTCAGGGTGGTGCCCATGCCGTCGCGGGACCGGTCCTCGGCGACCGCGGTGCGGATCCGGGCGCTCGCCTCCTCGATCACCGCCCGCAGCGCGTCGACCAGCTGCCCGTCGGCCAGGTCGACATCGGCCGGCGCGACGGCCTCGATCGTGATGGCGCTGGCCAGGTCGCCGGCCGCCATGCCCCCCATGCCGTCGGCGACGGCCAGCAGCCGTGCGCCGGCGTACATCGCATCCTGGTTCGCCGCGCGAACCAGCCCGCGGTCCGTGACCGCCGCGGAGTGGAGCTGGAGGGCCATGGCTGGCAGCTTGCCAAATCGCGCGCCGGTTGTCTCTAGGCGATCACGCCATCCCTGCGGATCCGGTCGGCACGACGGCGCGCAGTCGTTGATCGGCCAGTGACCATGCGGCTACTGAGGCGCGAGAATGCTTGCGTGACCGACGACGCGAGGACCTTCGAACCCCGCCGGGACTGGTGCGGGACCATGCCCGTGCACCGGCGCCTGCTCGACAGCGATCCCGCCTACGCGCAGGCGAGGCAGGACATCGAAAACTTCACCTTCGACATGACGCTGGCCGGACCGGAGCCGCTCGAAAGCGTGGTGACCGTCCCGGTCGTGGTGCACATCGTGCAC
>DATDJX010000150.1:0-2403 GCA_036520275.1 Asanoa sp.
GACCGCGCCGTCGACGCCGGCGCAGTTGAAGAGGGCGTCCAGGCGGCCGTGGAGGCCGCGCACCTCGGCGACCAGGCCGGCGACGGCGCCGGCGTCGGCCACGTTGAGCCCGGCAGCGTGGCTGCGCTCCCCCAGCGTCGCGGCGGTCCGCTCCTCGGCGCCGTTGACGTCGGTGCAGACCACGCGTGCGCCCTCCTCGGCCAGCCGGGCGGCGATGGCGGCGCCGGTGCCCGAACCCGCACCGGTCACGATGGCGACGCGGTCCTCGAACCTTCCCATGGCCTCCCCTGGTATGACGGCGGCACCGCGCACGCTACGGGCGGCCCGGCCGGCGGTGCAACTGCCCAGCGAAGGGGCGATAGCCCATAATCGGGCCGTGACCGGGACAAGGGTGATCCTCGCCGAGGACGACGTGCTGCTCCGCGAGGGGCTGGCGAGCCTGCTGGAACGCTCCGGCTTCGAGGTCGTCGGGCAGGGCGGCGACGGTTCCGAGCTGCTCGCCCTTGCCCGCGAGCACCTCCCCGAGCTGGTGGTGGTGGACATCCGCATGCCGCCGAGCTATTCGACGGAGGGCCTGGACGCCGCGCGGGTGATCCGCCAGGAGCTGCCGGAGACCGCCATCCTGCTGCTGTCGGCGCACGTGGTGGTGGAGCACGCGATGGAGCTGCTGGCCAGCGGGCAGCGGGTCGGCTACCTGCTCAAACGTCGCGTCACCGATGTGGAGGAGTTCATCGACACCCTGGAGCGGATCGCCAGGGGCGCCTCGGTCGTCGACCCGGCGCTGGTGCAGGAGCTGGTGTCGGTCCGGCGCCGGGACGACCCCCTGGCGGTGCTGACGGCCCGCGAGCGCGACGTGCTGGCGTTGATGGCGGAGGGCCGCTCCAATGCCGGCATCGCGCGGCGGCTGTGGGTCACCGAGGGCACGGTGGAGAAGCACGTTCGCAGCATCCTGGCCAAGCTGCAGCTGCCGGAGACCGACGACGACCACCGGCGCGTCCTGGCCGTGGTCGCCTTCCTGGAGGCGCGCTAGCCCTCGCCGACCAGCTCGGCGAGCCGGTCGACCTGGTCGAGGTCGCCGACGGTGGGGTCGAAGATCAGCTCGTCCACGCCGAGCTGCTCGAAGGCCGCGGCCCGTTCCCTGACCGCCTCGGGGGTGCGGGGTGCGCCCATCGCGATCGCCTCCGCCCACTCGCCGGTGAACCGGTAGTAGCTGCGCAGGTTGCGGATCGACTCCTCGGTGTGCTCCTCGCCCAGCGAGAAGTACGAGAGGACCGCGATCCGCGGCTTCCCCTGGCCGCCGGCCCGCTCCCATGCGGCCTTGAACGCCTGGATCGCGCCGCCGGCCATCTCCGGCGGGGCGCCTCCGATGGTGAAGCCGGCGCCCCAGCGCACCGCCCGCGGCGCCGCCAGCTCCGCCTCCCCGCCGATCAGCAGCGGGATGCGACCCCTGGTCGTCGCCGGCGCCACCGGGAACGGGCTGGGCGCCAGCAGCTCCCCCGCCCAGGCGTCGTGCAGCAGCTCCAGCTCGGCGTCGAACCGCTTCCCGCGATCCGAGAACGACCGGCCGGTGAGCGCGAAGTCGTCGGGCCTGGCGCCCACGCCGACGCCGAGGGTGAGCCGGCCACCAGAGAGCTGGTCCAGGCTCGCGGTGACCTTGGCGAGCACCACCGGGTCGTAGGCGGGCTCCAGCAGGATGTTGGTCAGCAGGCCGATCCGTTCGG
Organism: Asanoa sp.; assembly: GCA_036520275.1. Lineage (GTDB taxonomy): Bacteria > Actinomycetota > Actinomycetes > Mycobacteriales > Micromonosporaceae > Asanoa. Next base: position 1,722 of record DATDJX010000150.1, read on the forward strand.
TCGCACCCGCCGCGGCGGTCAGCGACGTCAGCGAGTCGTAGGTCGGGTAGGCGATCCGGTCGATCGTCGCCAGGGTGGAGAACCCTCGGTCCTCGGCGCGCCTCGCCCAGTCGACCAGCGTCCGGCCGGGAAGGTCGAGGACGGTGTTCGGGAGGCCGATGCCGATCTGCATGTCCGCTCCTCTGTGTTGGCTGCGCTCGGGCGGGGCGCTGCAGCCGACGATGGTACCGTCAGCGTCGCGGTCGATGCGGAGGCGGCGGGACCAGAGGAGCGACCTGGTGGCCGGGAGCGTACGCGAGCCCGTCGGTGAGGAGCTCGGCGTCGGCGTGGTCGGGTTCGGCTGGATGGGCGAGGTCCACGCGCGGGCCTACGCCCGGCTGCCGCACCACTTCCCGCGGCTGCCGCGCCTGCCTCGCCTGGTCGCCGTCGCCGACCCGCTGCCGGACCGCGCCGAGGCCGCGCGGTGGCTCGGGTTCGAGCGGGCGCTGCCGTCATGGCGCGACCTGCTGGAGGACCCGCTGGTCGAGGCGGTGAGCGTCACCACCCCCAACGACCTGCACCGCGAGATCGGCGTGATGACGGCGCGGGCGGGCAAGCACCTCTGGATCGAGAAGCCGGTCGGGCGCAACGCCGACGAGACGCAAGCGGTCGCCGCCCCGCGGGCGGCGGCGGGCGTGCAGAG
>DATDJX010000151.1:0-2279 GCA_036520275.1 Asanoa sp.
GAGGAGGTGGTCCGCGGAAGCGCGGCCGAGCTGGCAGCGCGCTACGCGGACAACCCGCCCCGTGGGGAGATCGTGCTGGTACTCGCCCCGCCGGCGTCCGGCGGCGCCGGGGACTCGCCGGACCCGGCCGCGCTGGACGCGCTGCGGAAGCTGGTGGACGCCGGGGCCCACCCGCGAAAAGCAGCCGCGGTCGTCGCCTCGCTGACCGACTCGAGCGCAAACGCCCTGTACCGCGCCCTCACGTCCGAGTAACGAACGCCCACGCCCCCGCAACGGCCGCGCACGGTTGCACACGCCGCGGCCGGCTTGCCCGGCAGACACTCCTACGGTCGCGCCATGCGCCAACTCGCCCTCACCGTCACCGCCTTCTTCGTCCCTGTCGTCGCCACCGGCGTGGCCTTCTTCGCGGCTCCCGCGCCGGCCGCCGCGAGCTCGGCCTGGACCTGGCCGGTCACAGGCGAGGTCATCACTCCCTATCGCAACGGGACCGATCCCTATGCAACAGGACAGCACCGAGGGATTGACATCGCCGCATCGGTCGGAGCTCCCGTGGTCGCCGCCGCGGGTGGCGAGGTCCGGTTCGCCGGCACGGTCGGCTCCTCGGGCCTGACCATCAGCATCAGGACGAGCGACGGCTACGACACCTCGTACCTGCACCTCTCATCGGCAGCCGTGCGCGCGGGCGCCCGCGTATCGGCCGGCGAGCGGATCGGGGCGGTGGGAACCACCGGCACCCGCTCGGCGACCGCGCCGCACCTCCACTTCGGAGTCCGCGACGCAGGAACCCGACACGCCTACCACGACCCGCTGGCCTTCCTACCGCCCCCGCCAGGAGGCCCGAGCCCCAATCCACCACCAGCCGCACCCGCGCCGGCGCCCCAACCGGCCCCGCCCGCAGCCGCACCCGCCCCGCTGCCAAAGGATGCCCCGGCCCGGCGGCCACGGCACGCGCCGGCGCCACGCGGAGCACCCGGCCCGGTCCGCGGCCACGCGCCGACTCCGATCCGCCGGCCCGCGCCGAACCCGGTCCGCCGACCCACGCCGAGCCCGGTCCGCCGACCCACGCCGAGCCCAGTGGGCGACCACGCGCCGAGCCCGATCCGTCAACGCGCGCCGGGCACGGTGGGCGACCACTCGCCGAGCCCGGTCCGTGGTCTCGTGCCCAGTCCGGTCGGCGACTCCGCGCCGAGCCCGCTCCGTCGCTCCGTGCCTCGCCCGGGCCCGTGGCTTCATCCCGCTCGGGGACGTAACTCGGCGGACGCGCACGGGCACGGGCCTTCCTTCAGGGCAGGCACCGAAGGCCGGGTCACACAGGCCGGCCCCGCCAGCTCCGGGCCGCGGTCGCACGCGCTGAAGGGGTCGCCGGCGACTCCGCAGGCCGACGCTCGGAGCAGCGGCCCGGACATCGGCTGGGTCCTCGCCTGCGCCGGCCTCCTCCTCGCCGCCGCGATCCTGGGGCTCACCGGCGAGCGCCGCGGCGACACGGGCCGCGCGCGCTCGAGACTCGCGGCCGCGTTCCCTCTGCTCGGCCGGCGCTGAGGGCGCCCCGCCGGACGCTGGGCCCTCGCCCGACCCGGGTGGGTCAGGTTGGTCCCGAATAGCGGGATCGAGGTGACACCCGGCGGCCGGGATCCGGGGTGGCGCCGGGTGGGTCGGGTTGGACCCGAATAGCGGGATCGAGATGACACACCCGGCGGGCCGGGATTCGGGGTGGCGCACGAAGCCGGGCCCGGGAGACTGCCGCGCGGGTAGCATCGATGGGCGATGTCGTACTACGTCACCACGCCCATCTATTACGTCAACGGCGAGCCGCATCTTGGTCACGCCTATACGACGATCGCCGCCGACGTGCTTGCGCGGCATATGCGCCAGCGTGGCGAGGAGGTCTTCTTCCTCACGGGGACCGACGAGCACGGCGAGCCGGTGGCCCAGGCGGCCGAGAAGCTCGGCATCACCCCGCGCGAGCTGGGTGACAAGAACGCGGTCCGCTTCAAGGAGCTCGCGGCTCGACTCGAGGTCACGAACGACTTCTTCATCCGCACCACCGACCCCGAGCACATGGCGAAGGTCGCCGAGGTCGTGCAGCGGATCTACGACAACGGCCACGTGTACGCCGGCACCTACGAGGGCTGGTACTGCCCCCGCTGCGCCGACTTCAAGACCGAGGGCGAGCTCGAGGACGGCAACCGCTGCCCGATCCACAAGATCGTTCTCGAGATCGAGAAGGAGGACAACTGGTTCTTCCGCATGTCCTCCTTCCAGGAGCGGCTCGAGCAGCT
>DATDJX010000152.1:0-6260 GCA_036520275.1 Asanoa sp.
CCAGCGCCTGCACCGTCGCCACGAGCTCGGTGCGGCCGGCCCCCTTGAGCAGGTAGCCACGAGCACCGGCGCGCATCGCGGAGAACACCGACTCGTCATCATCCAGCATCGTGAGGACCAGGACGGCAAGGTCGGGCCAGCGGCCGAGCAGCTCACGGGTCGCGGCCACCCCGCCGAGATCGGGCAAGTGCAGGTCGGTGATCACGACGTCGGGTTGGGTGGTTTCGACGACGCCGATCAGCTCCCGACCGGTCGCTGCCTCGCCGGCGATGACGATGTCGGCGCAGGAGGCCAGGACGGCGCGCAGGCCGTAGCGGAACATCGGGTGGTCGTCCGCGAACACCACCCGCACCGGCACGGCACCGGGTCGGTCGGCGGTTCCCGCGCTGTTCATGGCGAGGCCAGCGGCAGCACTGCCCGCACTGAGGTGCCGCCACCGTCGGCGGGCCCCACGAGCAGGGTGCCGCCGACCGCGGCCGCCCGCGCCTGCATCGACTCGAGGCCGACCCCGTCGGGTGCCCGCCGGCTCGGGATGCCCCGGCCGTCGTCGCGCACCTCCAGTTCGAGCCCGTTGCTGACGCGCAGCGTCACCGTGCAGGCGCGTGCGCCGGCATGCCGTACGACGTTCGTCAATGCCTCGAGCGTGATGCGGTAGGCCGCGACCTCTACCGGGAGCGCGAGCGGCGGCAGCTCGTCGGGCGCCGTCACGTGCACGTCGATCCTGTCTGCGGCCGACAGCGTCGTGACGTGCGCCCGGATCGCGCCGAGGAGGCCGGCGCGGTCGAGCGCGGCGGGGCGCAGCCCGTCGACGAGGCGGCGTACCTCGGTGACGGCGCCCTGGACCTCCTCCCGCAGCCGTGCGAGCAGTTCGTCGCGCAAGACCGTGTCGTCCCGGGCGAGCTGCGCAGCCTCGAGGCCCAGGGCGATGCCCGACAGCGACGGTCCGAGCTCGTCGTGCAGGTCGCGTCGCAGCCGGGTGCGCTCTTCCTCGGTCGCGGCCAGCACGTGTTGCTGCGACGCGGCGAGGTCGTCGGCCAGCCGCGCCGCGTGTAGCGCGATGCCGACCGGCCCGGCCACGAGCTCGAGCAGGGCCCGGTCTGCGGCGGACAGGCCGGCACCCGGCGTACGCCGGGACACGAGTAGTGCCCCCACGGACCGGCCGGCGTAGCGCAGCGGCACCTCGTGCAGCGGGGCGTCGCCGGTCGCGGTTCCGTAGGAGACGACGGTCGTGCGGTCGGCCTCGCGGACGGCGACGTAGGGCACCCGCAGCGCCTCGGCCACCGAGCGAGCCACGCGGTGCAGCACCGAGTCGTCCCCACGCTCCTGGGCGAGCTCGCGGCCGAGCCGGCCGATGGCCCGCACCGGGTCGCGTTGGTCGCCGTACACGAATCGGGTCACCGCCCGGTGGAGCACGTCGTAGGCGGGACGCACCCCCACCGCGACGATCGCCGCAGCGACCACCGAGGGCAGCACGCTACGTGGAATGACGGCTGTGAGGCCGGCGATGACCCCGGCGTACGCGGCCAGCACCAGCGCGGCGAGCAGGGCGTACACCAGCGTGCCGCGAAGGACGAGCCGAATGTCCAGCAGCCGGTAGCGCAGCACGCCGACAACGATGCCGACCGGCCACAGCAGTACGCAGAGCAACACCACCGGCGGGGGCGCGCCAAGAAAGTGGCGACGAGCAGGGGCAGCGTCACCGCGGCCAGCCACGCCAGGTGCTCCCGTTCCGGGCTGCTTGCGCGCCGAAGCCGCACCGCGGTGTGGCCGAAGGTTGCGAGCGCCGTCGCCAGGAGAACCAGGGCGGCGGCCGCGGCAACGATCTCGACCACAGGTTGCATGGCACGCGTGGCGATCGGGTCAACCGAGCCGGGGAGCAGGTCGTTATACGACTCGTCGGCCAGCGCCAGCGCCGCGGAAGCGGCCAGCGCCGCGGCGACGCTCACCCCCACCAGCAGGCGGCCCCAGCGGGACGTCGGCCGCCCGGACGGGTAAACCTCGAGGAGCACGGTGAACATCGGCGCGAAGGCAAGCGGCCACAACGCGGCGCCGAGCGCGACGTAGCGACCCCACGGCAGCGACCCCGGCGCCTCGATCACCGCGCGGACGGCATAGCCCGAGCAGGCGATGACGACGGCGTTGATCGCCGCCAAGGCGTGCAGCAGCCAGCCGAGCGGGTTGCGGGGCCGGGCGGTGGTCAGCACCGGCGCCATCACCCCGAGGGACAGGGCCAGCGCGGCGTTGTTCGCCACGTTGCCCTCGAGGAGGTCGAACGGCGCCTCAACGGACGGCAGGTACAGCGCGAGGCCGGCGACGGTCAACGCGACCCACGCGACGCCGGCCATATAGCCCAGTCGGCGCAGCGCGGTGTCGCTCACGCCCGAAGTCTGCTCCGCGGCGTGCCGCGGCGACAGAGGTCGGAGGCGGGAGGTCGTCCCGGCCGGTCCGGGACATCTGTCCCGTGCGTCGGCGGGCGTCGGCCCGCAGCGTGAGCGGTGACAGCGCGGCGAGGCCGCGCGACATCGAGGAGGTCACCGATGAACAAGATAAACCGAACCGCGACCGCGCCACACGCTCGCGTCTACGCCGCGGGCATGGCCGTCGCGCTCGTGCTCTTCGCGCTAACGGGGGACACGTCGTGGGGATATCTCGCCGGGCTGATCGGTGTGCCGCTCGTGTCGGGCGTACTCGCCGGTCGGGGCGACATCCGCTTCTGGCAGGCCACCCTGGGCTGCCTCGCCGTGATCGCGGTCGACGTGGCGTTCGACGAGACGCGAGCAGAGGACGCCGTCTTCTTCGCCGGCCTCGGAGTCGTCATGGTCGGCATCACCGCAGTCGTCCGATCGGTGACGAAGCTCGTGCTACGCCGGCGGGCCGGCCGGACAGCGGCCCGCCTCGCCGGCTGATACGGCTCGGCCCCGACAGGCACTGACGGGTATCAATGCGCCCACGTGGCGTCGCGCGAGACGGACACGAGCCCTTCCAACGGCCGCGCGTGAACTCGCAACACCGCTTGACTTCGACTAGATCGTGGGATTGTGGTCGGTGATGGCGTCGAACATGGCCTGGATGTGTGCGACCCGCAGCTCGTCGATCGGGATGGGCCCAGGTGTGGCTCGAGATAGTTGCGGATGTGCCCGGCGTAGCCGTACAGGGCGGCGGATTGGATCTTGCGCCTGCGGTACCAGTGCCACAGGTAATCGCCGACGGTCATCGCCACGGCGGGGTGAGGCCGGCGCGCAGCGGGCGGGCAATCCGGACCCGGTCGGGGCGCCGCTGAAGTATCGCCGCGCACCACAGCCAGCCAGGCCTCGCCCAGGTGGTGAAAGGTCTTCCGGTTGGGCGCTCCACCTTCACCACCTGGGCGCGGCCTGGCACGACGGATGTCGCGCCACGGAAAGCCGGCCGGCCAACCATGCACGGGAGGTCAGTCCTGCGTGCGCGTACTTGCCGGATGGCCGTTCAGATCGGGTTCAGGCTTGTCGGGGAGGCCAACCAGCGTCCGGACGGTGTTCTCGCCGGCGCTGTCGTCGGGGGCGGCGGCGTCGAGGATGGTCAGCCGCAGCGCCATCACTTCTCTGTCCCGCCGCGGGTCGGCTGCTCGTCGGCTGGCCCCGACGGCGCTGCCCCAGCCAGTACACGGCCAGGCCACCGCACCCGAGCAGCAGCCCGACAATCGGCATCGTCACGTCATTCGTGTCGCCTCTCGACAAAGCCCTTCCAGGCGGTCGGTGGTACCACGACGGGCCAGGCCCGCGCGGCGGCAGTCGGCGTAGCCCCGATTCCGGCTCGGATACGCCCGGACCGAACACTGTCCGCGCGGCGTGGCGGTGAGGTCGGTGGGGTCGGGCCACGCCGCAGCCATCGAAGACCAGCGGCGGTGCTCGGGCCTGTGCGCCTCTGCCGAAGATGGCGCCCGCGGCCCGTCGGCCGCCCGGCGTCTCGCCTGAGGCCCGGGTCTTGGTTGAGGTTGGTTCGCAGGTCGGTCAGCCAGTGTTCGAGCTCATCGGCGCGGCGGGTCTGCCGGTTAGCCGCGGGGTCGAGCGAGTCGTGTGAGGCGGCGGTGGTCATGGCGGACCCACCCTCCGATCAGATGGTGAGCTTGTCGGTTGATGCCGGTAGTGCTGTGGCGTCAAGCCCACCCTGACGTGGCGGATCGTCGGGCCGGCTGAATCCAGGTAGTCCACGATGACGTCCGGCCGGCGGTCGCCTGCGCCACGTATACCCTGCCGATCGTGGCCCTGCCATGCCTGGGCGACCGGTGCGGCGGAATGAACGTGTGAGTACAGCTCGATATCGATACGACACAGCTCCTTGTCGTCCGGGTCCGTCATGCCGCTGGTGATCACCGCCACTGCCGGTCCGCCGGCCGTGCCGTGGGCGCGCCCGGACGCCTCGCCTGCGACGGGATGGTTCTTGGATGCCACGCTGCGGCAGGCCCTCCCGCGCTCGTGCAGCGCCCGGTTGAGAAGCTCGACGAAGACCGCCTGGGCGGGCTGCGTCCAGGCGACGCCCACGCGTAGGGTCCTCCCGGCGGCGGCCGCCACGATCAGGTCAGCGATCGTGCCAACAACCACCCGTTCGCGGGCAACCGCGGCGAGCGTATCCATCGTCAGCGTGTGCCTACGTGAGCCATCAGTAACGGCCTTCCCGGTCGACTGGTCGAAGGTAGGCGATCGATGGCCCGGGCAGGTACCGGCCGAGTTGGCGACGATGACCGCCGACCAGACCATGGCCGGTGGCACATCTGACCCGCCTGCCGGTGCGCCCGGGCAGCGGCGACATCGCTGTCGCCGGCGCGCCGCAGCTCAGACACGGCGTCGCTCCACCAGCGTGTCGGCGAGCCGCCGCAGGCCTCGGTAGGTGGAGGTCCGCACCGACCCGGGCCGCTTGCGCAGGACCTCGGCCGCGGCGGCGGCGTCGAGCCCGACCACCACCCGCAGAAAGACGGCCTGCGCCCGCGGCAGCGACGAGATCAGTGCGAGCGCGCGGTCGGTGGCGATGGCGTCCGCAGCCGACGCCGAGGTGTCGGCGAGGTCGGCGAGCCCGGCGAGCACGTCGTCGCTGTAGGTGGTTTCGGGTCGACGGCGTAGCCGGCGCAGGTGGTCCATCGCCCGGTGCCGGGCGACCGTGGCGCACCAGCTGCGGAAGCCGAGGATGTCCCCGCGAAAGGTCGACAGGTCCCGGCAGATCTGCAACCACGTCTCAGCGGCGACGTCCTCCGCGTCAATCCCGACCAGGCTGCCCAGGTAGCGGACTAGGCCCGGCTGGACCCCGCGGTACAGAACCCGGAACGCCTGCTCGTCGCCGGCCAGCGCACCGGACAACGCCACACTCAGCGGGTCCGTCTCCGCGGCTGGGCGTGCGCGATGTCGACCGCACGAGCCGACCGCCACCGGCCGCTGTCGGGCGCCGTTCAGCGTCAGGTCGGCTGGGCGGCGACCTCTCCGGTGCGGCGCATCTTCTGCCACTTGAGCGCCCCGCCGGTCAGCGCGGTCGCTGCGGCGTGGACCAACACGATCGGGGGATAACCGCGGTCGGGCGCGGACCGTCGGCATCGAACCGGGTCTCTGAAATGGCGAAACGGTAACCGGCGTTTGCGCTGGTCACCGCCCGGCGAAAGGCTATGTGGCCAGGGGTGGGGTCGAACCGCCGAGCTTCCGATTTCAGGGGGCGAGCCATCCTGCTGCCTGGTGGTGAATGGTGCGCCAGGCTCCACGCCGCCGCAGGTCTGCCGGCTACCGCTCTGTCGCCCGGTCTCGTCCCGAATCGCCTGTTGCCACCGCAGGTGTGCGCAATCCGTGAGCATCGGGCGGCGGTTGCGCCAGAGTCAGGCACTCGCAGCTTGGGAATTGGACAAGATCGGGTCGTCTTGCCGGTTAGCCGCTGGTCGGTTCGGTCCTGGACGGCCTGGCTTGGCCCCTGATGGCACCCGCTTGTGGCCCATGGCTGGCCCGGCAGCTTCGGGCTGCCGTTGACGGAAGTGGCTCAGCGACGGTTACGAGATCGACGCATCGACCAGGACGGTGCGGTGCAGGTCAACCGGAATCTACCCAACGGGGTCGGGACGGTGCTGCGGGTGATCGGGAATCCACGTCTATGCGGTCTACCTGCCGCGGCACGGGCCGGTGGTGCCAGGCGTTTTCACGCCCGCCCTGGGGCACGTCATCCGCCCGCGGCGTCCTCGGCCTCCCAGCGCAGCAGGTCGCCCGGCTGGCACTTGAGCACCTCGCAGAGCGCGGCGAGCGTCGCGAAGCGCA
>DATDJX010000153.1:0-3040 GCA_036520275.1 Asanoa sp.
GCGCCGCACGCCGCGGTCTCGGGTGTCGTCATCCTCGTCGAAGCCGGTCACCTGCCAGATCTTGACGCGCGAGAGGGCAACTACGACCGAGTAGTCGTCACCCACTCGATTTCGACCGAGCGGTCCGTCCGGCGGCCCGACGTCGTCTGGACGTACGTGGGCCAGCCGAACCGGAGGAGACGCGCACGTCTGGCCATCTCCGAGGGAACGGCTCGGATCAGGGCCGAGTACCTCATGTCGGTGCGGAACGCCTTCGCCGGTCAGGAACAGATGCTTGCGGAGCTCGAGGCGTCCCTAACGCCGCCACCGGCCCCGGTTGCGAACCTCGTCCGGGTGGCGGACCCGTCGCCCGCGCCGACGGCCGGCCGAGTGTCACCCACGTCCTGAGACAGGACTCGCTCAGATACCTCGGCCGCCGTCGCACACTCGGGCCGTCATGCGCGGGTCGACGTCGTGAGCTGTTCGAGCAGCCGGACCACTTGGCCGGCCGGATGGCCGTCCACACCGGGAAGACGGCCTGCCGCTGCCGCCACGGGGTGGCTCGATTCCAGTGTCGGCGTGTGGGTGCCGAAAATGGCGGCCGCGTTATGCGGCCCGCGAGTACTCACGGATCAGGCCATCTGATGTACGCCGGGCCGCCGGGGCCAGCGTTTCGGGAGCCTTCGGCGCTCGACGTTGGGAACGACGACGGACCTGAGTCGCAATGTGCCTCTGGACCCGCTGCCTGCCGATCCCGTGCCGCCACCGGGCTGGCAGACGGTTGGCGTATCGGGCACCGTAGATCATGCAGCCACACGGGCGGTATGGCGTTGTCCAGCTTCTCGATGGAGGCGCGCGCCGCGGTATAGCTGGAGGGTCGCAGCCCGCTGCGAGTCCGTCGTGAAAGCCACCCGGGTTCGAATCCTGGAGGACCCGCCACCACATGGACGATCGGCGCCTGACCAGCGAGAACAGGTTGGGGGCCGACCGCTGTCTCGACGCCGGACAAATCCACCAGTGTCCAGCCAATTGCAGCCGCCTGTCGGCCCATCCATGGGCGGATCGATCTTGCCCGCGGTCGGGCTTCGGCTCGCCTGCCGCGTGGCGTACGCCGTAGTACGTCGGCCCGGTCGTCGGGCCGGAGCGGCATCCCGCCGGCCGGGCGATTCTGGCTGCGTGTGGCCACCGCCGAGCCAGTTGCCGTCGGTGTCCAGTGAGCTTGCTTCTCCACCAGGGCGGTGCCCCAGATTTCGTCGCGTGCATGACGAGGTAACCGGCCTCAAAGCCACCGAGGGCAAGCTACTGCAGGGGTACCTGGGAGTACCCCATCGCCGCCACGCCCGTCGCAGTGCGCACCACGGCTTCCGCTGGCGCCCCCACTTGCGTCAGCCTGTGAGGATGAGTGCTTTCGACGCGGTCGCCGGAGTGGCGACTACCGGGTTCGAGGAGATCGAGGAGACCCGGGCATTCAACCGGCAGCTCGCCGAGCTGCTGTCGACGATTCCGCCGGTCAACGTCGTGGACGATCCGGTGAGGATCCGCGCGGACCGGGCGCGCGGCGCAGGACCTTTTCCGGCCCCGGTGCGCCTCGACGAGGCGGTCGACCGAACCGTACCGGGTCGGGCCGGTGACATCCCGATCCGGGTTGTCAGACCGGACGCCGTCCGTGGCGTGTTCCTGCACCTCCACGGTGGCGGCTGGACGCTCGGCTCGGCGGCGAACCAGGACCCGTTCCTCGCGGCGCTCGCGCACCACGCCGACGTCGCCGCGGTCAGCGTCGAGTACCGGCTCGCGCCGGAGCATCCGTACCCGGCCGGCCCCGACGACTGCGAAGACGCCGCCGCCTGGCTGGTGGCAAACGCGCAGCGCGAGTTCGGAACCGACCGGCTCGTCATCGGCGGCGAGTCGGCCGGTGCCCACCTCGCGGTCAGCACACTGCTGCGGCTTCGGGACCGGCGCGGGATCACCGGCGCGTTCCGCGCCGCGCTCCTGACCTTCGGTGCATACGACCTGTCGATGACGCCCAGCACGCGGCGCTGGGGAGACCGCAACCTGGTGCTGTCCCTTCCGGCCATCACCTGGTTCAGCGACCAGTTCGTGCCCGGCCGCAGCCCGGAGGAGCGTCGAGACCCCGACATCTCACCGCTGTTCGCCGACCTCAGCGGGATGCCGCCGGCCCGGTTCGTCGTCGGTACCCAGGACCCACTGCTCGACGACTCCCTCTTCATGGCCGCCCGCTGGCGGTCGGCGGGCAGCCCGGCCGTGCTCGAGGTGGTCGCGGAGGCTGTACACGGCTTCGTCTTGTACCCGATCGCGGTGGCGCAGCAGGAAGTGGCCAGTGCGTTGGCCTACGTCGCGGCGGCCGTCCGCGACGAGGCAAGCGACGAGTTCTCGGTCGCCGATGGACGTTGAGAACGGCTGGCCACTACTCGCTGAACCCGCCGGAATCCCACGCCCAAGGCGGGCGGGTTCGACCGGTCATCGCAACGACGTGGTGGGTCAGCGAGAATCTCGTTGATCTATGAGGGAGATGCTGATGACCGCCCATCCGGCGCAGAACGGTGTTGCTGTGCAGCGTGGGTGCATCGCGGCGTCAGGTGGTGCTGTGACGCTCGAGGGCACGGCGGTTCCAGGAGGCGCATTCGGCGGCGGCCTCGTACGTGCTCTGGAGGAAGTCGAGGAGGTGTTGCTGTCGATTGTCCGCGGCTCGGACGTCGGCGTACGGCAGCACGAACTCGCCGAGTTCGGTGCTGTAGTGGGCGTTCTCGGGCCGTACGGGGAAATCCTTGAAGCCGTCGGGCTCGGGGTAGGCGTAGGAGTAGAAGACGCCCTCGTCGGCGCCGCCCGGCCAGTAGCCCGCGCTGCTCACCTCGTGCGAGTAGGCCTCCAGCATGACGTGCGGGCCGCAGTTCGGGGCGCCGCCGGGATGCGGCGGGGCGCTGCGCCCGGAGAATCGAGTCACGGCGAGGTCGAGGCCACCCCAGAACAGGTGAATCGGGCTGACCTTGCCGACGAAGCGGCCGCGGAACACGGTGAGGGCCCGCTGGATCTCGACCAACGC
>DATDJX010000154.1:0-2626 GCA_036520275.1 Asanoa sp.
ACCCCGAACAGCAGATCCCAGCCGTGACCGGCGACGGCCGGCAGCACGATCACGCGCCTGGTCGCCGAGCGCACCCGTCGCGCCACCGCCCGCATGTCATCTGGCGACACGTAGCGATCGCCGCGCGCGACGGCGAACAGCGCCGGCGCGGTCACACCGTGGGCAGCGGCGTCGGCGTCGGCGTCGATCCCCGGCGTCAGCCCGGTCGTGTCGCGCTCTCCGGAGAGGTCGACGACCGCGGCGGGGTGCAGCCGGGCCGCGGCGACGACCGCGATCGCGCCGCCCATCGACGCGCCGACCAGCGCCACCCGCTGCGCTCCGCGGCGGCGGAGCTCCCCCATGGCGGCGGCGACGTCGGTGATCGCGCGGCCGCGGCCGCTCGGGCAGGGCGAGCGCCCGAAGCAGCGCAGGTCGAAGAGCAGCACCCGCACGCCATGGCGGGAGAGGTAGCCGGAATAGGGCAGCCAGCCGCAGTAGTCGCGCGGGTACTCGTGGATCAGCACCGCGCCCACCGGCCCGGACCCAACGACCGCGCCGGACAGCACGACGCCGTCGCTCGTGCGAAACCGGATCGCCTGCGCACGGACCCCGGGCTCGGTGCACGGACGGTTCGAGCTGCTCGCCGGCGCGGCGGTCGCCGTGGATGCGCCCCGCTCGTGGGCGTCCGGATGCGAGCCGCCGCCGCACCCGGCGACGGCGACCAGCACGACTGCGAGCAGACCGAGCCGGCGCCTCATGACCCGCCCGGACGGTAGCCGTGGGGACGTAAAGGGAGGGTTACGTTGGTCGCCCCCACGACTGCCTAGACTGGCGGGATGAAGCGCGAGCACCCGGCGGCCGAGGCGATGCCCGCGCGGGTCGCTGAGATGCCGACCTGGCTGATCAGCCGGGTCTATGCGCACGCGCGGCGGCTGCTCGCCGAAGGGTTCGCCTCGGTCGGCGTCCGCGGATACCACTACCGGCTGCTCGCCGCGCTCGAGGAGTTCGGGCCGGCCAGCCAGGCCGTTCTCGGGCGCCGCACGAGCATCGATCGCAGCGACGTGGTGGCAGCGCTCAACGATCTCGCCGCTCGCGGGCTCATCCAGCGCGCCCCCGATCCCGACGACCGCCGCCGGAACGTCATCACGATCACGCCGGACGGGACCGAGCAGCTCCAGGCCCTGGACGAGGTCGTGGCCGGCGTTCAGGAGAGGCTGCTCGCCCCCTTGCCGCCGGCCGACCGCACCCAGCTCATCGGGCTGCTCACCCGGCTCCTGGAGGACGACTCCGAACCGGCATGACGACGAGCGCTTGACATGCAGCCAATAGGCTGCCTATAGTGTCATGCAGCCAAATGGCTGCATCTTCCGACAGCGGGATGGATGAGGCGTTCAAGGCGCTGGCCGATCCCAGCCGCCGCCGACTGCTCGACGGCCTGAACGCACGCAGCGGGCAGACGCTGCGCGAGCTCTGCTCCGGGCTGGACATGGCGCGCCAGTCGGTCAGCAAGCACCTGGCGGTGCTCGAGGCGGCCGGACTGGTCACGACGCAGTGGCGCGGCCGGGAGAAGCTGCACTACCTCAACGCCGCGCCGATCAACGCCATCTCCGAGCGGTGGATCAGCAAGTACCAACGCGAGCGCGTGCGTGCGCTCGCCGACCTGACGACTGCACTGGAGCGGGAACCCATGACCAGCACCGAGTTCGCCTACACCACGTACATCAAGACCACCCCAGAGCGCCTCTGGGAGGCGCTGACCGATCCGGCGTTCACCCGCCGCTACTGGGGTGTCGCGCTCGAGTCCGACTGGGAGACGGGCTCGACGATGACCTGGGAGCAGAACGGCGTGACGATCGCCGACCCCGCACAGGTGGTGCTCGAGGCCGAGCCGTTCCGCCGGCTGGCCTACACCTTCCACACCTTCACGGCGGAGTTCGCCGAGAGCGTCGGGCTCGACGACGACTTCGTCGCCAAGGCGTCGAGCGAGCGCCGGTCGAAGGTCACCTTCGAGATCGAGCCACATGGCGAGCAGGTCAAGCTGACCCTCGTCCACGACGACTTCGATCCCGACAGCGCCGTGTTGCCGCTCGTCAGCCAGGGTTGGCCGGAGCTGCTGTCCAATCTGAAGACCCTCCTCGAGACCGGCGACGCCCCGCGGCTCGAGCCGGTCGCGCGGCGCTGACCTCGTCAGCCCGGGCGCCCGAGGAGGGTCTCGCGGGCGCCCGCGCCCCAGGTGTCGGGCAGCTGGAAGCCCTCGGGGAACGGGTCGTCAGGGTCGAGCACGAGCTGGTGCATGCCCGTGATCCAGGCGCGCCCGGTGATCGCCGGAACGATCGCCTCGACGCCGCCGTGGACCAGGCGCCTGACGATCCTCCCCACGAACCGCGTGCCGATGACGCTCTCGTTGACGAACTCCTCGCCGTCGCCGAGCTCGCCGCGCGCCGCCATGACGGCCATGCGCGCCGACGTCGCCGTCCCGGTCGCGGAGCGATCCAGCCGCCCGGGTGCGACGATCGTTGCGTTGCGCGCGTGGCCGCCCTCGCGCGGCGGTCCGGTGAACACCACGAACGACAGCACGCCCAGCGCGGGCTCGACCGGGTGCGCGATCTCGAGCTGCTCGGCGACCGCCGGGCGGATGCGCTCGCCG
>DATDJX010000155.1:0-4157 GCA_036520275.1 Asanoa sp.
CCGGGCCGCACGCCCCGACCGTACCCATCCACGAGCTTAAGCTGGCGACCATGATCCGAATCCGAGCGGTCGAGGTCGCCGACGCTGCCGCCCTCGCCTCGGCCTACCGGGCCAACCGGCGGTTCCTCGCGCCGTGGGAGCCGATCCGCGACGACGCCTTCTACACACCGGGCGGTCAACGGTCACGGATCGCGACGGGGCGCTCCGACGCCGCCTCGTACGGTTGTGTGATCCTGGACGACGACGGGTCGATCGTCGGGACTATCGCGCTCTCCGGCATCGTGCGCGGACCGGCCCAGAGCGCCAACCTCGGCTACTGGGTGGCCGAGAGCTCCACCGGCCGCGGCCTCGCGACGGAGGCGGTACGGCTGATCCTCGACGTCGCGTTCGGCGAGCTCGACCTGCACCGCGTCCAGGCCGGCACGCTTCGCCACAACGTCGGCTCGCAGAAGGTCCTGGAGCGCAACGGATTCGAGCGCATCGGGGTCGCCCGCTCGTACCTGCTGATCGCCGGCGAGTGGCAGGACCACGTGCTGTTCCAACGGATTACCGACCGCTGAGGTAGTGGGCCGTCGCGACGGCGTACGACCGCGGTGGCGCGATACCCAGCGCCTTGAGCCGGCTGTTGTCGAGGGTCGAGCGCACCGGCCGTGGCACCGCCGGCACCTCGTACGTCGGGCGGACGAAGGCGGGGTCGGCGCCGAGCATGACCGCTATCCGCCGGGCCCAGTCGGCCTTGGTGACCGTGTCGTCCGGCGCGACGTGGACGATGCCCGTCACATCGGACCGGCGCGCGAGCGCGCGGATCCGGTCGGCGACGTCGGCGACGAGCGCGGGCTGCCGGGTCTCCCGTGCGTCGGCGTCCAGCGGTCGGCCCGACCGGATCGCGTCTACGACCGTGTCGGGAAAGGTCGTGCGCGCGCCCGGTCCACCGCCGTACAGCAGCGGCAGCCGGACCACGAGCGCGTCGGCCGCGGCGCGGACGGTCAACTCGGCGTCGGCCTTCGTGCGGCCGTACACCTGTAGCGGGCTGACCGGATCAGTCTCGCGGTACGGGCGGGACAGCGCGCCGTCGAAGACGTAGTCGCTCGAGACGTGCACCAGTCGTACGCCGTGGCGGGCACACGCCTCGGCGACGATGCGGGCGCCGTCGGTGTTCAGGGCGCGGGCGCGGGCGGGATCCCGCTCGCAGGCCGCGATGTCGGGGTCGGCCGCGCAGTGCACGCAGAGCTCCACCTCGCCGTCGGCGAGGACCCGCTCGACCGACGCGGGAGAGGTCACGTCGACATCCGCGTGGGTCAACGCCTGCGCGCTGCCGCCGAACGCCTCGCTCACCGCCCGGCCGAGCAGCCCACCGGCTCCGGTCACCGCCACCACCATTCGCCCAGCGTAATCTGGGTGGGTGAAGGCTCCGCCCCGCCGCGCACCGGCTGACCTCCTGGTGCACCTGCGGCGGGCCCGCGACCACATCGACCGTCACTACACCGACCAGCTCGACCTGGCGTCCGTCGCCGCGGTTGCGGGCATCAGCAAGTTCCACTTCCAGCGCCTCTTCACCGCCACGTACGGTGTGTCACCCGCGGCCCACCTGTCGCGGCGACGCGTCGAGCGCGCCCAGGACCTGCTGCGCGCCACCAACCTGACCGTCACCGAGGTCTGCCATGCCGTCGGCTTCTCCAGCCTCGGCTCGTTCAGCAGCCGGTTCCGCGAGCTGGTCGGCGAGTCGCCGAGCGAGTTCCAGCGCCGCTGGGCGGCGACCGGCGCGCCGCGCATCCCGGGGTGTTTCGTGTTCATGTGGGGCCTCGCCGAGCGGGGCGGCGGCTGCGCAACCGAGGAGAAGCCGGAGCCACCCGCCGCGCCCTAGCTTGGTCACATGATCACAAACATCTCCATCGTGGGCGTGACGGTCAAGGACATCGACGAGTCGAAGCGGTTCTACGTCGACGTCCTCGGCTTCGAGGAGCACACCGACATCACGCTGGCCGACGGCTCGTATCGCTGGTGCACGGTCAGGCACCCCAACCAGCCCGAGATCGAGGTCCAGCTTGGACGACCCGGGCCGCCGTACTCGCCCGAGATGGCCGACGCGATGCTGCGCGCGCTCGACGAGGGCGGCATGTTTGCCTTCGGTCTGCGGGTGGACGACTGCCGCAAGACGTACGACGAGCTGCGCGCCAAGGGTGTCGCGTTCGTGCAGGCGCCGGACGAGCGGCCGTACGGCGTGGAGGCGGTCGCCCGCGACAACTCCGGCAACTGGCTGGTGATGATCGAGCCCCGGGACTTCACGCCCGAGGACTTCGGGTAAGCCTGCCGGCGACCCTGACCCCGGCGTTCGCCCTTTCCGAACCCGCGATTCGCATCACCTGCGGACGACGCGCGAAGCCGGCCCGGTCGCCGCGACACCCGGGTCTCCCACCGCGCCCGGCCCGGCATCATGCGCCAACCGGCCGGCCTGTTGGCCACCGGGGCGCCCGTCCCGGATCACGCGTAACGTCTGTACTTATGCGGCGGCGGCCCGTCAACGCCCTGTCCCTGCCGGAGGGAGCGGCGGAGGCTGTCCACGCGTACCTCGACCGGTTGGACGCCGCCCTGCCGGCATCGGCCCGCGACCGCCACGAGGTCGTGGCCGAGGTGGGTGACGGGCTGGCCTGTGCCGTCGAGGCGGGCATCGCCGCCGACGTGGCGCCCGCCGCGGCCGCGGCGGCGGCCATCGCCGAGCTTGGCGCCGCGGACGACCTCGCGGCGGGCTACGCCGCCGAACTGGCGCCCCGCGCCGCGCACCGCACAGGCCTGGCGCTGATCCTCAGCGGCCCAGTCGTCGGTTCGGCATGGCTGGCAGCCGGGCCGGCGGCCGACCTCCCGGGCCGGTTCACCGCGCTGCTCACCGCCGTGCCGCTGTATCCGCTCCTGTTGGCCGTCGCCGTGCCCGCGGCGGTGATCGGCGTCGTTGGCGCGCGGCTGCCGATGGCAGCCGCCTGGAGCAGCCGCGCCGCGGTGCTCGCCGCGGCGGCCTGCATCGTCGCCGACGTCATGCTTCTCGCCGCGGCGCTGGACGCACCGGCCGACCACGACCGGGTGTGGCTCGCGGTGGCGGCGTCGGTCAGCGGGACACGCCTGGTCTCCGCGGGCGTGGCCATGCGCCGGGTCGCCCGGCTCGAGCTGGCCGCCGGCTAGCGCCGCTGCCGTATCGGCGCAACGCCCTCGCGATCAGCGGGATGCCGACGACCGAAGGCAGGACCCAGAAGGCCCATGACGGCAGCCGGTCCCAGATCGGCAGCTGCGGCCCATTGTCCACATAGAACCCCGTGAGCAGCGCGATGTAAGAGCCACCGACGCCGATCGCATGCCGCCGCACCCATCCCGGCCGGTGGCGACGGCGGGCCCGCCAACCTCCGAACGCGAGGGCGGCGGCGACCGAGCCGATGACCAGCAGGTGAACGTCGTCAGGCCACCGGATCGCGGCCATGATCCCTGCCGTGACCACGAGGACGGCCAGGGCGCCGAGGTAGATTCGTCCGGCGGCGGGGTGCCGTCCGGCGCGCTTGCGGGCGGACGCCGCGACCGCTCCGGCGACGACGCCGGTCAGGCCCGCGGCGACGTGGATGGCCAGGACGACTTCCATGAGTAGCCATTCTACATGTAGCGGCCTCGGGTAGGCAATCCGCTCAATGATCGCTGAGCTTCTCTCCGGGCAGTGCCGCCCCCACACCGATGGGCGCAGCCGCTCCGAGGGCGAGCGCCGGCGCGTCAGCCGCAGCGGACTCAGCGGCTCTCGGCGCGGACCCATAGATTCGGTGACATGACGACACACTGGACCCTTGGCTGCGACGCCGCGGATCGCCACCGGCTCGCGGCCTTCTGGGCGCTGGCCCTCGGCTACATCCGCGAGCCCGGGTACGACGTCGACGATGGGGCGCGCTGGTCGACCCCGACGGCGTGCGGCCGGCCATAGGCTTTCTCAAGGTGCCTGAGCGCAAGACCGCCAAGAACCGGATGCACATCGACATACGGGTAGCAGGAGGCCGCCCCGTCGATCCCGATCTGCACGAACAGTGGGTCCGCGCCAAGGCGGCCGAGCTCGCCGCCGCCGGCGCGACCGTCGTTCGCGAGGACTCGTTCGACGGTCAGCTGGACCACGTCGTGATGCTCGACCCGGA
>DATDJX010000156.1:0-24657 GCA_036520275.1 Asanoa sp.
GTCGCCGGCGAAGTGCAGCGCCGCGTGCACGCCGTCGGGTGCGATCGCCCGTACCTGCGGCGCCAGGTCGTCGGTGTAGTCGACGGTGTGCGCGGCGCCGAGCCGGCGCACGTGGGTCTGCTCCGCGCCGGCGGCGGTGGCGATGACTTGACTCCGTTCGCCGCACACATCTGCACCGCGAGGGCACCCACCCCACCGGTCGCCCCGGATACCAGCACGGTCTCGCCGGGCTGAGGGGAGATCGCCTCGACCGCCGGCGAGACCGAGGACGCCTGCGGTGGCGATGTCGAGCCCGGCCGGGATGGCCGCGATGTTGTGGTCCTGGGGGACCACGAGGTAGTCGGCGAAGGCCCCGGCGTGCAGCGGCTGGGTCAGCACGACACCGAAGACGTCGTCGCCGACGCGGAAGCGGCTCACGTCGTGGCCGACCCGGTCCACCACGCCGGCGAAGTCCCGGCCGAGCACGACCGGAAACCGGTGTTCCATCAAGCCCTTGAGGTAGCCGCTGGCCAGCGCGACGTCTAACCCGTTCATCGACGAGGCACGAACCTCGATCCTGACCTCGTGGGGGCCGGGCGTCGGCGTGTCCAGCTCGGTGACTGTTGGCGCGGATCCGTAGGTCGTGGTCACCACTGCGCGCATGGGAGCTCCTCGTTGGTCGCGCAGCTTAGCGGATCGGAGCATCCCCAGCGATCTCAGGCTAGTGGCGGGCGACCTCGCGGAAGCCAGCTGTTCGGGTCCGGCGACAGGCCTGCAAGGATCGTCAAGACGTGGCCGGACGGCGCCGCGAGACTGGCCGTATGGCATCCGTACGCAGGGAGATCCTCATCCAAGCCTCGCCCGATGACGTCTGGGCGGCCGTCTGCGACTTCGGCGCTCCGCACGAGCGGCTGGCACCCGGGTTCGTGGTCGAGTCCAGCCTCGACGGCGACGACCGCATCGTCACCTTCTTCAACGGCGCGGTGGCCCGGGAGGCGTTGGTCGACATCGACGACGACCAGCGCCGCCTGGTCTGGTCGGTGACCGAGAGCCGCCTGGGGCTCACCCACCACAACGCCTCAGCGCAAGTCTCGGCCGCACCGGGCGGCGCTTCAACGTTCGTCTGGATCGCGGACGTACTGCCGCACGGGGCGGCCACGGTGGTCGGCCAGATGATGGACCGCGGCATCGCGGTCATGAAGCACACGCTGGAAACCCGTTTTCGCTCCCGGTCGGACACGTCGGCGTCGATCCCGGCGCCGAACGGCCCGGCTTGAGCCAAAACCTTGCGCACTTAGGTCAGGCTTACCTATTGTCGGCAGGAGCCCGATGCGTTCGGGTCGGCATCGGCGATGACCGGAGGCGTCGGAGATGAGCAAGGCCCAGATCGCGGTTCTCGGCGCCATCGCCGGCTTCACCATCTTCCTCGGCCTCCCGATCGGCCGGCTCAGGACGCCCAGCCGGCGGCTACGCGAGGTGCTGAACGCCACGGCGACGGGTGTGCTGGTCTTCCTGCTCTGGGAGGTTTTGTCCCACACGGCCGATCCGGTCGAGGAGTCGCTGGTCGACGCGGTCGCCGGCAAGGGACCGTGGTCCACGTTCGCGCTGCGGGCTCCGTTGGCCGTCCTCGGTCTCGCGGTGGGACTGCTGGGGCTGGCCTACTACGAGCGGTGGATGTCGGCCCGCGCCCACCGCCGGTATGGCCCCGGCGCGATGGCCGTCGACGAGCCGGTCGCGGCGCCGGTCCGAGGGCTGGCGCTGGCGGAGCCCGCCCGGCGGCTCGCCCTGTTGATCGCGGTCGGGATCGGGCTGCACAACTTCGCCGAGGGGCTCGCCATCGGACAGTCGGCCGCCGCCGGCGAGCTGAGCCTGGCCATCGTTCTGATCATCGGGTTCGGGCTGCATAACGCCACCGAGGGTTTCGGAATCACCGCGCCGCTGGCCGGTGCGCGGCCCGGCTGGGGCTTCCTCGTGCTCCTCGGCCTGGTCGGCGGCGGCCCGACGCTGGTGGGCACGCTGATCGGCCAGTCGTTCGTCAACGAATACGTCTACCTGGCGTTCCTCGCGCTCGCGGCGGGGTCCATCCTCTACGTGATCGTGCAACTGGTCGCCGTCGCGGTGAAGCACGGTCGGAGCCACCTGCTGTACTGGGGCCTGCTGGGCGGCATCTTGCTCGGCTTCGCCACCGACTTCTTCATCGAGGCGGCCCGGGCCTGATGCCGCCTCGACGACACCCATGGGCGGCCGATCGGGCGGTCACCTAGCCTGCGGAGGGTGATCGTCCACGAGCTCTCGCGACGCGACGCGCGCCGGATCGCCGCGCGTGCCCAGCTCCTGGATCGCCGGCGGCCGGCAGCGCTGCTCGACGTCGTACGCCGGCTGACCCTGCTCCAGATCGACGCGACAGCCGCGGTCGCGCCGAGCGCCGACCTGGTGGCCTGGGGTCGTCTCGGGTCGTCGTACGCCCCGGCGGAGCTGACGGCCGGGCTCGAGGACCGGACGCTGGTCGAGCTGCGCGGGATGATCCGGCCCCGGGAGGACGTCGCGCTGTACCGGGCTGAGATGGCCGGGTGGTCGACACGCACCGGTATGCGCGATTGGCAGCAGCACCAGGGGAACTGGGTACGGGCCAATGACACGTGCCGCCGGGACATCCTCGACCGGCTCGAGGTCGACGGCCCGCTGCCGTTGTCGGCGCTTCCCGACACCTGCCAGGTCCGGTGGGGATCGTCCGGGTGGAACGACGATCGCAGTGTGAGCATGCTGCTCGTTTCATGGTGCTCCGCGGCGAGGTCGCGACCTCCGGCCGGGACGGGCGCGAACGCCTGTGGGACCTGGCGGGCCGGGCATCGCCCGCGCGCGAGGGCAGGAATGCCCGGTGGAGCCGTGGCATGTGGGCGACGCGGGTGAACCGGCGGTCGTCGAGGGGGTCAACGGCCTGTGGCGCGTCGACCCCGCGCAGCCGGCCCAGCCGTTCGCCGGACGGGCGGCCCCGTTGTCCCGGCTCGACCGGCTGGTCCACGACCGAAAGCGCATGGTCGAGCTGTTCGAGTTCGACTACGCGCTGGAGATGTTCAAGCCGCCCGCCAAACGGCGGTGGGGCTACTACGCCCTGCCGATCCGGTACGGCGACCGGCTGGTGGGCAAGCTCGACGCCACCGCGGACCGCGGGGGCCGCGTCCTGCGGGTCGATGCGATCCACGAGGACGTCCCCTTCACCGCGGCGGCGACCGCCGCAGTGACCCGCGAGATCAAGGACCTCGCCCGCTGGCTCCGGCTCGACCTGGACCTGCCGGCCCGAGCCGGTTGACGCGGCACGGCAATACGTGGGTTGCGCCGAAGATCGAGACGCGTGACGCTCCCGGAGTGCAGATGCACGCCAACCAGCTGACCGTGTCGCTGGAAACTGTCCGCGAACTCGTCGACGAGCAGTTCCCGCAATGGCGCAGCATGCCCATCCGGGGCGTCGCCTCGCACGGGACGGTCAACGCCATCTTCCGGATCGGCGACCACATCGGGGCTCGGTTCCCGCTCGAACCCCGGGACGTCGGGTCGACGCGGCGCCGGCTGGAAGCCGAAGCAGAAGCGGCCCGCGAGCTTGTCGGTCGTACGCGGTTCGCCACGCCCGTGCCCGTAGCGATCGGCGAACCCGGGGCGGGCTACCCGCTTCCGTGGGCCGTGCAGACCTGGTTGCCCGGCGTCGTTGCCACCGAGGCGGATCCCGGCGGTTCGACCGCGTTCGCTCGCGACCTGGCCGAGTTCATCGCGAACGTGCGCGCGATCGACACGCGCGGCCGGACGTTCAGCGGGAAAGGCCGGGGAGGCGATCTGCGGTCCCACGACGTGTGGATGGAAACGTGCTTCGGCCACAGCCAGGGGCTCCTGGACGTTTCGCGGCTTCGGCGCATGTGGACGGTCATGCGACGCCTGCCGCGCGGTAGGGACGGGGATGTGATGACCCACGGCGATCTCATTCCCGGCAACGTGCTCGTGTCCGACGGGCAGCTGGCCGGAGTCCTCGACGTGGGCGGCCTCGGACCGGCCGACCCGGCGGTGGATCTCGTGTGTGCGTGGCATCTGCTCGAGGCCGCACCGCGCCGCGTGCTCCGCCACGAACTCGGTTGTGACGACCTCGAATGGGAGCGCGGCAAGGCGTGGGCCTTCGAGCAGGCGATGGGGGCAGTCTGGTACTACGCCGAAAGCAACCGCGCGATGAGCCGGATGGGTCGACGCACCCTGGAACGCCTCATGGCCGAGCGACCCGCCGGCCGTCCACCGGTTCCCTGACCCCGTCGGCCCCCTGCCGGCGGGCGGCCCCGCCCGCGCACGCCGCCGAGTGGGCCGATCCGGCCATCGATGCCGACCTCGACTCCATGGTGTCGTTGCTGCTGAGCGGTCTTCGCGCGGCGCCCGCGGCCGACGCCGCGATCAACTCGGTGGGCGGCGAGCAGCCGAGGCGGCAATCCAGTCCCGGATGGCCGCCGTGCTGGCTAGCCGCCCGGGTGCCCCCGCCGGGCGGCCTCGGGCCGGGCAGCGCGGTAGGCCGGGGCCACCGGTCATAGGGCGGACAGTCGCGGTACGACGTGGTCGCCGAGGCCGTCGACCAAGGCGACCGGGTCGGCGGTGAACGGCATCACGTGGACCTCGTCGATGCCGAGCTCGGCGTAGCCGCGCATCTGGTCGGCGAACGCCGCACCGCCGGCCGCGGTGGTTTCCAGCGGGCCGGTCCACAGGATCGTCTTGCGGATCCGGTGGTAGTCGGTCCCTTCCCGGGCGCAGTGCGCGGCCAGCACGTCGAGTTTGGCCTCGACCGCGGCGGGCCCGGTGTCGGGCCGGGCGAACAGGTTGCACGCGTCGGCGTAGCGGGCGACCAGCCGCAGCGTCTTCTTCTCCCCGGCGCCGCCGATCATGATGGGTGGGTGGGGGCGGGCCAGCGGCTGCGGCGAGTTGATGGTCTCGGCCAGCCGGTAGTGCGTGCCCTCGTACGGCCCGTCGTTGTCGCTCCACATCTGGTGGGCGATCTGCAGCGCCTCCTCCAGCCGATCGAACCGCTCGGCCAGCGGCGGGAACGGCACCGCGTAGGCGGCGTGCTCCCGGTCGAACCAGGCGGCGCCGATGCCGAGCACCGCCCGCCCACCGGACAGCACGTCCAATGTGGACACGATCTTGGTGAGGAGGCCGGGGTGGCGATAGGTGACGCCGGTGACCAGCAGCTGTAGCTCGACGGTGCGGGTGTGCGCGGCCAGGAAGGCAAGCGTGGTGTAGCCCTCCAGCATCGGGGCGGCCGGGTCGCCCATGATCTGCAGGTAGTGGTCCATCACCGACAGGTTCGTCACGCCGGCCCGTTCGGCGGCCTCGCCGACCGCGGCCAGGGTGGGACCGATGGCCGCGGTGCCGCCCGCGACATCGAAGCGGACGACGTGCACGCCGAGTCTCATGCGCCGCCGTCCTTGGTTGACGACGGCGTCGTGAGGCCCGCCAGGTCGGTGCTGATCTGCCACAGCCGCGCCTGCGCCGGGGTGTCATACGAGGCCCTGCTGGACGTCTTGGGTTTGCCGTTGGCGAAGTAGCGGCCGGTGACGCCGTCGACCTCGGACGAGGAGGCGAGGTAGATCGAGGTTCGCGCGCCCTGGTCAGGGGTCCTCAGGAACGGGCGGACCAGCGGTAGGAACACCCGCTGC
Organism: Asanoa sp.; assembly: GCA_036520275.1. Lineage (GTDB taxonomy): Bacteria > Actinomycetota > Actinomycetes > Mycobacteriales > Micromonosporaceae > Asanoa. The sequence continues at coordinate 5,661 of DATDJX010000156.1, forward strand.
CAGCGGGCCGGGTCCTCGGCGCCGAACGCGGTGCGCACCACGCCTGGGTGCAGCACGGTGGCGGTCACCCCGGTGCCGGCCAGCCGGCGGGCCAGCTCGTAGGTGAACATCACGTTGGCCAGCTTGGACTGGTTGTAGGCGCGCTGTCCGGAGTACGAGCGCTCGCCCTGGGGGTCGTCGAAGTCGATGCGACCCATGGCCTGCGCGCCGGAGGAGACGGTGACGATCCGGGCGGGTGCGCTGGCGATCAGCCGGTCCAGCAGGAGGTGGGTGAGCAGGAACGGGGCCAGGTGGTTGACCGCGAACGTGTGCTCCAGGCCGTCGGCGGTGACGTGCCGGGTGTTCCAGAAGCCGCCGACGTTGTTGACCAACACCTCCAGGCGCGGGTACGCGTCGAGGACCCCGGCCGCGAGGCGGCGTACCTCCGCCTGCGCGGACAGGTCGGCGGCGTACGCGTCGACGGCGGGGTTTCCGGATGCGGCGCGGATGGCGGCGGCAGCGGCTTTGGCGCGGGCCGGGTCGCGTCCGGTGATGGCAACGCGGGCGCCGAGCCGGGCCAGGCCGACCGCGGTGGCCTTCCCGATGCCGCCGGTGCCGCCGGTGATGAGCACGGTCTTGCCGGCCATCGAGTTGGCGGCGGGTGAGTCGGTGTTCTCGGTCATTCGGGCACGCTCCTGTCTGGTGACGGGCCGGTGCGGATCAGCGGACGATCTTGAAGTTGAAGCACGGGGTGTTCAGCGCGCCCATCAGTCGTACTCAGACCGGCACCAGCATCTCGGTGCCGCGGGCGGTACTCAGGTCGCCCAGGTCGATGACGTCGGTGTGGCCGAACGAGTCCAGCAGCCCGATCACGGTCTTCTTCGCCTCGGCGTCGTCGCCGGAGACGAGGGCCGTGTGGTCGCCGTCGGCCAGTCTCCGCGGGTCGACCCCGGCCGCGGTCAACGCGAGAATCGACACAGCGCGCGTGCCGATGCTGAGCTCGTGGCCCAGCCCCGCCAGCCGGCCGGCGACGGCCTGACCGACGATGCCCGTACCCAATACTGCGATCTTCATCGTTGCGACTCCTCGAAGCATCAAGGCGGTACGCGCACAGATTAGCAGACAGGTCTGTCTACGCAACTCGGCTGCTCCTGTAGGCAAATCATGACCGCGGTCGTTCGACGACCGCACAGACTTGTCTGTAAGATCGAGGTCGCATTGCGGAAGGAGGACCCGATGGGCCAGACCGCACAGCCGGCCCGCGAGCGCATCCTGGAGGCCGCGTTCCGGCTGTTCTACGCCCACGGCCCGCGCGGGGTCGGGGTCGACACGGTCATCGCCGAGTCCGGCGTGGCCAAGGCCACCCTGTACAAACACTTCCCGCGCAAGGACGACCTCGTCCTTGCCTACCTGGACAAGGTCGACCAGGCCTGGTTCGGCCAGTTACGGGCCGCCGCCCGAGACGCCGGCGAGGACCCCCGCGACCAGCTGGTCGGCTTGTTCGACGCCCTCGCCTCCGCCTGCCGACGCGACGGTTACCACGGCTGCGCCTTCATCAACACCGCGGCCGAGTCCGACCCGCGAAGCGACGTGCACGCCCGCACCGTCGAGCACAAGACCGTCGTGCGCGCCTGGCTCACCGACCTGGCCCGCCGCGCCCATGCCGCCGACGCCGAGCTACTCGCCCGCCAGATAACCCTGCTGCTCGACGGCGGCCTATCCGCTGGCGTCCTCGACGCCGACCCCACCACACCCGCCGCGGCCAAGGCCGCCGCTCGCACTCTCGTCGAGGCGGCCTGCCCCGCTGCCTAGACGCAGCGTTTCGAAGCGCGACCCACTACTCGCCCGGCTCCTCGGGCGCAGGCCCGAGCCGACATGCCGTTCGGCCCCCATCGCCAGTCGATCAGGCGACAGGCGGGCGGGCTCAGGCGACCGGGTCGGCGGGCGGCACGAGCCGTTCCAGAGCCCCGTAGGTGGCCTCGGCCAGAACCGCCAGGCGTGTCAGCTTGTGTCTGTTCGCGGGTTTCGCGCTCGCCGTGGTCGTCGCGGGGACGGTCGCCCTCGTGACGCATCAGCCGCCCACGCAGCTGCCTATCGCGACCGGAGCCGTCGTGCCGGTCACCGTCGTCGACTGGCTCTTCACCCGCGCGACCGGAACCCGCATGCCGCTGTGGAACGTCACGCCGGAGGTGGCAAAGCATGGCTACCGGATCGCCGACCCGTGGGGCGCCCGCACCCCTTACGCCCCGGGCGAGCCGTGGCCGGCCCGGGTGGACGCCGTCCTCGACGGCGACCTGACCGAGGCGGAGGTGGACCGGAGGGTACCGGCGGCGTCGATGCCGCACTCCAACGGCGATGCCATGGACATCGCGGTCAAGGACGGCCGGCTCGCCAGCGTCCGCGGCCGCCCGTTCGACCGGGTCAACCACGGCCGGCTCGATCCCAAGGACCTCTACGGCTGGCCGGCCAACAACGGTCCGGACCGGCTGACCCGACCGCTGGTCCGCGAGGGCGAGCGTCTCGTGGAGACCGACTGGGACACCGCCATGGGACGGATCGTGGACCGGTCGCGCCGGCTGGCCCTGCGACTACTCCGGCCTCACGTACGCGAAGCTGCGCGGCGGCAGCGGCGTCCAGAGGCCATGCACGGTCGACGCGCCGGACCGCACCGAACGGCTATCCGGGGACGCCCGCTTCCACACCGAGCCGGACGATTGCGAGACGTACGGCCAGGACCTGCTCACCGGAGCCGAGCACACCGCGACCGAGTACCGCGCGAAGCAGCCGGGCGGCTGCGCGCCGCAGCTGGAGGCCGCGGCGCCCGAGGTGTGGGCCGAGCTCGCTGCGCGGGACGCGGAGGCGCTCGGCGTCGGCGACGGCGACCTGGTGCGCATCGAGTCGCGCCGCGGCGAGGTGGTGGCCCGGGCACGGATCGGCAGCGTACGGCCCGGCGTCGTGTTCGTCCCCTTCCACTACGGCTACTGGGACGTGCCAGACCGGCCGCACAGCCGCGCGGCCAACGAGATGACCATGACCGCGTGGGACCCGGTGTCAAAGCAGCCGCTGTTCAAGGTCGCAGCGGTCGCGGTGAGCAGGGTCGCCGGCGGGGAGGGATGAGCATGCACCTCGCGCACTACCTCGGCCTGCTGCACCGCTCCGAACGCAACCTGGCCGGCGCCTACCGGCAGGTGGCGCGGGCGCACCGCGACGAACCGGACGTCCGGCATCTGTGCGAGCGGCTGGCACAGCAGTATGACGCGCACGTGGCCGCGCTGCAGCCATACGCCCAGCGGTACGCGCGCGGGGCGGCGCCCTCGGGCTGCTCCACGACCTGCACGACCTCTACCTGATGGCCTGCGAGTGCGACATCTCCTGGATCCTGGTCGGCCAGGCGGCCGCGGGCGCTCGCGATACCGGCCTGCAGGACGTCGTACAACGCTGCGACAAGCAGACCGCGACCCAGCTCGCCTGGCTGAAGACGCGGATGAAGCAGGCCGCCCCTCAGGCACTCGTCGTGGCCCCTTGATCGCTCCGGCACGATCGACAGAGACCTGGGTCAACGGATCGGCCAGTACGCTGTGTGGCGCGGCCCTCCTTGCCGAAGCCGTTCAGCCCGGGTTCAGGTGGCCGCGGCTACGGTGGATGGCCTCGAAGGGGGCGTCACGATGCCGGATGCGACCATCGAAGCGGTGGATCTGACCAAGCGGTTCGGCACCCGGACCGCGGTGGACGGTCTGACCTTCACGGCGCGTCCGGGCGAGGTGTTGGGCCTGCTCGGGCCCAACGGCGCCGGCAAGACCACGACCATCCGGTTGCTCACCACCATGCTCGCGCCCACCGCCGGACGGTTCTCGATCGCCGGCATCCCCGGCACCGAGCCGGGGGCGATCCGGAGCCTGATCGGCGTCCTGCCGGAGAGCGCCGGCTACCCCGGCCAGCAGACCGGCAACACATACCTGAGCTACTACGCCCGGCTGTTCGGCCGGTCACGGGCGGACGCGGCGCGACTGGCGGACCGACTGCTGGACGAGGTCGGCCTGGGCGAGCGTGCGGGTTCCCGGGTCGCCACCTACAGCCGCGGGATGAAGCAACGGCTCGGGATCGCCCGCGCGCTGGTCAACGACCCCGTCGTGGTCTTCCTCGACGAGCCCACCTTGGGGCTCGACCCGGCCGGCCAGCGGCAGGTGCTCGACATCGTGCGCGAGGTGGCCGGGCGGCGCGGTGCGACGGTCGTCCTGAGCACACACACGCTGCCCGACGTCGAGGAGGTGTGCTCGACGGTACTGATTCTCATGCGCGGCCGGATGCTCGACGCCGGCTCGGTCTCCGCGGTCAGCGCCCTCGCGGCGGCGCCCCGATCGGCACAACTGCGCGTACCGGTCGAGCTCATGGGTGCCGCCCGGCACGCGATCACGGATGGCCCGGGCCTGCGGGTGGACGGCGTGGAGGGACGGCCCGATCTCCTGCGCGTCTCCGCGACGACGGGCGAGGTGGCCTCCGCGGCCGAGCTCAACGCCGCGCTGCGGGCGGTGCTCGCGGCGGGTGTGCCGGTGCTCGGGTACGAGGTCGACGGCGGACGCCTCAACGACGCCTTCCTCGCCATGACGAAGGAAGGCAGCCGATGACCGAGACCGTCGACCGGGCCGCCCGCGTTCCCGGCACCCGCCCGGCGGCCGCCGGGGACTGGCGGGTCGTCGCCGAACAGGAATGCCGGGACCTCTGGATCGCGGGGCGCGGGCCGGCGCTGCTCGTCGCGTACAGCGTGCTGCTGAGCGCGACGACCTACCTCGCGGCCACCAACCAGGTCCTCAACTTCCTCGAGCAGCGGGAGGCCGCGAGCCTGACCGTGCAGATCGCCACCGCAGTCGGCGTGCTCGTCACGGTGGTCGTGAGCGCCGACGCGATCAGTGGGGAACGCGAGCGCGGCACCCTGGAAGGCCTGCTCCTGACACCCGCGAGCCGGCGGGAGATCGTGCTCGGCAAGCTGGTCGCCGCGGTGTCCCCATGGTTCGGTGCGTTCGTCGTTTCGATCCCGTACGTGTGGGTGCTCGGCCGGGGTGTGTCCGTCGTGGGTCCGGCGCTGGCGGTCGAACTCGCGGTGGGCACCCTGCTGGCCGTCGCGATGGCTTCGCTGGGGCTGTTCGTCAGTGCGCGCACGAACTCCCCGAAGGTGAGCGTCGCCGTCAGCGTGTTCATCCTCCTGGCGCTGTTCGCGCCCACCCAGCTGCCCAGCGGCGCGCCGCAGGGCTGGTTCGGCGCCTTGCTCACCCGGTTGAACCCAGTGGGCTCCGGGTTGCAGTACGTGTCGGCCGTCCTGGTCCGCGGCCACGCGTGGACCCAGGACCTGTCCTACCTGGTGTCGCCCGCCCTGACCGCGGCTCTCCTGGGCGGCGCGCTGGTGGTGGCGGGCGAACGCCTCGTCGGGCTGGACGCGGGGACGGTCCGGTCATGAGACGACTGCTCGGCTTGACCGCCGTACTCGGACCGATGCTGTTCCTGGCCGGCGTTGCCGCGCCGGCCGCCGCGCACGCCCCGCACCTGCGGTACGCCCCGGCCGGCGGGGTGGAGATCCACTTCGACCAGGGAGAGGCGGCCGTCGCGATCGGCGATCGGTTCACCCTGCCGTCGGTCATCGCGAACACCGGCACCGCGCCGACCGATCGGTTCGTCGCCCACCTGGACGTGGTCAGCCTGACAAGCGACGTGTACGTCGACCCCGAGGACTGGTCCGGCATCCGTTCGCGGGATTTGGCGCCGATCCCGCCTGGCGGACGGACCCCGGTGGACTGGGACCTTCAGGCCGTCAACGCCGGCAGCTTCGACGTCTACCTCGTCCTGCTGCCCAACGGCCACGCCTCGGCCGGCGCCGGGCCGCTGGCCGTCAGCCCACCGGTGCATGTGACGGTCGCCGCCCGCCGGACCCTCTCCGCCGGCGGCGCGCTCCCCGTCGCCGTCGCGGTGCCGCTGGTCCTCGGCCTCGTCGCCGCCACGTTGCGCTACCGGCGCCGGCGTACGGACTGACGACGCGAAGGCTGTGGGTTCCCCTCCGGGGCGCGGTGGATGGGCGTAGCGTCGTAACCGGTGAAGGGGGGTTGTCCGATGTTGTCCCAGTTCACACCGGTCAGCACGCTGCCGACGACCGACCTGGCAAAGGCCCGCGGCTTCTACGAGGACACACTGGGCTTGACGCCACAGCGAGACGGCATGGGAGGCGTCTTCTACGCCAGCGGCGACGGATCCATATTTCTCTATGAATCCGGGTACGCCGGCACGAACAAGGCGACCGCGCTCAGCTTCGACGTTCCACCGTCGGAGTTCGACGCCGAGGTCGACCGCCTCCGCGCCAAGGGGGTCTCGTTCATGACCTTCGACCTCGGCGACGCGCAGTGGAAGGACGGCGTCGCGTCGATGGGTGAGAGCATGAAGGCCGTCTGGTTCGCGGACCCGGACGGCAACATCCTCAACGTGTCCGCGGGCGACATGTAGCCACCCCGTCGACGCCTGTTCCGAATCAGGGTGGCGGGGCCGCGGGGGCCAGGCGCGAGGCGGACGGGCTGGGACTCGGCGCTCGCGTCGGCTTCGGCTTGACCGGGGTCGGCGTCACGCAGGGCGACGGGCGGCACGTGGGCCGGGGGCCGCTCGGCGACGATGGCTTGTCGGTCGGGCTCGCCTTTGCGGTGTCGCTCGGTCGGGGCGTCGGTGTTGGCGTCTCCCGGGGGAACGAAGGCGCGCCGAAGCGGTACTTGTCCGGGTCGAGCCGGAGCGCGGCGATGGTCTCGGTCATGAACTGGCGCCAGATCGGCGCGGGATGGCTGGCTCCGAAGACGTCGTAGCCGCCGTCCTTGGTGCGCAGCGGCTTGCCGTCCACCGTGCCGAGCCAGACGGCCGCGGCCAGCGCGCCCGTGTATCCGACCATCCACGCGTGCAGGTTCTGCGTGGTGCTCTGCCCGGCCTGCCACGTGCCGGTCTTGCCGGCGGAGTCCCATCCGTTGCCCAGCTTCGCCGCCTCCACCCGGCGCAGCGTCCAGTTCAGCTCGTCGATCTGGTCGGCGTCGAGCCCGATCTCGGTCTGGGTCAGCCGCTCGGTGATCACGGGATCGTCGCCCTTGCTCACCGACAGGACGAAATGGGCCTGCGCGCGCTTGCCGCCTGCGGCCAGCGTCGCCAGTCCGTTGGCGTGGTCCTGCACGGTGATGCCGTACTGGCCGATGCCGACCTCGGTGGAAAACTGCGGCGCCGCCTGGGCGCCCGTGGTCTCCCGCAGGTCGATCCGCTTCGGCTGCGGATCGCCCCGCTGGTTGGCCCACATCGACTCGACGCCGGCCTTCCGCGCCATCTCGATGACGTTGGCCACCCCCAGCTTCTCCGTGAGGCCGAAGTAGGTGACGTTCAGCGACGCGACGGTGGCCTCCCACAGTTGGCAGTCGGGCTGGCAGGCCGCCCGGGCGGAGTTGCGGATGGGTCCCGCGGGGCTGTCCTTCGTACGCCCGCTGGCCGGAAACTCCTTCGTGGCGGGAGAGTCGAAGTGGTCCTTGACCGACACCTTCTGCCGCAGCGCCTCGGCCAGGTCGTACACCTTGAACGACGACCCGGGCGGGTGCTGGCCGAAGCCGCGTGCCTCGCCGTCCTCGGCGTAGTACCAGCCGGCGTAGTCGGCGCCGGCGCCGGCGCTTCCGCCGTAGTAGGCCAGGACCCGCCCGGTCCCCGGCTGGACGGCGACCAATGCCGCCTGCCAGTCCTTCGGTTGGCCGCGCACGGCTCCCGGCGCGGTGTCGCGGCGGATGTCGGCGGTCGCCTCGGCGGAGTCCTGTGCGCGCTTGTCGATCGTGGTGACGATGCGGAACCCGCCGTCGCGCACGTAATCGGCGGGCTTGTCCTTGAACGGGGCGGCCTGGCGCAACTCGCTCAGTACGTGGTTGACCACGATACCCGTCGGGCGATCCAGGCCGGACTGCTGCGAGCGCGGGTCATTCGGCCGGACCGTGTCGGGATAGGCGAGGTCGGCCGCCTCGGTCGGTGACAGGTAGCCGAGCTGGACCATGCCGTCGCGGATGTAGGTCCAGCGGTCGATAGAGTTTTCGCGTGCCTTGGGGCCGCGCCTCGGGTCGTATCCGGGCTGGCCGTCGGGGTCGTCCGGGCGGGCCTCCGGCTGTTTGACCATCGCGGCCAGGACCATCGCCTCGGCCACCGTCACCTGCCGCGCACCGGGCGCGTCCTTCTCGACGGTCTTGCCGAAGAACGCCTGCGCCGCCGCCTCGATCCCGTAGGCGCCGCGGCCGAACGGCACGGTGTTGAGATAGAAGCCGAGGATCTCCTGTTTGCTGTACCGGTTGTCGAGCTTCCACGCGATCACCGCCTCGCGCAGCTTGCGGGAGTAGGTGACGCCCTTCAGGTCGGCCGCGACCCGGGCATACTGCTGTGTGATGGTGGACGCGCCCTGCCGGTCGCCGCCGCTGACGTTGTTCCAGGCGGCGCGAATGACCCCTCGCACGTCGATGCCGTCGTTCGTCCAGAAGGTACGGTCCTCGGCGGCCACGATCGCCTGCTTGACCGCCTCGTTCATCCGGTCGTACGGCACGATCGTGCGGTTCTCGGTGCCGAGCGTCGCCATCGGCGTTTTGCCGTCGGCGAAGAACACCGTGGTCGACTCGGGCAGCACAAGCTCTTGCGGGGTGGGCACACTGTCCACGTAGTACGTCGCGAGCGTACCGCCGGCGCCGCAGAGCAGCACGAGCCCGGCCAGCACGAGAAGGGGCCAGGTGCGCCGCCGGCGCTTGGCCACCGCCCCGCTGGTCGTCGAGCTGTGGTCGTTGGTGATGGTCGGCGCTCCTCGAATCGAAGACCCTTCCCACGTGAACTGCCCTCATCCGGCACAGCGCAAACGGGCCGGCCGTCGTCACACCGGGCCGGCCCGCACCGTCGCACGCCGGCCCCCTACCGCAGTGACGGCATGACGCCATACCGTACGTTTCGACCATCGCCCACATCGACAGCGGCAGTGGACCGCGCCGGGGCGCGCGACTTCCTGTTGGTCTTCATCGCGGTCTCGTCCGGGTGTAACGGGCATCGCGCCAACATCGCAAATGCGGATCGGTCGGGCATCATCGCCAGTGGATGTCACCCGTGCTAGCGCCGACCGTCGAGGTCACCGTGGAGCGTAGCCGGCGCCCGCATCCGCCACGCGTCAGTCACCAGCTCCGTCAGGCGCGCGACCCCCACCTCAGCCAGCCGCAGCATCACCAGTGGCCAGCCGTCGTAGCCGGGCGTGGTGAAGAAGACGTCCGGCTCGCCGAGCAGGAGCGCCTGCTTCTCCGCCTCGTCGCCGACGAAGAGCACCGCGATGTCGGTCCGGATCACGCGCCGCTGTCCGGGCCGGCGCTCCGGATAGGACCAGACGAAGCCCCTGTCGGCCACCCGGAAGTCGAAGCCGTCGCTTTCGATCTCCACCACGTGCGGCAGGGCCAGCGCCAAGCGGCGAACGTCGTCGGCGTCAGCCATCGCCGTCCTCCCGGTTCACGCCACCTGGATACCGCAGAGGCTACGCCGGTGCTTCCCGGCCCGGGTTCCTTCGGCGGGCCCTCTGCCGGCGCCGCCGCGGACCTCGTCAGCTCTTGACCGAGCCCGCCATCAGGCCACCGATGAACCAGCGGCCCAGCAGCACGTACACGACCAGCGTCGGCAGCGACGTGATCAGTGCGCCGGCCATCGAGGCGGCGTAGTCGGGGGACTGGGCGCCCGCCAACGCGTTGAGCGCGATCGTGATCGGGCCGTCCCGGGTGCTCGACAGGAAGATGGCGAACAGGTAGTCGTTCCAGGACGAGGTGAACTGCCAGATGACCGTGACGACGAAGCCGGGGATCGAGATCGGCAGGATGAGGTAGAGGAACGTGCGCAGCATGCCGGCGCCGTCGACGGTGCCGGCCTCGATCAGCTCGACCGGAACGACGGTGGCGTAGTAGTTCCGGAAGATCAGCGTGCAGATCGGTATGCCGTAGATGACGTGCACGAGGATCAGCGTCGGAATGCCGTGGGGTACGCCCAGCCACAGCACCAGCTGCCCGAGCGGGATCATGACCGCCTGGTACGGGATGAACATGCCGAACAGGATCAGCGTGAAGACGACGTCCGCGCCGGGGAAGCGCCACCGCGAAAGCACGAACCCGTTGGCCGCGCCGAGCATCGACGAGATCAGCGCGACCGGGATCGCGAGCTCGAAGGTGCGCACGAACGAGGGTCCGAGGGCGTCCCAGGCCTTCGCCCAGGACGCGCCGGTCCAGTGCCTGGGTAGGGTCCAGGCACCGTTGACGCCGATCTCGCGACCCGACTTGAAGGAGGTCACCACCAGCACGTACAGCGGCATCAGCATGACGATCACGAAGAAGATGAGCGCCAGGTGCCGTACCGTCGTGCCCCAGACCGAGCGCGGCTGCGTCGCCGTGCCCCGGCGCCGGGTCCCGGGTTGGGTGGAACGCCGGGTCCGCGGGGGTGGCGCGGCCACCTGCGTGCTCATCCGATCACCTCGCTGCGCTCGGTGAGGGACGAGCACGCGGTACTGAGCCTGCTGGACGTGCTCTGCACATTCACGAGCGCTTCTCCACCCGGTTGACGTGGACAAGGTACGGCACGATCACCACTGCGACCACGACCAGGAGGAACACGGCGATCGCAGCCGCCTTGGCATAGTCGTACGTCAGCAGGGTCTGCCACACGTACACCGATGGCACCTCGGTTATCCACTGTGGACCTGAGACCGACATGATGAGGTCGAACATCTTCATCGACATGTGGCCGGTGATGATCAACGCCGAAAGCACCGTGGGGGTGAGCTGAGGGAACAGCACGCTGCGATAGAGCTGCCAGGTGGTCGCACCGTCCACGACGGCCGCCTCGCGCAGCTCGCCCGGTATGCCGCGGAAGCCGGCGATGAACAACGCCATGATGTAGCCGGACAGCTGCCAGATCGCCGGCAGCGCCATCGCCGCCATGCCCCACCGCGGCGCCGTCCACCACGGGTTCTCCAGGAACCCGAGATGCAGGTCGCCGAAGATGGCGTTGAGCCCGCCCGCGTTGTCACCCTGCCCGGAGTTCATCAGCCAGCGCCAGACCACTCCGGACGCGACGAACGAGACGGCCATCGGAAACAGGTAGACCGTGCGGAACAGGCCCTCGGCCCGCGCGCGGCGGTCGAGCAGGAACGCCCACAGCAGGCCGAGCACGAGGGTGCCGCCCACGAACACCACCGTGAAGACGGCGAGGTTCCACAGGTTGTGCTGGAACCGCCCGGTCGGCTCGGTGAACAGGTTGGTGTAGTTGGACAGCCCCGCGTAGCCCTCGGCCGGCAGCGCGTTGTGGCGGTCCTGCAGGGACAGGTTGACGGTGTAGCCGATAAGGCCGTAGACGAAGATGCCGAGCACGACCAGCGAGGGCGAGAGCAACAGAAGTCCCGGCGCCCAGCGGCGCAGTCGTAAGGTCATCGCACTCCCCTGGTCTTCCGGTGGTGGGCGCCCTCGCGCGGCAAGGCAGATGGATCCTGCCCTGCCGCGCGGGGTCCGGTCACGAGGCCTACGGCTTGGCGAACTGCTTCGCGGCGGAGACCAACGCGTTCTGGAGTGCGCCGATGTCGCCATCGGTGGAGAACTTGCCCTGCGCCGAGGCGACCGCGCCCTGCCAGCCCTGCGAGCAGGCCGAGCCATGCGGGCACGACGGAACCTGGGTGTTGCTCTTCCAGTCAGCCATCGCCGCCTGCTGGTAGGCGGGGTAGTCGGTCGGCGACGCGTCCGTACGGGCCGGGATGGAGCCCTTCTTGGTGTTGAAGGCCTTCTGGCCCTCGGCGCTGCCCACCGTCTTGAGCCAGCACTTCGTGCCGTCGACGTTCTGCGCACCCTTGGGCAGCACGAACGAATCGGCCAGCCACTGGTAGACGCCGGCGTTGCCGGGGAACGGCGAGTAGCTGTATTCCTTGAAGCCCTTGGCGTCGAGGTCGGCCGCCTCCCAGTCGCCCATCAACTGGTATCCGGCCTTGCCGTCGATCACCAGCTTCTCGGCGTCGGTCCAGTCGAAGGTGTCCCGGTCCTTGTTGGTGTACGTCAGCAGCTTCTTGTAGTCGGTGATCGCCGCCGTGATGTCGGAGCCGGCCCAATCGGTGGAACCGGTCCACAGGCCCTTGAACTTGTCCGGTCCGAGCTTGGCGATCAGCACCGCCTCGAACAGCATCTGCTGCGTCCAGTCCTTGCCGAGCGCCAGGGGTGTGACGCCCTTGGCCTTCAGCTTGTCGAGGTCGGCGAAGAACGCGTCCATGCTCGTCGCGTCCTTCGTGATCCCGGCAGAGGCCAGCACGGTCTTGTTGCCCCACAGCACGTTGGCGCGGTGGATGTTGGCGGGCACCGAGTAGATCTTGCCGTTGACCGTGAGGCTGTCGATCAAGCCCTTGGGGAACGAATCCGTGAGCCCCCAGTCCTTGTACTCCTGGCTGAGGTCCTCGATCTTGCCCGAGTTGATGTAGTCCGACAGCTCCGCGCCGGCGTGTGCTTGGAAGGTGTCCGGTGGATTGTTCTGCTGCAGCCGGGCGGCGAGAACCTGCTTGGCGTTGGAACCGGCGCCGCCGGCCACCGCACCGTTGACGAACTTCTCGTTGGCGCACGCGGAACTGAAAGCGCCGACCAGACCGTCGAGCCCGGCCTTCTCGCCCCCGTCTGCCCACCACGTGAAGACCTCGACGTTCTTGCTGCCCGAGCCGCCGCCCGAGCTCGAGTTGCTGTCACTCCCACAGCCGGTTGCCGCCGCGAGCAGCGCGGCCACCCCGACCAGCCCGACGGCCGCCCGTTTCGACAGACGCATGATTCCTCCGTATCGACGTGACATCGTTGTCACTGTGGAGACGCGCCCGGTCGGTGTCAATCAGTGTGTCGTTGCTGTTTCCAAGTCGTGACCTCGATCGCTCGTCGGGCCCGGCGACTTTCCGGCCCGGACTCGAGGTCGCGCCGTCACCCCGGAATCACGGGGCGGCGGCCGCTCGCCGGAACCGCGGGCGAGCAACCGGGTAGGCAGCACGACCCGGCGGGTCGGACCGGTCTGGCCGGCGAGCCGGTCGAGCAGCAACCGGGCGGCCTGACGGCCCATCTCCTCGGGCTCGTGAGCGATCACGCTGATCCCCAGCACCTCGCCGAGCTCCAGGTCGTCGAACCCGATCAGCGCCGGAGGTGCCGGGTGTCCGCGCAGCGCGCGCAGCGCTCCGGTGGTGATCCGGTTGTTGGTCGTCAGCAGAGCGGTCGGCGCCGGGTCGCGACGCAGAAGCGCGGTCACGGCCTGCTCGGCGCCGGCCACGTCGTGGGCGTCCTCCACGAGGAACTCGGCCCAGCCGGCGATCCCCGCCGCTCCCATCGCCTCGGCGAACCCCTCGATCCGATCCCGCTGGGTGGCCAGCCGGGACAGGTCGCCGATCAAGCCGATCCGCCGGTGTCCCGCGGCGATGAGGTGCTCGGCGCCGCGGCGGGCACCTCCGCGGTTGTCGAGCACCACCGAGTCCGCCGACAGGCCGACCGGCGGTCGATCGACGAACACGAACGGGATGCCGTGCCGCTTCTCCGCGGCGAGGTAGTCGTGCTCTGCAATGGCGGACACGATGACCAGCGCGCGTGCGCGTCGCTCGAGCATGGTGTCTACCAGCTGGCGCTCCAGACCTGGATCCTCCTCCGTGCTCGCGATGACCAGCTGCAGGCCGTTGGCCCGCAGCTCGCGCTCCAGGCCGCCGGCCAGGCGGGAGTAGAAGGGGTTCGCCAGGTCACCGCTGAGCATGCCGATGAGCGTCGACGTGCTGGCGCCGCGCCGCAGCTCACGGGCCACGCCGTTGGGTCGGTATCCCAGCTGGTCGGCGGCGTCCTGCACGCGGCTGCGGGTCTCGGTCGCCACCCTGGGTTCCCCGCCGAGCGCACGCGAGGCCGTCTTCACCGACACCCCCGACAGCGCGGCGACCTGCGCCAACGTCGGACGGGCCCGGTGCCTCTCGCCGCGGTCAACGGTCATACGGGCAGTATGACATCGATGTCAGGACCGCCGCACGGAACGAGGAGGTAGGCGCGGAGGTCCAGCGTTCTGTCACGATCGACGCCGGGCGGCGTCGTACCCTACGATCACCGGCGGTATCCGATGGAGGCCGCTGCGCCGGTCCGGCCCGTGGAGGTCCGCATGCGAATCAGCGACGTGCTCCGTATCAAGGGCAACACCGTCATCACCGTCACCCCCGACACCGACGTCCGCCGGCTTCTCGCGGTCCTCGCCGAGCATCGGATCGGCGCGGCCGTGGTCTCGGGGGACGGCAACACGGTCGACGGGATCGTCAGCGAGCGCGATGTCGTCCGCGCGCTGGCCGACCGCGGCGACGCGGTCCTGGCCGGGCCGGTCTCGGCGATCCAGACGACCACCGTGTTCTCCATGGAGCCCGACGCCGAGCTCGACGACCTGATGCGGCTCATGACCGATCGACGCATCCGGCATCTGCCGGTGATGCACGACGGCAGGCTGCTCGGGATCGTCAGCATCGGCGACGTCGTCAAGAGCCGCATCGACGAACTGGAGACCGAGCGGAGCGCGCTGAGCCACTACATCGCGGGCGACCGCTGACCCGGACGGTGGCCGGCGCGGCGGGGATCTACCGCGGCTCGTACGCCTTCGGCAGGCGCGTGCCGCGGTCGGCCATGATCTGCCGGACGTGGTTCGGGTGGTCGGTGATGATGCCGTCGACGCCCATGTCCATGAGGGTCTGCACGGTGGTCGGGTCGTCGCACGTCCACCGGACGACCCTTCAGCCGCGGGCATGCGCCTGCGCGATCATCGCCGCGTCGGGATGGCACCGGAAGCCCGGGTCGCCGACCTTGCCGTTCTGCGGGAACCCGAAGGTCGGCGACAGCGACGTGACGCCGGCGATGGTGTTAGCGGCCAGCCGCACCGGGGTCAGGCGCGGCGCGCGAGCTCACCGTGGCGCCAGGACGGGTGGCTGCGTCACCTCGGCCCGGATGACGGACGAGCGTCAAGGACCGGCGGCGAGGACGGGCCACGGCGGTGTCTAGCACGACCGACCAGGCAGGCGATCCACGGTGGTTTCGCCCCTCGCGGGTGTTAAAGCGCCGGGCAGGTCAGCGTCGGCCACCACGCCGTGGGGAGGTCGTGCGCCTGGACGCCGAGCTCGACCGGGCGGGCACGGCGGCCGGGACGGCGGGTGCGGCCCGTGTCCCGTTCGACCACTTCAGCTCGATCTCGAGCTCCACCTCGTCGCCGTCGACCTCCAGCTCGAACTCCCAGTCGAGCTCGTTGGCGACCGCGAAACGGATCGACTCCCCATCGTCGTCCAACTCCGACGTCGACCCGGCGGTCAACGCCTTGCCCAGGACGATCAGGCGCTCCCCCGCCTGCTCGCGGGAAAGACGGATCGTCTTCGTGAATTCCACCTCGGCCATGGACCAGTCCTTTCCTAGCTGACTGCCGCGGACCCGCGGTCTATCGATCCCGGCCGGCGGAAGGCCAGGTGGCGGAGTCGGACCCAGTCGATCGCGGGCTTTGCCGGCGGGACCCCGGGACGGTTCTTCGGGACCCGCACCCGCAGCGCACCCGGCACGGTGCTGCACCGCACCGGTGTGGGCATCATGATCGCCTCGCCGTCGACCCCTACCGGAATCTCGGCCTTGTCGGCATCGACGACCACGCTGGTGGCCGCGTACCTGACCAGTCCGCGCTCGCGGCTGCTGCGCAGCAGGGCCACCGCCTGCCGGGCGTTGGCCACGGAGATCGCGAGCACGCCGAGCACGCCACGGTCGAGCCTGTCCCGCCGTCCCAGACCGGCGGGATCGGTCGAGCCGTACGGGTCGTTGCTGACCAGGACGGCCTGGGGACCGTCGATCGTGACGTCCCTGAGGCGGACCTGAAGCCGGGCACCGCGGTGGCCGGCGAGCTCGTCGGGGAGCATCTGCAGCGTCGTACGCGCCTTGTCCTCCCGGTACGCCGGGCTCTGCACGATCTCCGCGTACGCCCCGAACGAGGCGTTGTTCACGAAGGTGCGGCCGCCGATCATCCCCAGGTCGATGCGGACCTCGACGCCGTCGGTCAAGCCGTCCAGGCAGGTGGCGGGATCGTCCCGGTCGAGGCCGAGGTCCTGCGCGAAGTGGTTGCGCGTCCCCGCGCTGACCACCAGGAACGGAAGATCGTGCTCCGCGGCGATCCCGGCGACGAGCGCCTGGGTCCCGTCGCCGCCGGCCACGCCGAGCAGATCGGCGCCGCGCTGGACCGCGTCCCGGGCGAGCGCCGCGACGTCGACCAGCCCCGGGCCGTCCAGGAGGGCCACCTCGGCTCCGCGCGCCTCCGCCTTCTCCTTCAGCCCGAACCTGGCCACCTTTCCCCCGCCCGAGCGGGGATTCATCACGATGAACGGGCGGTTCGCCGGCTTCGCGTCGTACGTGGACATCCCCGTCTCGCGGCCGTGCGCGGTCAGGGCGGCGGCCGCCGCCGCGAGAGCGAACGCGAACAGGGCGAGCGCCAGCAACGCGACCCACAGCAGCCCTGCCACGGCGTAAAGGACGAGGACGACGATCGGTGCGAGGACCGCCAAACCGGCGGCGGCGACCCGAAGCAGCCCTCGACCGGCCAGGAACCAGTACACCCCCGCCACGAACGCGACGACACCGCTGGCGCCCAGCAACAGCATCAGCAAGCTCCGCGGCCCGGCGAACGCCAGCAGGACCGCGGCCGAGGCCGCGGCCAGCACGAACGCGGCTCGGGCCAGCCACGCCTGCCTCCCGGTCGCCGGTTCTGCCGGCTCGGCGCGCGGTGAACTCGGCGTCGACGGCACGTCCGCTCCTTTCTCCCGAGGCCGGTGACCAGATACCGACCATCACCCAACCTCCGGCGGCGCAAATCACCCGCGGAGGATGGCTTTCGGGTGCTCCGAAAGCGAGACGGCCGGTGACCGGGCGGGCGCTCCTCGGCCGCGCACGCGGCGGTCGTCGCCGGATCCTGGTTCAGCCGCGCTTCATGAGCCGTCCGATGGCGGCCATCATCTCCGTGGCCATCTCGTCGGAACGTCCCTCTGTGGCGCCCTCCTGCATGCAGTGGCGGGCGTGACCGTCCAGCAGTCCCAGCGCCACCTTGTCGAGCGCGGCCTGGATGGCGGAGATCTGGGTGAGGACGTCGATGCAGTAGCGGTCGTCGTCGACCATGCGCTCGATCCCGCGTACCTGGCCTTCGATGCGGCGCAGCCGCGCCAGCAGCTGGTCCTTGTCGGCGGTGTAGCCGCGGATCGGGCTCGATACGGGTGCGGTCATTCCCTCACTATAGCCAACCCCTGGGGGGTATTCGCGGCACGGGACGTTGAAGCGATCTTGCAGTTGTGCCCCCCGCAGAACGGGCGGGTTGGGTCACGCGGGGGGCACAACTGCACGATCGATGCGTTGCCGGGTGACCGCTCGCCCGCTCGGTGCGGGTCGGGCACGCCGGCCCGCACACGCCGCGTCACACGTTCCCCCCGAACGCTTGCGGACAGTCGAGGCAGGAGGAGGCCGTGATGGCCGGAACAAGCGCGATGGCCGGAATAGACGTGCTGGCCGGCACGGAATCTGGTCGGCCGACCGGTATGCAAGCCGCGGAGGCGGAGTGGTTCGACCGGTGGCGCCGGGGACCCGGACCGGGACCCACCGCGATTCCCGTGATGGGGGAAGCTGCACCGGACGCGACCCTGCCCGACCACACCGGACGGATGGGTCGACTGTCCGAGCACTGGGCGGCGGGTCCGGCACTGATCATGTTCTGGCGCCATTTCGGCTGCGGTTGCGGCGCCGACCGCGCCGCCCGCCTGCGCGACGCCGAGCTGGCCGCGTATCGGGCCGCCGGTGCGAGCGTCGTCATCGTCGGGCAGGCCGAACCCGAGCGCGCCCGGGCATACCGCGACGAGCACCGACTCGATACACCGATACTGTGCGATCCCGACTTCACCGTCTACCGCGCGTACGGCCTCGGTGACTGGCCGGTTGCCCGGGTACTCTACGACGCTCCGGAACCGTACTGGAGCCGCACCGACGACCTCGGCCGCGAGCTGCAGGCCAGCCGGCGCGCCTCGGGACGCCCGATGGTCGACAACCCCTGGATGTCCACGGGCGAGTTCGTCATCGACCGTTCCGGTCGCCTCGCCCTCGACTATCGCTACCAGTACTGCGAGGACTTCCCGGATCCGCGGGTGCTGACCACGGCCGTCCGACTCGCCCGGGTCGACAACTAGGCTTCCCGCGCCACGTCCGGCCCGAGCCGAGCAGCACATGCCGGTCACGTGCCGGCGTACCGCGGTTGTCCGTCCGCGTGTGCGATCTGGGTCAGCTCGCGCCAGAGCCGGACCAGGAAGACCGCAGAGCCGGCGAAGGCGAACCAGAACGGCGCGGTGACGCCGTATCGGTTGGCCAAGGTTCACCCACCGCGTGATCCATCCGGACGAAGCCGTTCCCAGCAAGCCGCCGACGGCCGACACGGTGGTGAGCAGGCCGAACCCGACTGCCCCCCAGTCCGAGCCGCTGCCGGGCATAGAGCACGAGGACCGACCATGCCGCGCCGAACCTGACGTTGAAGATCAGGATCGTCAGGGACAGCGTACGGACCGCCGCGTGATGGATGCTCCAGCGGAAGCCCTCGGCGATGTCCCGCCGAAGGCTGCGGGAGACCGTGGCCGCCCTCGCGTGGACGGGCAGCACGATCCGCGACACGAGGATCACACCGGTGGCGACCAGGACGGCCTCGGTCGCGAACGGCCACATCGTGCCGGCGCCGAACAACGCCGCCCCGATCGGCGGACCGGCGAGTTGGTTGAGCGTGCGGAACCCGGCCGGCAACCGGGAGTTGGCCAGTGCGAGATCGTCGCGATGCACGAGCATCGGCGTCAGCGTCGCCGACGTGTTGTCCGCGAAGACCTCGGCCGTGGCCAACAGCGCCAGCGCGACCAGCGCGCCGGCCGCCGAAACGGCGCCGGCGACGATCGTGACGGCCAGAA
>DATDJX010000157.1:0-2054 GCA_036520275.1 Asanoa sp.
CACCGTAAACGGCGGGGCCGGCAATGACACCTTGAACGGCGAAGCCGGCAACGACACCCTGAACGGCGGGGACGGCAACGACACCCTGAACGGCGGGGACGGCAACGACACCCTGAACGGCGGGGCCGGCAACGACACCCTTAATGGCGGGGACGGCAAGGACGACCTGAACGGCGGCCCCGGCGACGACATCCTGAACGGCGGCCCCGGCAAGGACACGCTGATCGGCGGCGGCGGCAACGACGTTCTGCACCCCGACAGCGCGTCACTGGCCTCGACGACCTACTCCTCCGAGTACGACATGGAGCGCCTCGTCCGCGCCACCCTCGTCTCCACCATCTACGGCGGCACCTCTGAGAGCCAGCGCGGCATCATCGCCAAGACGCTCGGTCTCTAGCTACGGCCGCCTGACCTGCACGTCGAACCGCCCCTTCCCGGCCTTCCGGCGCACCTCCACCGTGAACGACCGCGCACCGCACGAGCTGTAGCTCAGCCGCGACACCGACCGCTTCGAATTCCCACTGGAGCGCCGCAACGCCCGCGCCCGCCGCAGGACCCGCCCGTCCGGCCCACGCAGCGCCAACTCGAACCGCGCCGTCCGCGGCTGCCGCAACCGCACGTCGATCGGCCCGTCGACCGGGGTGGTGATGGTCGTCGCCGCGCGCGGCGCCCGCGGTGCCAGCCGCCTGGCCCATTTCACCGTGGTGCCCCCCGAGCTCCCCGCAACATCCGCCTGGATCGCGGTGAACGCACCCTGGCCCGGCTCCGCGAAGTGCCACCACCACGGCACGGCTTCCGGGTAGAGCATCGTCGCGTAGGCCTGGGCAAACGCCTCACCGGGGTTGTCCCAGTAGTGGGCTCCCTGGTCGCCCGGGAACAGCAGCCCCGCGGCCACCCCCTCACAGACGTGCTCATAGGTCGCCCAGTTCCGCCCCCCGAGATTGCTCGCGTTCCATCCGGGCATAGACCGATTCGCCTCGATGTGGTGGCCGTACTCGTGCGCGATCACCATGCCCTGCGGCATCCCGTTGTTCTGATTGATCGGACTCCCCGAGACCACCATCGTCTGGGACGCCGGGTAGTAGCAAGCGGTCGCCCCCTGGCCGCAGAACCTGTACAGGTTCCCGAGGTCGGCGATGTGCACGGTCAACCTGTTGATCTCCGAGCCGTGGGGCAGCTCGCCGAGCGTGTTCAGCACCCGCTGCAGCGCACCGCCGCCCGCGAAGGCCGGATCGACCTGAACGCTGACGGAGCCACCTCCAGGAAGCGCGACGTGCGGAAGGGCCGCGGCGGCGCTCCTGGCCGTCGGAGCCGCCCCCTCGATCACCCGGTCCTGGAACGGGTCCGCCTGCGGCAGTGCGGCGTGCGCCGGCCGCGCCGCTGCCAGCAGCCCCACGATCACGAGGACGAGCAGCCCCGCGGCCCCGGCCACACGCCAGGGCGTACCGAGGCACGGATGTCCAATGCGCTCCACATTGGACAAGTCGGAGGTCCCGGGGGCCGGGCAGCAGTCCGTTCCGCACTGAGTGGCCGTGCGTTGGTTAGAGTCGCGGGCCCTGGCTAGCCCGTTGTTCTAATCGTTTTTCTAGGGGCCTGCGTATCCGTTCGAGTAGCACGGCCGCGCCACCGGACCCGGGTCCACGCACTGATCGATGAACCCGTCCGGCTGCAGCCAGCTCGCCTCGTGCGCGACCCCGTCCACCGAGCGCCGCGGATATTGGTGCGGGTCACAGCCGTAGACGCTCGCCGGGTTGGGCGGCAGCTCTACCAGCGGCGCGGGCGCGGTCCCGTGCTGCGGGTTGCCGCTCTCGTCGGTGCAGTCCTGGATGCCGTCGAACCCGATCGGGCCACCGTCGTAATAGACCATCGCCGCGGACCCGCTGAACGGATACGACGAGATGGCCGGGATGCCAAGGAACGGATCGACGTCCCAATGCCGTCCCGGGTCCAGCGCCGGCGTCTCCACCCGCGCCCCGATCGTCCGTGCCTCGACCTCCGCCGCGACATTGCTCACCTGGTGGTCGCCGTATGCCAGCTGCAGCAGCACGTTGTGC
>DATDJX010000158.1:0-9588 GCA_036520275.1 Asanoa sp.
GCCGCCGGTCGGCGACCACCACGTGCAGCTGCTGCGGACCTACCCGCGCCGGCTCGGCGGCTACCCGTTCGCGCCGGACGGGGAGCGCAGCGTCGCTCACGGCTACACAAAGGCGCTGCGCCGGGCGCGGAGCCTGATCTACGTCGAGGACCAGTACCTGTGGTCGACCGAGGTGGCCCGCCTGTTCGCGGAGGCCCTGCGCGCTCACCCCGACCTGCACCTGGTCGCGGTCGTGCCGCGGCACCCCGACCTCGACGGGCGGTTCGCGCTGCCGCCCAACCTGGTCGGCCGGGAGATGGCGCTGCGGGTCTGCCGGAGCGCCGCCGCAGACCGCGTGCACGTCTTCGACGTGGAGAACCACCGGTCGACCCCGGTGTACGTGCACGCCAAAGTGTGCGTGGTCGACGACGTGTGGGCCAGCGTCGGCAGCGACAACTTCAACCGCCGCTCGTGGACCCACGACAGCGAGCTATCCTGTGCGGTGCTCGACCCGACGCCCGACCCGCGGGAGCCGGCCGACCCGGCGGGGCTGGGCGACGGCGCCCGGGTCTACGCCCGCTCCCTGCGCCTGGACCTGCTCCGCGAGCACCTCGACCGCGACCCCGTCGATGACGCCGACCTCGTCGACCCGGGCTCGGCGGTCCGGGCGGTCGCGTCGGCGGCGCACGAGCTGGAGGCCTGGCACCGCGGCGGGCGCAAGGGGCAGCGGCCGCCGGGACGGTTGCGGCCGCACCGCCTCGAGCGGCTCGGCCCGGTGACCCGCGCCTGGGCGGTGCCGGCTTACCGGCTGATCTACGACCCGGACGGCCGACCCCTGCCCGGCCGGTTCCGTGGGCGCTTCTAGGCGGGACACGCTAGAGCGGCGGGGGCTCGTACCGTCCGACGAACCCGGCCACCGTGATCGCGGTGTCGTCCTCGTGCAACGGGCCGATCACCTGGATGCCGACCGGAAGCCCGGCTGCGGTGCGGCCGACGGGCGCGCTGACCGCCGGCAGGCCGGCGAGCGACGCGTGGGAGATCCAGAACCCGAGGTCGGCGTCGGAGCGGGCGTCGTGCCGGAACGCCGCGACCGGCGTCACCGGGCACAGGAACGCGTCCATGCCGGCGAACGCCGTCTGCCAGGCCGCGCGGGCCGACATCCGCTGCGCCTCGTGCCCGGCGAAACCCCGGAACGACTCGTCGTCGCCCATGCCGTGGAGGGCGAAGTAGGCGGTGAGGTGCCCGCCGAAGGCCTCGTAGGAGCGCCGCGGGTCCAACCCGGCCGGCCAGCCCTCGACGATGGTGGCGCCGGCCGCCGCCAGGGCGTCGACCGCGTCCGAGAGCACGGCGCCGACGTCGCCGTCGAGGGGTTCGTCGAGGACCACCCCGATGCGGGCGCCGGCCGGGCGGGTCAGCCGCGATGGGGCCGGCGACCAGCGGTACGCCTTCGCGGCCGCACCGTCCGGGCCGGCCGTGACTCGCAGGGCCGTCCGCAGGTCCTCCGCGGAGCGCGCGATCGGGCCGACGGCGCAGGCGTAGGTCAGCTCGGTGGGCGGCGGCCCGGGCGGAGCCGGCGGTGCGAAGCCGGTCAGCGGCACCGTGCCGGCGGTCGGCTTGAGCCCGTACACGCCGCAGAACGCCGCCGGGACGCGGATCGAGCCGGCGAGGTCGGAGCCGACATCCAGGAAGGACAGTCCGCTCGCGACGGCCGCCGCCGCTCCCCCACTCGAGCCGCCCGGCGTCCGCGCCAGGTCGTACGGGTTGTGTGTCGCGCCGAACAGCGGGTTGCCGGTATCGCCGGGGTCTCCGAGCATGAGCGCGACATTGGTCTTGCCGGTGACGACGGCGCCGGCGGCGCGCAGCCGGGCCACCACGGTGGCGTCGCGGCCGGCGACCGCGCCGGCAAAGGCCGGGTTTCCCCACGTCGTCGGGAGGCCGTCGACGTCGAACGCGTCCTTGATCGTGACCGGCACGCCACCCAGCGGTCCGGCCGCACCGCCGCCCCCGTCGGGCGCTCGGGCGACGATCGCGTTCAGCCGCGGGTTGAGCGCGTCGATCCGGGCGGACAGTGCGTCCGCGAGCTCGCGCGCGGTCACCTCGCCGCTCGCGATCGCGGCGGCCGCCTCGGTCGCCGACGCGGTCAGCAGGTCGCTCACGACGCCACCGGCTCCTGGAGCTCGGTGACCCACGACTCGGGCGCGCCCTGCCCGTACGCGTGGTAGACCTCGCGGTTGTAGCCGCGGGACCGGTAGCCGTTGGCCTCGATCCACCGGGCCAGCGCCTGAATCGTCGGCATCACCGACTCCATCGATCCACGGTGGACGATCGTGGCCGCGCGCGGCAGCGCCGGCAGCTCGACGACGTCGACGCCGGCGCCGAGGGTCCTGGCGTCGGCGGCGATCGGCGCGCCGGCGTGCACCACGACCCCTTCGCCGTCCGGCGCGTCCTCGTACCAGGTGACCGGCGGCCCCACCATGGTGACCCCGGCGGCCTCCAGCCGGCTCATCAGCTGCTCGTAGAGCGGCCCGATGACCGGCGTGATCGCGCCGGGCTCGAAGCCCGCGGCGACGCCGCTCAGCTCGGCCAGCCGTACGGCCGCAACGCTCTTGACCTCCACCTCGTCGGCGGGCATGGCGCCCTCCCTCTCGATGATGAGGAGCCTCGCCTCGACCTGGTCGAGCCGCGCCGTGTCGCGCACGATCTGCGCCTGCAGCTCGGCCTGGCGCAGCCGCAGCATCCCGCGCAGCTCCTCGACGCCGATCTTGTCGTCGAGGATCGAGCGCACCTGCTCGAGGGAGAACCCGAGGTCCTTGAGCGCGACGATCCGGTTGAGCCGGGACAACTGGTCGGCTGCGTACGAGCGGTAGCCGGTCGCGGGGTCGACGTAGGCGGGCCGCAGCAGGCCGATCGCGTCGTAGTGGTGCAGCATGCGCACCGACACGCGACCGTGCGAGGCGAAGTATCCGATGCTGAACATGTCTCTCCCGGTCTACGGCCTGACACGGTGTGAGGGTCAAGCGTCCCTTCCGTCGCTTGGTCCGCTGCTGGCGAGGGCCCAGGTCGCCGGGACCCAGATCGGGGCGGTCGGGTCGCCGGACAGCGTGAGCCGCGCGTGCCAGCAGCTCAGCAGCGGTGCGCCCGCCGCCGTCCAGCGGTCGATCAGCGCCGCGGCGTCGGCGGCGACGGTGAACGCCGCCGGGCCGAAGCCGGCCACCGACCCGTCGCGCGCGATGGCCGCGGCCCCGGAAGGGTCGTCCAGCACGCATTCGCCCTCCTCGAACGCGCCCATGGTGGCGCGGCGGTCCCACACGCCGATGGCGAACCACAGGTCGGCGTACCGCACCTGCGACATCGGCGGGCTCCAACGGGCCGGCAGCCGCATTGCGGGCTGCACCGGCACCTCCGTGCGCCCCCGGTGCGCGTCGGGTTCGTCGTCGGGCACCGCGACCCGGACCTCGTAGCGCGGCGGGTGGGCTCCCGGGTAATCGGCACCCAGCGGGCCGCTCGCCGGCATGAAGCCGGCACCGCACACCGCCACCGCCAGGACGCCACCCTCGTCGGTGTGCCAGGCGCGCAGCACCGGGTTGGCGCCGGCGTGCCGGGTGGGTGCCACGACCTGGCCGCCGGGCGCGAGCTGGTCCATCCAGTGCGGCGACAGGCCGGACACGCCGACGGTGACGATGACCCGGTCGTACGGAGCGCCGTCGGGCGCGCCGAGGTATCCGTCGCCGGGAACGACGCGGGCGCCGGTGACACCGGCGGACCGCAGCGCCAACGCGGCGGCCGCGGCAACGTCGGACTGCGCGTCGACCGACGTGACGAGGGCGCCCAGCGCCGCCATCACCGCGGCGTTGTAGCCGGTGCCGGCGCCGATCTCGAGGACTCGCATCCCGCGCCGTACGTCCACCGCCTCGATCATCAGCGCCATCAGCGACGGTTGGCTCGACGAGCTCGTCGGCATCCCGTCAGCGACCTTGGTGACCAGCGCGTCGTCGCTGTAGGCGGCCTCGACGAAGGCGTCGTCGCCGGGACGCAGCGGCGGCCCCGTGCCGCCAGGCCGGAAGCCGCCGGCCAGGAACGCCTCGCGCGGCACGGACGCGAACGCGTCCGCAACGTCGTCGCGGGTGATCGCCCCGGTCTCGCACAGCCGCGCGACGAGGGCCTCGCGGAGCTCGCGAGAGTCGGTCATGCGCCTACGGTAGGCGCGTCGGGCTGCGCGGCGGTGTCGACGAGCGGCGCGGTCCGGGCGAGCTCGGCCGCCATCGCGAGGCATGCTTGCACGTCGTCGGCGTGGTAGGGGTGCTCGCTGGGCTCGATGTTCGCCAGGAAGGTGGCGTAGGTCGCCGCCCAGTTGAGCGCCGCGACCGGCGTGAGCAGCGCTGCCGCCCGCTCGGGTTCGCTGCCCGGTACGTCGGCGCGCCAGCGCGCCGCCCAGGCGCGCCGCACCGGCGCCGCGTCGGCATCGTCGAGGCCGCCGGCCAGCCGGACGATGTCGAACGCCGGGTTGCCCAGGGTGGCGTCGCCCCAGTCCATGACGATCGGCTCGCCCCCGTCGACGGCCCGGGTGTTGCCCGGCCACAGGTCGCCGTGCACCAGCGTGTCTGGCAGCCCGCAGGCGGCCGTCGCGGCAAGCCGGGCGTCGAGGTCGGGCACGACCTGGTCGACGGACGGCGTGGTACCGGCCAGCGCGGAGCGCAGGAACGCGGTGAGGCGGGCGCCGCGCCGGTCCGGCACGCCGAGCGCGACCAGCTCATGGAGGCGCCCGGCGGCCCGCAGCTGGATCGTGTGGTGGACCGCCGAGATGCGCGCCCGGCCGGCGACGTCGGCGTCGTACCAGTCGCGGCCGGGCAGGTCCCGCATGACCATCCGGCGCTCCGCGGGGTCGGCGGCAAGCAGCGGCGGCGCGGCGCCGGGCACGTTGTCGCCGAGCCACGCGAGCAGTCCCGGCTCGTGGCCGAAGAAGGGTGGCACCTGCTTGAACCAGCCCCGGCGACCGTCGGCGCCGTCGAGCCGCCAGACCGTCGACAGGTTCCACGTCTTCTGCTGGACCGGGGTGATCCCCGGCCACCCCTGGGCAGCCAGCGCGTCCGTCGCCCAGGCCAGGGTGCGGGCGGGGCCGCCCGGCACCGCGTAGGGCGCGCGCAGCGGGTGCGCCGAAAGGTCGGGGATCACGTCGAGCGGGATCAGCCCGGCCGGCGGCGACCCGGTGAGCTCCGCCAGGTATGTGACCGACCCGCCCGGCGGATGCGGCCGGTCGGCGGAGAGCAGCCGCAGCACGGTCACCTCGACCTCGAAGTGCTCCCGGGCCGCAGCGACCACGTCGCCGGCCTCGGGCCACCAGGGCGCCTCCAGCTCGAGGGGCGGCAACGCACCGAGCACGGTGCCGGCGCCGTCGACCAGGACCAGGCGTGCGGTGCGACTCACGGGCAGTGACCCTAGTCTCTCGACCGGCTGGTCGCGATCGGCGCCTGTCGCCTCCCGCCCCTACGGGCAGACCGGTGTTCTTGGTCTTGCAAGCCCGCGCAAGTCGCAAGAGCACAGGTTTCCCGGTCCGGGGCGGGTGGGTCAGCGGCGACGGGCAGGAAGCTCGGGCGTCGCGGTGTCCAGGGGCACCGTCTCGGCGTGGACGAGGCCCAGTTGCACGCCCTGCCGGGGCAGCACCGCGTCGAGCAGCCAATCGGCGGCCACGCGGACGCGGTTGCCCGGCATCGCCAGCAGGTGATAGCCGCGGGTGACCACCTTGCCGGGCAGCCCCGACAGGGGGATGCGCAGTGGGTCGGCCGCCGCGTCGCTGCCGCCGAGGTCGACGACGAAGCCCAGGTCGTGGTGCTTGTACGGGCGACGGCGCTCGGCGCCGTACGAGGCGGCGATGTTGTGCGCGGCCCGCACGCCCTGCCGCTGGCCGTGCTGCGCCGTCATCGCGCAGATCCGACCGGGCATGGTGAGGTCCGGCACCGCGGCCGCGTCGCCGATCGCGTAGATCTCGGGGTGGCCCGGCACGGTCAGGTACTCGTCGACGACGATCCGTCCCTCGCGCAGATCCAGGCCCAGGTCGGCGACCAGCGGGTCCGGCCGGACGCCGACGCACCAGATCAGGGACCGGGTCGGCACGGTCCGGCCGTCACTCAGCGCGACGCCGTCGGCGGTGGCCTCCCGCACCGACGTGCCCAGGCAGATCTCGACGCCCCGCTCGCGCAGCACCGCCCCGGCGACCGTGGACATCCGCTGCTGCAGGCTGGGCAGCACGCGGTCGGCCACGTCGACCAGCATCCAGCGCGGCTTGATCCCCCAGCGCGGCGGGTACCGCCCGGCCAGGTCGTAGGTGAACAGGACGCCGTGCGCCGCGACCTCCGTGCCGGTGTAGCCGGCGCCGACCACGACGAACGTGCACCGTGCCTCGCACTCCCGGGGATCGTCGGCGCTGGCGGCGAGCTCGATCTGCCGGACCATGTGGTCGCGCAGGTAGAGTGCCTCGGGCAGGCCGCGGAAGCCGTGCGCGTGTTCGGCCACGCCGGGGATCGGCAGCAGCTTGTTGACGCTGCCGGCCGCGATGACCAGGCGGTCGTACCCGATCTCGTGCCGCGCGTCCTCGGCGTCGGTGTACGTGACCGTGCGGTTGGCCAGGTCGAAGCCGCGCGCCTCGCCGAGCCGCAGCCGCACCTCGGGCAGCGCCGCGATCAGCGACACGGTGACCCTGCGGGGTTCCAGCAGGCCGGCCGCGACCTCGGGCAGCAGCGGCAGGTACAGGAAGTAGTCCGTCGGGTTGATGATCGTTATCTCCGCGCGGCCACGGGCCAGCCTGGACAGCGTTCGGGCCGCGTGGAAGCCGGCGAAGCCGGCGCCGACCACGACGATGCGGGGTGTGCTCACCGGGCGTGTCCTTTCGTCGTCCTGCAGTGATCCGTTCCTGATCCGTTCCCTATGGTCGTCGCCGCGACCGCCAACCGCTGGGGGTCCGGCGAATCAGCCGGTCCACGCGGCCTGCAGGCGGTCGAGCACGCCGCCGTCCAGGTGGCCGTGCAGCCGCAGCCGGGCCATGCCGCCATCGGGGTAGGCGTCGAGGCGCACGTGGGTCACCGGCGGGACGCCGTCGAGAACGAACCGGTGCCGGGTGTCCGGGCGCAGCGGGGTGCGCCGAAGCACGGGAAACCACGCCGCGTCGTCGTCGGGTGAGGCCGTGCGGGCGTCGGCCCCGTGCAGGGCCACCGCGCCGGGGGCATTGCCCTTGAAGTGGGTGGTGTCCAGCTCCGCCAGCCGGACGACGCCCGGCGCGGCCAGCCGGAGGCGGACCCAGTCGTTGCCGCCGTCGCGCCGGCGGCGGGTCTCCCAGCCCTCGCCCATCGTGCGGGCCAGCCCCGGCTCGATCAGCTGGTGCGGCGAGCCGTAGAACATGTCGCTGCAATCGACGACGAGACCGCCGTTCTCGACCGCGGCCAGGTCCAGCCAGCCGTCCGGGAAGCGGGTCGGGTCGGGGACGACCTCGCCGTGCACGCGCAGCCGGGCGACGCCGCCGTCGGGGTAGACGGAGAGGCGGACGTGGGTGCAGCGCCCGGCACCGTCGACCGGGAACGCATTGGCCGTGTCGCCGGCGAGCGGGGACCTCGGGACGAGCGCTCGCCAGTCGGCCGCGGCGAGCTCGTCGGGGCCCGGGTAGCCGTCCAGGCGGCAGCCGTCGACCGAGGCCTCCGGCGGGTAGTTGCCGGTGAAGTACGACGTGTCGACCACCACGCCGCGCACGATCCCGGACGCGCCCAGCCGGACGATCGCCCAGTCGTGCCCCGGTTCCCGGCGGCGGCGGGTCTCCCACCCGTCGTACACCTGGCCCTTGGGGCCGAACGTGGCCGGCCGGAACCCCGGCGGCTCGGCGGTGACCAGGTTGTCGGCGGCTGCGAACAGCTCGTCGTTGGCGGCCACCGCGCCGCCGCCGAGCCGGCGGGACGCGAGGTCGGGTAGGAGCCTCCAGTCCGTCACGACGCCTCCGCACGGGACAGCAGCCGCCCCCGCGGCGGGTCGTCGGGCGCCACCGCGGAACCCCGGAGCCAGGCCGCGCGCACCGCCCCGCGGAGGCACGCGCCGGCGTACGGCGTGCCGGGGTGCCGGTGCCGCAACGCTGTGGGGTCCACCGTGGACGGCGCGTCGGGGTCGAACACGACCAGGTCGGCATCGGCACCGACCGCGATCCGGCCCTTGTGCCCGAGGCCGGCGAGGTCCGCGGGCCCGGTCGCCATCCAGCGGACGACGTCGGCGAGGCCATGGCCGCGCTCCCGCGCCGCCGTCCATACCACCGGCAGGCCGAGCTGCAGCGAGGCGATGCCGCCCCACGCCGCCGCGAAGTCGCCGGTCTCCGGGCGTTTCAGCTCCGGCGGGCACGGCGAGTGGTCGGAGACGACGAGGTCGATGTCGCCCGCGGCGAGCGCGGTCCACAACAGGTCGCGGTTGGCGGCGCCACGGATCGGCGGGCAGCACTTGAACTGGGTGGCACCGTCGGGCACGTCCTCGGCGGAGAGCGTCAGGTAGTGGGGGCAGGTCTCCGCGGTGGCCCGGATCCCGTGGCGCCGCCCGGCGGCGACGCGGGACACGGCCTCGGCTGCGGACAGGTGCAGGACGTGCACCCGCGACCCGGTATCGGCCGCGGCGGCCAGCGCGGTATCGACCGCCGAGGTCTCGGCCGCCGGCGGACGGGAGGCGACGAAGTCGGCGTAGTGCCGCGACGGCGGCGCCTCGTGCAATTGCGCGGGGTCCTCGGCGTGCACGACGAACAGCGCGTCCACGGCGGCCATGGCCCGCCGCAGGCCGGCCGGGTCGAGCGGCGGGAACTCGGGGACGCCGGAGTCGACGAGGAACGCCTTGAAGCCGAAGACGCCGGCGTCGTGCAACGCCCGCAGGTCGCCGGCGTTGTCGGGCACCGCGCCGCCCCAGAAGCCGACGTCGACGTGTACCCGACCGTCGGCGGCGGCGCGCTTGACGGCCAGCGCCTCGGCGGAGACGGTCGGCGGCAGCGAGTTGAGCGGCATGTCGACGATCGTGGTCACGCCGCCCGCGAGCGCCGCCCGGGTGGCGGTGGGGAAGCCCTCCCACTCGGTGCGGCCGGGCTCGTTGACGTGCACGTGGGTGTCGACGAGCCCCGGCAGGAGCGCGAGGTCGCCGAGGTCGTCGCCGCCGTCCGACCAGGGGCCGACCGCGGCGATCCGGCCGTCTTCGACCAGCACGGACGCCGGCCGCTGGCCGTCGGGCAGCACCACCCGCCGGGAGCGGATCCGCGCCGACGGCGTCATGAGCCCTCCACCGGCACGTCCACCTCGTCCGGGTCGAGGGCGCCGCAGTCCAGGCCGCGGCGCAGGAAGCCGGCCAGCGCCCGCGCGGTCGCCGGCTCGTCGAGGACGCCGCCGGCGCGGCGGTCGAGGTACGCGCGCAGCCGGTCGCGCGCGGCGGCGGCGCCGTCGCGGAAGAAGCCGTACGTGGCCGCGAAGCGGGTGGGCAGCTGTGCGGGGTGCAGGTCCCAACCCTGGTAGAAGCCACGCTCCAGGGAGCGCCGCACGAGCCGGTGGTGCACCGCCCAGGCGGCCTGCACCGCGGCGGTGTCGCCGACCGGAAGCACGTTGGTCGAAC
>DATDJX010000159.1:0-5302 GCA_036520275.1 Asanoa sp.
CGCTGCTCGACCTCAAGCGGCGGCCGGCGCGGCAGGTCAACGGGGACAAGCGCATGTGGGCCGCGGCCTCGTTCGTCAGCTTCTTCGGGCCGATCGCCTACTTCGTGTTCGGACGCAAGACCTAGTGGACCCGTCCGAAAGTTCGACGGGTTCTGGCGGGCCCCGCCCGCGACGACCGGGACTCCGCCAGGCGACCCGCCGAACTTTTCGACGGATCCACTAGACGTCGAGGATCCCGTCGATCCCGAGCAGGGTCCCGGAGGCGACGAGCCCGGCGGCCAGCAGACGGCAGGCCCACCGCAGCACCCGGCCGCTCGGGCCATCGGTCCCGCTGCGAATCGCCAGGCCGGTCATCAGCGCAACGCCGACCGCCATCGCGCCGACGCTGATCAGCACGCCGCGATCGACGCCGGCGCCCAGCGCCATGACCAGCAGGGCCGGACGGGCAACGAGCGGGATCGCGACCGGGACGAGCGCGGCGCGGCGGCCGGCGAGCGCGGGTTCGGGACCGGGTGGCCGGCGGAGCAGGTCGGCGGCGCCGGCCAGCACGGCGACGATCCCGGCCGCGGTGCGGAACGCGGGCGCGCTGACGTCGAGCGCGTCGAGCAGCGGATCTCCCAAGGCCGCGACAACGCACACGGCGACCCCGCCGATCGCGCCCCCTACAACCGCCAGGCCGGCGACCTCGCGCGGCGACCGCCCCGCGCGCGGGATTCCGAACGCGGCCCGGGCCGGGTTCAGCGCCAGCAGCAGCGCGGCGGCCCATAGCCAGCCGGACGGCGCGTCATCGTCCGGGCTGGGCAGTCGCCGCGACGACGCTTCGACGATCGCGACCGTCCGCAGCAGCCCGGCGAGCGCGTGCTGCTGGTCGTCCATGCGCGTCTCGCCATCGCGGAACCACGCGCCCTCGACGCGCGCCGGCGAAGCGGCAGCAGCGGCGTCCGCACGGTCCGACTGCTCGCGCACGGCCAGCCCGGCGACGCACATCGCGCGGTCGGCGATCGGTTGCCGCAGGTCCGCCAGCCGCGGGTCGGCGACCGCCGCGCGCCAGAGGCCGGTGAAGCCCTCGTCGATCACGCCGTAGCCGCCGCCCCGGGGCACCGGGCTGCCCCGCGCCACGCCGCCCCATGGCCCGAACCGCTGCTCCACCCAGCGGGCCTGGGAGCCGAACAGCCCGGCTTGCCGGCGCGCGTACGCCAGCTCGGCTTCGGTGAGCGGCGGGCGTCCGCGCTCCGGGAAGGTCACGGTCTCGGCCAGGCCGTAGCCGGCCCAGTGATCGGCGAGCGCCGGCCAGTAGCCCTCGGTCTCGTCGCGCGCGGTCGCCAGGTAGGCGCCGACGCGGTCCGCCACCTGGCCCCAGCCCTCGTCCGGGAACGCACGATGGAGCCGCGCCAGGGCCCAGTACGCCTCGCCGGTGTAGTACTTGGAGTACTCGCCCGGCACCGGCGCGCCGCGGGTCACGTCGTACGACGCGAGCACCGCGCCCGACGGCTGGACCTGGGCGCGGATGAAGCGCCCGAGCCGGCGCATGACGCCGTCGTAGCGCGTGTCGCCGGTCGCCTCGCGGCGCACGCCCAGGCCGGCGACGAGGAGCGCGGTCGCGCCCGTGGCGGTCTCGCCGTCGAACGTGACCGCGGCCCAGCCGTCGCGCTCGACGAGCCGGTCGAGCGCCCAGCGGGCGCCTCGGTCGGCGGAGCGCTGCGCGCCCGGCAGGCCGGCCGCCGCCGCCTGGTAGAGGCCCATGACGGCCCCGGTGTGGCGCACCACGTTGTACTCGGCGGGCGCCGTGTCCGTGTCGGCGGAATAGAGGTACAGCCACGCGCCGTTCGGCTGCTGGTTGCGCACGAACCAGTCCACCGCGGACTGCGCGGAGCGCCGGAGCTCGGCCGCGCTCACCGCCGGGCAGCGCTCTGGCGGCGCGACCATCCCGAACGCGACGACGAGCAGCAGCGCCAGGCCCACCCCGGCGCGCACGAGACGCCCCCTCATCCCGACCCGACCGCGATCAGCGCCGGCGCGCGGCCGCGGCGCGCGCGCCGGACGGCGGGCAGGAGCAGCGCCGGGAGCGCGAACCACGCCGTCAGCGGGAGGCGGCTCAGCGCCAGCGCCAGGGCCGGCGCGCCATGGAGCGCGGTGCCGTCCCGGTCCACGAGCTCCAGCCGCGAACCGGGCACGGCCGGCTCGACGCGGAAGCGCGCCAGCCAGTCGAGCCCGCGCACCACCGCCCCCCAGCGCCGGTCGATGCGGAGCACGCGATCGCGCGTGGACGGCACCGCCCAGACGACCAGCACGGCGAGGGCGAGCACCGAGAAGACCTCGACCGAAGCCGACGCCTGGATGGTCACGTGGAAGACGACGGCGACCCACACCGCGGCGTAGCGGGTGCCGCGCCACCACAGGCCGACCGCGATGAAGAGCTCGGTGAGGATGACGAGCTTCGCCGCGCCGGTGTGGAAGTCGCGGTCGGTCAGGACCGACACCGCCCAGCCCGGGAGCGGCGAGGCATCCAGCTGGTCGCGCGCCTGCACCACGCGCTGCCAGGACACCGTGCCGCCGAACCAGTCGGGATCGAGGAGCTTGCTCATGCCGGACGCCGCGTAGATCGCGGCGCACTCGAACCGCAGCAGCCACAGCGGCCAAGCGGGCGCCCGGAGGTCGATCGGCGGTCGCCCGCGACGGCGGCGGAGCCAGGCGTCCACGGACAGCTCCCGCCCGCACGGCGCCACGGCCAGCACCCCGAGCACGATCACCAGGTACGCCCGGTTGTTGTGGAAGTGCGTCGTCGAGAGGAACAGGTTGTAGGCGACGATCGCGAACGTCGTCGCGGTCGCCATCCGCGTGAGGAAGCCGACCGTCATCGCCACGGCGGCCACCGCGGCCAGCCACAGCAGCGCGACGTAGACGGCGCGCGGGAGATCCGGATACCAGGCGGCGTAGGGCTCGAAGAACGCGTCGCGGTAGATCCGCCCGTGCCACGCGTCGGTGAGGAACGGCCGCAGATGCAGGAGCACGACCGGGCCGGCCAGCACCCGCAGCAGCGCCAGGGCGCGCATGCTGACCGCACGGCCGAGCAGCTCGTCGAACGCGTTCACCCTGAGCCCCCGCGGACGCGGCTCCGGAGGAGCTCGGTCCGGGGCGGGTCGGCGTTGTGCCACGCCGTCACCGTGGCTTCCAGGTACCGGGTGTCGTGGTCGCGCGGGGTGTTATCCGCGACCCAGTCGAGCGCGGACGCGAGGAACGCGAGCTGGTTGTCGAGCCCGGCGTCGGCGTGATGGCGCACCGACGGGTAGCGCAGCCCTCGATCCCGCACCAGCTCGTCCCAGCGGTAGCCCGACCACGGGCGCTCGACCGGGACCCGCCGGCCGTCGGCGGTGACCCGGACCACGTCGGCCCTCCAGGTGCTCGCCTCGGGGAACATCTGGAACGCGAACGGCTTGTGGTCGGACCAGTAGCCCCGGACCACGAACCCGAGTTGCAGGACCACCACGGCCAGGACCACCACACGTCGCCCAACGACCCTGAGCTTCGGCGTCACGCGGGTACGATGACACGTCGCCGCCACAGCTCCGCGCCGATCAGCACGAGCGCGGGAGCCGTCGTGTTGGGGAGCGAGTCGACGACGAGGAAGAGCTGGTTGAACGCCTCGGCGACCGGAAGCATCGCGACGGCCGCCGCGAGCTGCGGACCGCGCTCGGCCGCCAGGATCGCTCCGACGAGGCCGGCGACGAAGAAGTCGCCGTAGTCGGTCGCCACGTCGCCGACCCTCGCGAGCTGCAGCTGCGGTAGGCCGGCGGCCGGGCTCGCCGCGTCGAAGCCGGCGAACTGGTCGTCGAACTGGTTGCCGAGGACGAGGACGGCGTCGATCGTGGCCATGGCGATGACCCCGACCTTGAGCAGCGAGAGCGGCGCCCCGGCCGCGAGCAGCCGGCCCGCCGTCGCGGTCGAGCCCACGATCAGCAGGATCCTGGCGGTGCGGCCGGCGGCCTCCTCGGGCGCGACCAGGGCGGCGACCAGCAACGGGATCGTCAGGAGCGCCAGCCGGGGCCGCGCGCCGTGAATCGCCCAGCCCAGCGCGAGCGCGCACCCGGGCGGGACGAGCAGCAGGGCGACCCACGACAGCACGTCCGCGCTCGTGGGCGCCACGTAGATCGCCACCAGGGTCCCGACGAGCGACAGCGGCGCCAGCAAGGCCCAGCCCCGCCCGCCCAGCCGCAGCAGCACGGCCGGCATCCCGGCCGCCGGGAGCGCGATGCACAGCGCCTGCGCTGCGTCGAGCACGACGGTGTCGAGGTCGAAAAACACCCGGGCGACAGCGTCTCAGCAATGATGTGCACGATGGAGCCGATCGCACTCGAACCGGTCGACGCGGTGACGGTCACCACGCTG
This sequence comes from Asanoa sp., assembly GCA_036520275.1. Taxonomy (GTDB): domain Bacteria; phylum Actinomycetota; class Actinomycetes; order Mycobacteriales; family Micromonosporaceae; genus Asanoa. Next base: position 4,387 of record DATDJX010000159.1, read on the forward strand.
GTCGACAACGTGACCGACCTGCTGCTGGGCGACCAGGGCCCGGCCACGCGGCAGACGCTGGCGCAGGCACTCGCCCCGGCCGTCCCTGCGAGCTTCCTCGAGGGCGGCCGCACCGGCGACGCGCTGCGCGCCGAGCACGGCTTCTCTTGTCTCGTAACGATCGAGAAGGACGGCAGGGTGGTGCGCGTGCTGTTCGACGCGGGCCTGACGCCGGACGGGCTCATCGAGAACATGCGCCGGCTCGAGATCGCTCCCGGCGACATCGACATCGTGGTGCTCAGCCACGGCCATTGGGACCACACGACCGGGATGGACGGGTTCGTGCGAGCGCTCGGACGGGCGAACGTGCCGGTCCTCATCCATCCCGAGTTCTGGAGCCGGCGCCGGGTGGCGCTGCCCGGCCGCGAGCCGGTCGAGCTGCCCTCCACGAGCAAGGGCGCGCTCGAGGGCGCGGGGTTCGAGATCGTCGAGCAACGGCAGCCCTCGTTCCTGCTCGACGGGTCGCTGCTGGTGACCGGCGAGGTCGACCGCACCACCGAGTTCGAGCAGGGCTTCCCCGTCCACCAGGCCTACCGGGAGGCCCGCTGGCAGCCGGACCCGCTGATCCTCGACGACCAGGCCCTTGTGGCCAACGTCCGCGGGCGCGGCCTCGTCGTGCTGACCGGCTGCGGCCACTCGGGCATCGTGAACATCCTGCGCTACGTGCGGAAGCTGACCGGCGAGGGCCGCATCCACGCGGTGATTGGGGGCTTCCACCTCAGCGGGCCGCTGTTCGAGAAGATCGTCGCGCCGACCTGCGACGCGCTCGCGGACTTCGCGCCGGACTACCTCGTGCCCTCGCACTGCACCGGCTGGCGCGCCACCCATGCGATCGCCGCCCGGTTCCCCGAGGCGTTCATCCAGAACAGCGTCGGCA
>DATDJX010000160.1:0-5085 GCA_036520275.1 Asanoa sp.
CGCCCGCGGCCGGGCGATCGTCGACTTCGTGGCGGCGCTGACCGACCAGCAGGCGGTCGCGTTGATGGATGCCCTTTCCGGCCGCAGCGGCCAGCTCTGGACGGACGCGTTCGTCCTCTAGGACCTAGGCCGCCTCGGGCAGGTTGTACTGGCCGCGCTCGTTCTCGGGCACGAGATCGAGGTAGACCGGATGCCGCTCGATGTAGTCCCGCACGAACGGACACACCGGGCGTACCCACAACGACGCGTCGCTGGCGGCGTCTAGGGCACCCCGCACCAGCGTGAGGCCGAGACCCGTGCCTGCCATGCGCAGGTCCGTCTCGATGTCGGTCATGGACATCGTGTCGGATGCCAGCTCATAGGTCAGGAAACCGACCCGCTCCCCGTCGACCAGGATCTCGAACCGGTTCGCGTCGCGGTTGTCGACGATTTGCGCGTCCATCGGGTGCCTCCACGGACAAGATCGCCGCACGGCCACGGCTCAGGTACCCACCGTAGCCGGGAGCAAACCCGGCGACCGTCTGGGGAGGACGAACGCGCCGCCAGCGCCTACAGTCAGGCCGTGGATCTGAGCAACACCCAGAACAACATCACGATCCTGTGCGTGCTGGGGATGATCCTCGGCGTCTTCGGCATCGTCATCCCGATGGTTCCCGGCCTGCTGCTCTGCTGGGTCGCGGCCGCTGCATGGGCGGTCTTCGCGGCCGACGGCTGGGTGCGGTGGGCCGTCCTGCTCGGCGCGACCGCCGTCGCCGTCGTCGGGGCGGCGATCAAGTACCTGTGGCCCGGCCGCACCCTCAAGCGCAGCGGGGTCCCCAACGGATCCCTTCTGCTCGGCGGCCTGCTCGGGATCGTCGGCTTCTTCGTCATCCCGGTGATCGGCCTGATCATCGGCTTCGTGCTCGGCGTCTTTCTGGGCGAGCGGATCCGGCTGGGCGACTCCCGGCTGGCCTGGCCGTCGACCAAGAACGCCCTTCGCGCCGCCGGCCTCGCGATGATGGTCGAGCTGGCGGCGGCGCTGGGCGTGGCGTTCGTCTTCGTCCTGGGGTTGACCTTCGAGTGAGACGCGAGGCGGGCGCATCTGGTTGACTGGGGCGGATGGAACTGCCGATCAACCCGCCCGTCGAGCCGATGCTGGCCAAGAGCGTCGCGCAGATTCCCGAGCGCTCGGGGATGAGCTACGAGCCCAAGTGGGACGGCTTCCGCTGCATCATCTTCCGCGACGGCGACGAGGTCGAGCTGGCCAGCCGGGGCGGCAAGTTCCTGACCCGCTACTTCCCCGAGGTGGTCGAGCAGGCCAAGGCCCAGCTGCCCGAGCGCTGCGCGGTCGACGGCGAGCTTGTCGTCGTACACCGTGAGCCCGGCCAACAACCGAAGCTCGAGTGGGACTGGCTCACCCAGCGGATCCACCCCGCCGCGAGCCGAATCAAGCTGCTGGCGAAAACCCAGCCGGCCGACTTCGTGGCGTTCGACCTGCTCGCGCTGGGCGACGAGGCGCTGACCGGGCAGCCGTACGCGCAGCGGCGGGCCCGTCTGCAGGAGGTGCTGGCCGGGCTGAAGCCACCGTTCCACGTCACGCCGAGCACCGCAGACGTCGCGACCGCCCGCCGGTGGTTCGAGATCTTTGAGGGGGCCGGCCTGGACGGGCTCATCGCCAAGCCCGCGGACATCCCGTACGAACCCAACAAGCGTCTGATGTTCAAGATCAAACACGAGCGAACGGCCGACTGCGTCGTCGCCGGCTTCCGGTGGCACAAGTCCGGGCCGGTGGTCGGGTCGCTCCTGCTCGGCCTGTACGACGAGCACGGCGTCCTGCACCACGTCGGGGTGTCCGCGTCGTTCAGCATGGCCCGGCGCGCCGAGCTGCTCGACGAGCTCGCGCCGTACCGCACCGACGGCGCCGGCCACCCGTGGCTGGCCCACGGCTCGGCCGAGGAGGCCGAGGCGGCCGGCCAGCGCGTTCCCGGCGGAGTGAGCCGCTGGACCGGCGGCAAGAACCTCGAGTGGCAACCGCTGCGCCCGGAGCTGGTCGTCGAGGTCGCCTACAACGCGATGGAAGGCGACCGGTTCCGGCAGACCGCGCAGTTCGTGCGCTGGCGGCCGGACCGGGAGGCGCGCTCGTGCGGCTACGACCAGCTGGACCGGCCGACGCGGTTCGACGTCGACCAGGTGCTGGCCGGCGACCCGACGGGAAGCGGTTCGGTGGCGGGCGGCGCGCGTGGCTGACCGCCGGGTGCTGGCCGGCTGCGTGGCGGCGGTCCTGGCGCTCGCCGCCTGCTCCGGCCCCGACGCCCGCGGCGGCGACGCGCCGCGACCGTCCGCCACCCCGTCCGCGGGTGCCTCCGCGACGGTCGCCGCCGCGCGTTGGAAGGCATGTCCGGAGGTCCCCCGGCGGCTCGTCGGGCGCGGCGCGCCGAACATGCGGTACGACTGCGCCACGATCGCCGTACCCCGGAACTGGTCCGCGCCCGGCGGCGGCACGTTCGACATCTCCCTGATCCGCGCCCGCAACAAGGACCAGCACGACCGGATCGGGTCGCTGCTGGTCAACCCCGGCGGCCCGGGCGTGTCCGGGGTCAACGCCGCGGTCTACCTGTCGTTCGGCAAGGCGTACGGAGGCGTGTCCGACGACGTCAGCAGGCGGTTCGACATCATCGGCTTCGACCCCCGCGGCGTCGACCGGTCCAGCCCGCTCGAATGCGTCTCCGACCAGCAGATGGACCAGAGCTTCGGCTACGACCCCGACCCGGACACCCAGGCCGCGTTCGACGGGTTGGTCACGCTGTCGCGGCAGATGGGCGAGGCGTGCCAGGCGCGGTACGGCGACCTGCTCCGGCTCTACTCCACCGAACAGGCGGCCCGCGACATCGACGCGATCCGGGCGGCGGTCGGCGACCCGAAGCTGACCTACCTCGGCTACTCGTACGGGACGCTGCTCGGCGCGACGTACGCCCAGCTTTATCCGCGCAACGTTCGCGCGCTCGTGCTTGACGGAGCGGTCGACCCGCGACAGGACTTCGTGGCCGGGTCCCAGAGCCAGGCCAGGGGATTCGAGCTGGCATTCGACAACTTCGCGAAGTGGTGCGCGAACACCCCGCGGAAGTGCCCGATCGCGCCGGACGCCCGCGGCACGGTCGAACGCGCCATCGAGAAGGGCCGCACCGACCCGATCGTCGGCGCCCGCGGCCGGAAGGCCACCGCGGGATGGATCTTCTACGCGGTCGTCGACTCGCTGTACACCCAGACCGGCTGGCAGCGGCTTGCCGAGGCGATCGACAAGCTCGACCGCGGCGACCCGTCGAGCGCTTTCGACCTGGCCGACTCGTACGCCGAACGGGACCCGAACGGCCACTATTCCAACCTCTTCGACGCCAACATCGCGATCACCTGCGCCGACCAGCAGGCCGCGCCGACCGTGGCGCAGGTGCGCACTCTGCAGAGCGAGTGGCGCAAGAAGTACCCGCTGTTCGGCGCGCCGCTCGCGGTCGGCATGCTGCCCTGCACCCAGTGGCCGGGTCAGCACGATCCGTACCCGACCGGCGCGGCCGACGGCTCACCGCCGATCCTCGTCGTCGGCACGACCGGCGACCCGGCGACACCGTACGAGCAGAGCCCACGGCTGGCACAGATGCTGGGCGTGGGGCGGCTGCTTACCTGGAACGGCGAAGGGCACACGGCCTATCCGAAGTCGACCTGCGTCGTGTCGGCGGTCGACTCCTACCTCATCGATCTGATGGTCCCGGCTGCGGGGACGCGCTGCTCTTGATCCCTTCCCGCGCGGCGAGCTCTTCGAGCAGCGTCCGGACGGCCCGCAGGTTGTTCTTGAGCTCCTCCTGCTCCTCGTGCCGGAACGCGTCGGTGTCGACGATCAACTTGCTCGCGAAGTGCGCGGTGATCAGTGGGATGACCAGCAGCACCATGGTGGAGATCAGCACGGTGGCGACGACCCGCGCCTGCCAGGTCTCGGGCGAGATGTCGCCGTAGCCGACCGTGGAGGCCGTGACGATCGCCCACCAGGCCGCGTCGCCGGTCGTGACGTCTTCGAAGATCCGGTACATGGCCGCCGACACGACGATCAGCAACGAGTACGACAGGATCAGCCGCCGCGGCGAGTTGGCCAACCAGACGAGCCCGCGGTAGAAGGCGCGGAGCGGCAGGAGCGCGAACCTCATGGCGCACCATCATGCCGGGTGCACGCAATGTGCGAAGCTGCCCGCCATGACTGACGTGACCTTCCGTCCGGCGGCGCGGGCCGACGTGCCCGCCGTGGTCGAGCTGCTCGCGGCGGACGTGCTGGGCGCGGCCCGGGAGACCGGTCCGGAGTCGGTGGTCGCGGAGTCGGTCGACGAGGCGTACTGGCGGGCCTTCGACGCGATCGACGCCGACCCGCGCAACACCCTCGTGGTCGCGGTGGCGGGCGACGGCGCGGTGGTGGGCTGCCTGCAGTTGACCTTCATCCCGTCGCTAACGCACCGCGGGGGCGAGCGGGCGGAGATCGAAGGCGTACGGGTCGCCGATAGCCGGCGCGGCCACGGCCTCGGCCGCGGGATGATCTCCTGGGCGGTGGCGGAGGCCCGCGCCCGCGGCTGCCGCCTCGTGCAGCTCACGACCGACAAGCGCCGTACCGACGCCCATCGCTTCTACGAGTCCCTCGGATTCGCGGCCACCCACGAGGGCATGAAGCTGCGACTCTAGCTCACCGGATGGATCGTGCCGGGACGGCGCCGGCGCCGGTCACCAGTTCGCTGGGTTCTTCCGGCTCGGCTGCACCCGCGGCGGCTCGCCCGGCATCTTCGGGTGATCGGGCGGGTACGGCATGTCGCCCCGACCGTCGCGTTCGTCGCGGGCCACCCATTCCAGCAGCGGCGTCAGGTCGAACGGGGTGTCGTCGATCGCGGCGTGCGGGTCGCCCACCGCGGCGAAGCGCTTCGGCAGCGTCCGCAGGTCGAAGTCGTCGGGCTCGACGTCGGGCAGCTCGCCCCAGGTCACCGGCGTCGACGCGGTGGCGCGGGCGTTGGCCCGCAGCGAGTACGCGCACGCGATCGTGCGGTCGCGGGCCATCTGGTTGAAGTCGACGAACACCCG
>DATDJX010000161.1:0-23163 GCA_036520275.1 Asanoa sp.
TCGGAGCCCCGACTGGGGCGCCGCCCCGAAGCTCCACGTCGACCCCCGGCGCTGACGGCGGGTCGTCCCGTACGCGGCGTCGGTGGATACGGTCCGTCATTTGCCTGGTGGCGAATGATGCCCACGCGGTGCATATCTGCGCAGGAAACGGCGGTGCGGGCGGTCCGGTCGCGAAGGTCGCGCAGCGTAGCGGTCCTCACCGGCCCCTACCGACCACCCGGCCGAACCGCCAGGATGGGCGCGGGGTAGGCGCCGACGGTTCCGAGTCCGTCGATGGGAGGGCCATGACGAAGGGCCTCGCGGTGGCGTACGCCGTCGCGACGGGCGGCCTCGGCGTCGGCATCCTCACGATGCCCGCGGCGGCGGGGGCCTGGTGGGGCCTGGCCGCCCTGCTCTCCGTGACCGGCCTGGCCCGCGGCATCTGGCGCCGGCGTCCCGCCGTACGCGGTCCCTGGGTGCTGTTCGGCGCGGCGGTCGTCGCGCTCGGAGCCGGCGACGTGGCGTACGCGAACGGCGCGGCCGAGGGCGGCGTCTGGCCGGCGGCGGCCGAGCTGCTCTACCTGGCCGTGTTTCTCCCGTTGACCGTGGCCCTGCTCCAGCTCACCAGCGCCAGCGCCGTGCTGCGCGACCGCACCATGGTGATCGACCTGCTGACCCTGGTCTGCGCGGCCGGCGTGGTCGGCTGGACCGTGGTGGTCGGCTCGGGCGCACTGCCGCTCCCGCTGCCCGCGCCGGAGCGGTGGCTGGTGGCCACGCACGTGCTCGGCTCGGTCGTGGTCGTCGTGCTCACCGCTGCCCTGCTGTTCGCCAGCCGCGTTCGCAACGCTCGGTCGCTCTCCAGACCGCCGGCTCGGTCGGCATGCTCCTCGCCGACGCCGCCCGGGCCTCGGCCACGCTCTCCGGCACCCGGTATGGGGGGAGCGCCTGGGAGCTCGGGCGCCTGCTCTGTTATGCCGCCTGGGGTGCCGCGGCCTGGCCGGAGGCGATGACCCGGGTCACCGGGCTGGTCCACCCCTGCCGCGAGCCCGGGTATGGGCTCGGCGGGGTTCCGATGGCGCGGTCCTCGCGGCCCGCAAGGGCGTGCTGAGGTGCTGGTGGGGCAGGCCGGGATGGCGCTGGAGCGGCTGGCGGGCATGGTCGGGACGGGACCGGGCGACCGGCAGCAGTACGTCACCGCGGTCGGCGAGCGGACGGCCGGCGTGGTGATCCTGCTCGACGAGGACAAGTGGATCCGCTACGCCAGCCAATCCATGGCCAACCTGCTCAAGGTCTCGGTGCCGGTGCTCGCGACCTGGCGCGACATCATCCACCGAGACGACCAGCCGCAGGTCGAACACGCCCTCGACCGGGTGCGGGCCAGCCGCGAACCGGGCGGCGTGAACACCGAGTGGACGCTGCGCCGCGAGGACGGCACCTGGATCCAGGTCACGGCCAACTGCCGCGACCTGCGCGACCACCCGGCCGTCCAGGGCCTGGTGATCACCATGCAGGATGTCACCCCGGACCGGCGGGTCGACCTCCCGTCCACGCTGCGCCGGCTGGACCGCTCCGCGCCGGGGCGCAACCGCCGCAGCGTCCGGCGTCGCTTCGCTTAACGCGGTTTGGCGATATGGTCGAGGCGAGATGACTTCCCAACGGGACCTGTTCGGCTCGATCCGCGTCGCCGTCAACGGCGAGCCCCACGAGCTGGAGATCGACAACCGGGAGACACTGCTCGACGTCCTGCGCGAGCGGCTCGGAGCGACGGGCACCAAGAAGGGCTGCGACCACGGCCAGTGCGGCGCCTGCACGGTGCTTCTCGACGGCCGACGGGCCAACTCGTGCCTCGTGCTCGCCGTCACGCTGCAGGGCCGCGCCGTCACGACCATCGAGGGGCTGGGCGACGGCGACGACCTGCATCCCCTCCAGCGGGCGTTCATCGACCACGACGGCTATCAGTGCGGCTACTGCACGCCGGGCCAGATCTGCTCGGCCGTCGCGATGCTCGAGGAAGCCGCGGCCGGCTGGCCCAGCCACGTCACCGATGATGTCGCGGAGACCGAGGTCAAGCTCGACGAGGCGGAGATTCGCGAGCGGATGAGCGGCAACCTTTGCCGGTGCGGCGCGTACGTCAACATCGTCGCGGCCATCGTGGCGGCCCACGACGAAGGCAGCGCGACGTGAAGCAGTTCGGGTACGCCCGGGCGGACGACGTGGCCGGCGCGGTCGCGCTGGTCTCCGCCCGTCCCGGAGCGCGCTACCTCGGCGGCGGCACCAACCTCGTCGACCTCATGAAGCTCGGTGTCGAGCGGCCCGACCTGCTCGTCGACGTTTCCGGCCTCGCGCTGGGCGAGATCGCGGAGAACGCCGACGGCGGCGTCCACATCGGCGCGTCGGTGCGTAACAGCGACGCGGCCGCCCACCCACTGATCCGCAGCCGCTATCCGGCATTGACCCAGGCGATCGTCGCCGGTGCGTCCGGCCAACTGCGCAACCTGGCGACCACCGGCGGCAACCTCGTGCAGCGCACGCGCTGCGTGTACTTCACCGACCCGAGCAAACCGTGCAACAAGCGGGAGCCGGGCTCGGGCTGTCCGGCCCGGGCCGGGGAGCACCACAACCTCGCCGTCCTTGGCGCCTCCGCGCACTGCATCGCCACCCATCCGTCCGACATGGCCGTCGCGCTGACCGCGCTGGACGCCCGCGTCCACGTGCACGAGCCGTCCGGTGCGAGGATCGTCCCGATCGCCGACCTCTACCGGGCGCCGGGTGACCGGCCCGATCTGGAGCTGACCACCGCGCCGGGCGCACTGATCACCGGCGTCACCCTGCCGGCGCTGCCGATCGCGGCCGGCTCGCGCTACCGCAAGGTCCGCGAGCGGGCGTCGTATGCCTTCGCGATCGCCTCGATCGCCGCGGCCATGACGGTCGTCGACGGCACGGTACGGGACGTGCGGATCGCCCTGGGCGCCGTCGCCCCGCACCCGTGGCGGGCGCACGCCGCCGAGGCGGCGCTGGTCGGCGGTCCCGCCGACGAAGCGGCCTTCGCCGCGGCGGCCGACGCCGAGCTCGCTGCCGCGCAACCGTTGCCCGGTAACGCCTACAAGCTGCCCCTCGTACGCAACCTCGTCGCCCGTACGCTCGCCGACCTGGCGGCCCGCGCATGACGGGGGAGGCGGTCACGCGCGTCGAGGCGCGCGAGAAGGTGACCGGCCGGGCCCGGTACGCGGGCGAGTATCCGGTCGACGGCCTCGTGTTCGGCTGGGTGGTGTCATCGACCGTGGCCCGCGGCCGGGTCGTGGACCTCGGCGTCGACGAGGCGCTCGCCACGCCCGGCGTCGTCGGCGTGCTGCACCCGGGCAACGCGCCGACGCTCGGCGACGGCGGCGACCCGACGCTGCAGGTGCTGCAGGACGACCGGGTGGCGCACTGGGGCGACGTGGTCGCCCTGGTCGTCGCCACCACGCCGGAGGTCGCGCGCGAGGTTGCGGAACAGATGCGGGTGCGCTACGCGCAGGAGCCCCACGACGTCACGTTCTCGGCCGACCACCCGCGGATGTACGTGCCCGACCACGTCAACCCGGCCAACGTCACCGAGACCTCCAACGGCGACGTGGACGCGGCCCTGGCGACGGCCGAGGTTGTCGTGGACCGCACATACACGACGCCCGCCGAGCACAACAACCCGATGGAGCCGCACGCGTCGACGGCGGTCCCGGGCGACGACGGCCGGTTGACGATCTACGACTCCAACCAGGGCTCCTACCGGGTCCAGCAGTCGCTCACCGGGCTGTTCACCATGGACGACGGGGCGCTGCGCGTGCTGTCCGAGCATGTGGGCGGCGGCTTCGGCGCCAAGGGCACGCCGCGGCCCAACGTGGTGCTCGCCGCGATGGCGGCGCTCCAGCTCGGCCGTCCGGTGCGCGTGACGCTGACCCGGCAACAGATGTACTACCTGACCGGCTACCGCACACCGACCGCGCAGCGGATCCGGCTGGGCGCGCAGCCCGACGGGCGGCTCGTCGCGATCGACCACGTGGCGTCGTCGCAGACCTCGACGATCCTCGAGTTCACCGAACAGACCGCGCTCATCTCGCGGTCGATGTACGCGACCGACACCCTGCACACCAACCACCGGGTCGTCCGGCTCGACGTGCCGACGCCGCGGTGGATGCGCGCGCCGGGCGAGGCGCCGGGCGGGTTCGCGTTGGAGTCCGCGATCGACGAGCTCGCCGAGGCCTGCCGCCTCGATCCGGTGGAGCTGCGGATCCGCAACGAGCCGTCGGTGGAGCCGGTGTCCGGCCTGCCGTTCAGCAGCCGCAGCCTCGTGGCGTGCCTGCGCGAGGGCGCCCGGAGGTTCGGCTGGGCCGAGCGCGACCCGCGGCCGGGCCTACGGCGCGACGGCCGCTGGCTGCTGGGCAGCGGCGTTGCGGCGGCCACCTATCCGGCCCGGGCGTCCGGGACCAAGGCGTCGGCCACCGCGGAGGCCGACGGGCGGTACACCGTACGGGTCGGAGCGGCCGACATCGGCACCGGCGCCCGCACCGTGCTCACCCAGATCGCGGCCGATACGCTCGGCGTGCCGCTGTCCCGGGTCCGCGTGCTGATCGGGGACAGCGATTTCGGCCCCGCCCAGCTCGCCGGCGGGTCGGCCGGCACCTCGTCGTGGAGCTGGGCCGTCGTGCAGGCGTGCCGCCGGTTGCGAACGCGGGGAGCCGCGCCCGGGCTCACGGTCACGGCCGACAGCAGTGGCGCGGTCAAGGCGCGCCGGGCGCTGGCCCGCCACGCGTACGGCTGCCACTTCGTCGAGGTGGCGGTCGACGCGGACACCGGCGAGATCCGGGTGCCGCGGATGGTGGGCGTCGTCGCCGGCGGTCGGATCGTCAACCCGCTGACCGCCCGCTCCCAGATCCTCGGCGCCATGACGATGGGCCTGTCGACCGCGCTGTTCGAGGAGTCGCCGATGGACCCCGCGTTCGGCGACTTCGTGGGGCACGACCTGGCCACCTACCACGTGGCGGCCAACGCCGACGTGCGGGCGGTCGAGGTCGTCTTTGTCGACGAGGACGACGACCAGCTCAACGCCAACGGCATCAAGGGCATCGGCGAGATCGGCATCGTCGGCGTGACCGCGGCCGTGGCCAACGCCGTCTGGCACGCCACCGGGGTCCGCCACCGGGACCTGCCCATCCGGCCCGACCGGGTGCTCACGGGGTGGGCGGCGTCGACCGGCTGACCAGCCGTCGCCGCCACGGCAGGGTTCCGTCGATCTCGACCTGGAGGGAGAAGCTCAGGAACGTCCGGATCAGCACGATGAGGGCGAGCGTGGCCACGTTGTTCAGGGTCGGCGCGACCGTGATGGTGCGGATCAGGTCGGCCGCCACGAAGACCTCCAGCGCGAGCAGCAGCGCGCCGCCGAAGGTCTCGCGCCCACGCTCGTACGCCCTCCGTCCGCCGTCGCCGCGCCAGGAGCGGGAGGCGACCACGGCCGCCCACCCGAGGCCGACGACCAGCACGAAGGCGCCGATGCCCTCGAAGACCTCGGCGACCCGGCTCATGACCTCGGCAAACGTCACCGGCGCCCCCCTTTCGAGGATTATGTCGCCCGACGGTGTCCATGTGGGCGCAAATCATTCGTCCTCGTATGAGCGGGGAGCTGGGATGACCGACCCGCCGCTGGCACACCGGGGGAGCCCTCTTGGGGCTAAAGACCGGCCGGCCAGTCGGCCGGCTGCCAGGATTCCTCGGTGGGGCCGAGGCGCACGCGCAGCCTGGCGCCGAGCGCCTCGGGATACTGGCGGACGTCCACGAAGTACAGGTAGGCCTGGGTGCGGGACAGGAAGCGCCAGCCCTCGTCGCGCTTGACGTACTCGTCGAGGTAGCGCAGCGCCGTCAGCATCGGCGCGCCGTCGCGCCAGACCTCCGCGTGCGCGGAGACGCGGCCGGTGGCGCGTGTCGGGTCGGCCGGGTCGATGTCGATGACATGGTCGTGGGTGAAATGGTGGGTCGGCCCGAGGGCGGCGAACCGGCCGGCGAAGTACTCGCCCACGGCGTCGACGCCGGTGCCCTTCGAGGTGCCGCCGGCCGTCCGGAGCGCGCCGTCCGGCGCGAAGAGGGCCTTGACGGCGTCGAGGTCGCGGTCGTCGACGGCGAAGCCGTAGCGGGCCACGAGCCGGCGGATCGCGTTTTCGTCCTCGATGCGGGTGAGGCGGTCGGCGAGGTCGGTCACGCGTCGCCGTCCAGGGGTAATCCGTGGAAGTCGCCGATCTGCAGGTACACGTTGCGGTAGAAGGTCTTCGCCTTGGCCTTCATCCGCTCCGTGGTCGACGTGGCGCTGCGGTAGTTGGCGAGATAGCCCGGGTCGTCGACGACCGAGATGTCCTCGAGCTCGTAAATGGCGAGGTAGGTGGGCCGGCCGTCGAGCGCCTTGTAGCGCCGGGCGCGCAGGAAGCCCGGCACCCGGCCGACCTTCTCCGGGATGTGCTCCTCGTCGTACCACCTGTTGAACTCGTCATCGAGCGACTCGGGTATGTCGAACATCGCGATCATCACGCCGGGCTGGCGTTGCGCTGCCGTCACGTCGCGCTCCTTGCCGTTGAGTTGGCTATGGCAGGTCAATGAGGAGACGGGACATCCGGGCCCGGATGTCCGGCGCGTTCTCCGGGTTGGTGAGCAGGTAGCAACGGTCCTCCTCGACCGCCGCCAGGATCTGCGTCGCCGCCTCCGTTGGGGAGATCCGGGTGGCCGTGTTGGCGAAGGCCGGCCGGGGCTCCGGGCCGGTCCTCTCGCCCTGCAGCGCGGCCGGCCTGTTGCGGGCGGCGTCGTGGATGCGGGTGGCCACCGGGCCGGGACAGACGATGGTCACCCCGACGGCGGGCGCCACCTCATTCAGCTCCTCGCGCAGCGTCTCGCTCAGCCCGACCACGCCGAACTTGCTGGCCGCGTACGGCGCGTTGCCGCCGCCCGGGATCGGCGCCAGCCCGGCGATCGAGGCGACGTTGACGACGTGTCCGGCATTGCGGCCCACCATCGGCGGCAGGAACGCGCGCAGCACGTTGGCCACGCCGAACAGGTTGACCTGCACCACCCACTGCCAGTCGACCGCGCGCTGCTCCCACGTCGGCACCCGCGGGCCGACCACGCCGGCCACGTTGCAGACGAGGTCGACCGGGCCGAACCACTCGTCCACGAAGGACGCGAACGACGCGACGGCCGACGGATCGGCCACGTCCATCGCGCGCTCGAGCACGTCGGCGCCGGACGAGCGGAGCTCGCCGGCCACCTCGATCAGCGTCGGCGCCTCGACGTCGGTCAGGGCGATCCGCAACCCGCGATCGGCCAGGGCGAGCGCCAGCGATCGGCCGATGCCGCTCGAGCCGCCGGTCACGACGGCGACCATCCGGGCCGTCAGTCTCATACCGAGGCGCCCGTCGCGAGCAACGGCATGACCGACGTGCCGAACAGCTCCAGCTGCCTCATCGCCTCGGCGTGCGGCCGACCCGGCCAGTGCGGCTTGTACACGAAGTGCGTCATCCCGACCTCCGACCGCAGCCGGTCGAGCCCGGCCGCGACCTCCTGCGGCGCTCCGAGCAGGAAGCGGTCCTCCACGTCCGCACGCACCGAGGCACCGGACGGCTCCGCGGGCGTGTTGGACCCACTCAGCCCCCATTTGCGGTAGATCTCGTACCGCGCGCGGTAGCGCTCCAGCGCCGCGTCCAGGCCGGCTGCCCGCGACGGCGCGATCAACAGCTCCCGGCGCACCGGGAACTCGCCGTCCACCGGCAGCCCGGCGGCGGCCCGCGTGCGCACGTACAGCGCGCGCAACCGGGCGAGCTCGTCGTGCGTCGGGAACGGCGGCGCGTACCAGGCGTCGCCCAGCCGGGCCGCCCGGCGTACGGCGCCTTCCGCCTGCCCGCCGATCCACACCGGCGGCCCGCCGGGCTGCAGCGGCTGTACGGCCGGCCGCGCGTCGGACACGGAGAAGAACCGGCCCGCGAAGTCCACCGGCGCGCCGCTCCACAGTCGACGGATCAGGGTGAGCGACTCCTCGAACCGCGCCACTTTCGTGCCCGGCGAGACGCCGAACGCCGCGAACTCGTGGTCGCTGTAGCCGAGGCCGACGCCGAAGACCGCCCGCCCGCCGGTCAGCACGTCGAGCGTCGCGATGGCTTCGGCCGTCTCCACCGGGTTGACCATCGACAGCAGGACGATGCCGGTCGCTGTGCGCATCGACGGGCCGAACCGGGCCATGTGGGTCAGCCACGGCACGGGCTGGAAGTAGCGCAGCTCCGCCCCGAGGAAGTGCTGTCCGGCCACCATCGCGTCGAAGCCCAGCTGGGAAGCGGCGGTGACCAGCTCCTCGTGCTCGCGAACCTGGATCCGCGGGTCCGAGTCTCCACCGTGGATGGTCGTGAGCAGGATCGCGAACTTCATCAGACGAGCTCCGCTGCGGCTAGTGGGGTGTGCAGGTGCCCGCCGAACAGGTCGGCGCAGAACGGGTCGGTGCTCGACGACCAGCGCAGCAGCGACACCTTGGCAGCGAGGATCCGCTCGTCCCAGTAGACGCCTTTGATCGAGGACACCGGCACGCCGTACGCGGCCGCCACCCCGGAGGGTGTCAGCAGCACGGATGCCCGGGCGGTCGCGAACACCGCGGGGTCGTCGAAGAAGATGTCGATCGTCACGGTGAACGGACCGGCGTTCTTGCTGCGGATGATCACCGCGCGGTCATAGAGCCGCATCTGACTCCTCGCGTCGGGGGAACCGGGTCACGGTGGTCGGGAACGGCGCAACGGGGTCCTCCAGGGGCAGCAGGTGGTAGACGGAGAACGCGTACACGTCGGACACCGGAATGACGACCGGCATGAACGGCGCGGCCGCGTTGCCCGCGGTGGTCTTGCGCCCCGGGTACGGGCCGATGAACAGCCGGATGAACCCGAAGTACGCGGCCTCCTCCGCGAGCGCCCGCGTCGACGCGACGACGTCGAGCACGACGGCAGCCTCGTGCCCCGTGACCGCCTTCTCCGGTTCGACCGCGCCGAGCACGCCGTCGAGGCCGAAGATGCGCGTCGCCACCCGCAGGTCCCCGGCCGCGATCGCCGGGGCGAACCGCGGCGACGCGCGCAGGGTCTCCTCGGCCGCGTCGGTCCACGACCTCACCTGCGCCAGCAGCGCCGGCTCGCGCACGCCGAGCATCGAGATGGCCCGGAACCCGATGCGCCGCGCGCCCTCCAGCAGCACGGTGTATGGCCGCTCGATCCAGCGCGCCCCCGTGCAGCGGACCCCGAGCCCGGTCTCCACGTAGGCGGCGGCGGTCAGGTCGAGGCATCCGCCCGGGTTCTCCTCCCGCGTCGGGTGCGCCCGCTCGTAGAACGTGTGCGACACCAGCGACCGCACGTCGGCGCGGTACCGGGCGTTGGGTGAGCGCACCTCGAACCCGGACTCGTCGAGGCTCGCCCAGATCGCCTGACCCGAGTCGCCGGGGGAGAGCGCCAGCCCACCGCACTCGAGCAACTTCCCGGCGTGCGCGGCCACGGCGGTCGGGATGCCGCGCAGCATCGGCAGCGCCATGAAAAGGCCGATGTCCAGCGCCCGCCCGGTGATGACGCCGTCGACGCCCGAGGACAGCGCGGCCATCACCGGCTCCGGCCCGATCAGCGCCACCATCCGCGCCACTCCGTCGAGGTCCGGGCCGGCCAGCGGCGAAGCCAGCCCGGCGCCATCGGACGCCGGCACGACGACCGCACCGCCCTCGATGGCATCGGCCACGGAGGACGATGACAGCTCGGACCGGATCACGCCGATCGACAGGTCCCACCGCTCGGCGGCGCAGAGCGCGTCGAACGCCGTCAGGCACTGGTCGAGATGGACGTTCCCGCCGGCGATGCCGAACGAGAACACGAACGGCACGTCGTGGCGCACCGCCGCCCGCACGTACGGTCGGACGTTCTCCGCCTGGTTGGCCGCCACCTGCTCGCCGGCGCCCAGCCAGTACGGGCCCCAGTCGCTGCCGGTGCCCTGGGCCACCACGGCGTCGACCCCCCACTCGACGGCGCGGGCGATCGACTCCTCGATGTCGGCCGCCGGCGGGATGTGGTTGACGAAGCCGAGGATCCGCACCGGACCGGTCACGAGCCCTCCCTACCGAACAAGCCGACGAGCGCGTTCTTGCGCACCTTGCCGGTCGCCGTCCGCGGCAGCGCCGGCACCACCCGCGCGATCCGCGGCCGCTTGTAGCCGGCGAGCCGGCCGGCGGCCCACGCGACCACGTCGTCGCCGGTCAGCGCGCGACCGGCCCGCGCGACGACGATCGCGGTGACGACCTCGCCCCATTGGCGGTGCGGGAGCCCGATGACCGCGACGTCGGCGATGTCGGCGTGCCCGCGCAGCACCGCCTCGACCTCCGCCGGCAGGACGTTCTCGCCCCCGGAGATGATCAGATCCTTGATGCGGTGGGTCAGGAACAGGTAGCCGCCCTCGTCCAGGTGGCCGCCGTCGCCGGTCCGCAGCCACCCGTCGGGGGCCAGCAGGCTCCGGGTCGCGGCCGCGTCGCCGAAGTAGCCCGGCGTGTTCTGCCCGGACCGCGTCCACACCTCGCCGGGCCTTCCGGGCGGCACCGGCAGGCCGCGCGGGTCGCGTACCGAGACCTCGACCCAGGGGTACGGGCGTCCGACCGAACGTGCGCGCGGGTCGACGGGGTCGACCTCGGTGCTGTCGAGCTGGGTGATCGCGCCGGTGGTCTCGGTCATCCCGTAGACGTGCAGGAGCCGGCAGCCGAAGACATCGGCCGCGGCCCGCTGGGTCCACGGATCGATCGGCGCCGCGCCGTACACGATCGCGTCCAGGCCGGGGAACCGCGCGCCGCCTGCCAGCGCGCACATCCGCTCCAGCATCGTCGGCACGAGGAACGTGTGCGTCACCCGGTCGGCGCGCATCGTGACGAGCAGATCTGTCGGCGAGGCCGAGCCGGCGATGAGCGTGCGGGCGCCGCTGTGTAGACCCGCGAGCCCCCAGCTCAGCCCTCCGATGTGGAACAACGGGGTGGCGAGCAGGCTGACCGATCCCGGGCCGAGCCCCCAGGTTCGGGCCGCGCGCGGTACCTTGGTGGCGAGGTTACCCTCGGTCAGCAGCACACCCTTGGGTCGGCCGCCCGTCCCGGACGTGTAGACCTGCAGCACCACCCGATCGGGCGCGACGCGCCGCTCGAGGCGGACCGGGGACTGAGCCGCGAGCCAGTCCTCGTAGGACCGGACCGAACCCGCCGGCGGCCCGACCGTCACGTGCAGCCGGCCTGAGGTATGCGCGGCAACGCCCGCCGCCACCGCGCCGTAGCCGGCCCCGGAGACCAGCGCGGCGGCCTTGGCGTCGGCGGCCACCAGCGCCAGCTCGTCCGCGGTCAGCCGCCAGTTCAACGGCACGAGCACGGTGCCGGCGCGCACGCAGCCCAGCAGCAGCTCGTAGACCTCGGTGCCGCCGGGCAGCAGCGCGAGCACCCGGTCGCCGGGTGCGCAGCCGGCCGCCACGAGTCCGGCCGCCACCCGGGTGGCCCGGCGATCCAGCTCGGCGTAGGTCACCCGGCGGTCGCCGGTGATCAGCGCCGGGTCGCCCGGCGCCCCGCCAAGCCAGCGGATCATGGCGAGACGCCGAGGTCCGTCGGCAGGTTCCGGATCGCGCGCAGCATCGCGCTGCCGCCGTACACGATGTCCTCGGTCAGCAGCCGGGCGTGCGGGAACCACCGGGTGAGGGCGGTGAAGACCAGCTCACCCTCCATCTTGGCCAGCGCCGCGCCCAGGCAGTAGTGCGGCCCGAACGCCAGCGACAGGTGTTCCGACCGGTTGGACCGGGTGACGTCGAGCCGGTCGGGCTCCTGGAAAACCTGGGGATCCCGGTTGGCGGCGCCCATCATCACGATGACCGTCTCGCCGGTGATGATCGGCTCGGCGCCGATCGCGAAGTCGGCCGTAGCGAGCCGCGGCAGGTAGTGGTGTGGGCTGTCGTAGCGCATCAGCTCGTCGACCGCGCCGCGCACGAGCGACGGGTCGGCGACGAGCCTGTCCCACTGGTCGCGGTGCCGCTGCAGCGCGAGGAAGCCGTTGCCGAGCAGGTTCGTCGTGGTCTCGCTGCCGCCGAAGAGCAGCACGAGGTAGGTGGCGATCAGCTCGTCCTCGGTCATCGCCTCCTGCTCCCGACCGTCGAGCAGCAATCGGGCGAGCTCCGGGCCGGACCCGGTCGTCCGGACCCGGTGGATCATGTCCTGGATGTAGGCGCGGAACGCGTCGACGGCCTCGTCGGCCCGGCGCAGCGACCCCTCGTCGACGCTCATGAACGCCGCGATCGCCTCGGACCACGCCTTGATCATCTCGCGGTCCTCCTGTGGCACCCCGATGAGGTCGCAGATCACGCGCACGGGCAGTTGGTCGGCGAGGCCGGTCTTCACGTCCGGCTCGTCCTGCGCCAACATCTCGCCGATGAGGAGGTCGATGTGCGCCTGGATCGTGTCGCGAAGCTCGTTGATCCGCCGCGCGGTGAATGCCCGCGAGGAGATCCGCCGCAGCCGGGCGTGCGCCTCGCCGTCCTGGCGGCTCATGAACAGGCCCTCGAAGTCCATGATCTTGAAGAAGATCGCGTGGTCGCTCAGGGGCAGCCGGGAGATGATGCCGTCGGCGAGCGTGCCGCGCCGGTAGCCGTTGTTGGACAGCGGATAGGTGCCGCCCATCACCGCCTTGACGTCGCGGTGCCGGGTCACGAGCGTGGCGGGGCCGCCGGCCCAGCGCACGATCCCGGTGCCGCGCTGCCACCGCTCGTACATCGGGTACGGCCAGGCGATGGCCGCCGGATCCGCCGCGAAGAACGCGGTGACCTCCTCGTCGCGGTGGGTCAGCGCCGCCGTCATGACAATGCGAGCGGCTCGCCCCGACGGGGGCCCGGCGTGAACGTCGCCGGCAGGTACCGCCAGCCGGTGTTGGTGCCCTGGTGCGGGTACGGCTGGATGTTGTCCAGGTCGATGACGTAGTCCGGCATCCGCTCCAGGATCTGGCCGAGCAACTCCCGGGCCATCGCCCGGCCCAGGTGCGAGCCCGCGCAGCGGTGCACGCCGACGCCGAACGCGAGGTGCCGGTTCGGCCAGCGCTCGATGTCCACCTCGTCCGGTTTCTCGAACTGTCCCGGGTCGCGGTTGGCCGACGCCCAGGCCAGCAGCGCGCGGTCGCCGACGTGCACCGGGCAGCCGTGGAAGTCGGCGTCCTTCATGACCGTGCGGGCCAGCGCCTGGGTGGGTGAGAAGAACCGGAGGAACTCCTCGATCGCCCGCTCCAGCTTCTCCGGGCGGTCGATCAGCGCCTGGCGGACGTCCTGGTGTTGGTACAGCCAGACCAGGGTCTGGCTGACCAGCGAGGCGGTGGTGCCCACACCGCCGGCGAGCAACAGCTCGACCATGGAGAAGACCTCGTCGTCGGTCACCGGGCGGTCATCGACCGTCTGGTGCACCAGGAACGAGATGGTGTCGTCCCGCGGTTCGGCCCGGCGGGCCGCGATGACCTCGCGCATCTGGTTCGAGCAGTACGGCATCTCGACCGTCGTCGCGTGCAGGTACTCCTCGCTGCCGGGCACGGCGGTCAGCAGCGCGTGGTGCAGGAGCGCATAGTGCTCCCAGTCCCGCACCGGAAGGCCGAGCCAGTCCACCGTCACGACCGACGGCACGCCGATGACCTGCGTGAAGTCGCACTCGCCGGTCTCGATCACCTCGTCGATGAACCAGGTGGCGTACTTCTTGACCATGTGCTCCATCCGCCCGATCGCGGCGGGCGAGGTGATCGGGTTGATCAGCTTGCGCCACTTGCGGAACTCGGGCGGGTCGATCTCGATCGGGATGTGCCGGTGCGTCGGCGTCTTCGGAATGACGACGGTGAGCCCCTCGCCGCCGTACGAGTTGCGCTCGGAGGAGAAGACGTCGTCGTCGCGCGCGGCCTCGAAGACCGTGTCGTACCCGGACATCACCCAGTAGCCGCCGTGCGCGTCGGTCCAGGCGACCGGGCACTTCTCGCGCAGCGCGCGGTACGAGCCGACCGGGTCGCGGGAGTGCTCCTGCGAGTTGTGGTCGAACTCGACCCTCGGCTCGCGCCCGTTGCTCGTCATCGGCCCGCCTCCCGCACGCTCCACCCACTGTCCGCGTGACGTGATAATGGTTATCCTAGATTCCGTTCGTGTCAACGCCGAGTTGTCACCGGTGCCCGCGGAGGCGATCATGCTCGAGCTCGTCCACGTCCGGCAGGTGCGGTTCCCGCTCGCGGCGGTGGGCAGGTGACCGCGCTGCCGCGGCGGGTGTTCGGGTGCGGGTCAGCGTACGCCAACGACCGGCTCGAGCCGGCGGCCGCGCTCGCCGACAGCGGCCGGGTCGGATACCTGGGCTTCGACTGCCTCGCCGAGCGGACGATGGCACTGGCCCAGCTGCGCCGCCGCGCCGACCCCGCCGCCGGGCAGGACGAGCGGATCCCGGCGCTGGTGCCACGGCTGGCTGGTTTCGTTGGACGCGGCGGCCGCGTCATCGGCAACTTCGGCGCGGCGAACCCGGGCGCGGCGGTGGCCGACTTCCGCGCCGGGCTGCGCGCGCTGGGCCTGTCCGGCGTGCGGATCGGCGTCATCCACGGCGACGACGTGCTGTCCGCCGTCCGGGACGCAGACCTGCCACTGCCCGAGCTCGACACCACGGTCAAGGCGCTGGGCGAACGGGTCGTCTCGGCCAACGCGTACATCGGCGCCGAGCCGATCGTCGCCTGCCTCGAGCGGGACGCGCGGATCGTGCTGGGCGGCCGGCTCGCCGACCCGTCGCTGTTCGTGGGGCCGATCTGCCACGAGATGGGCTGGGCGCTCGACGACTGGGATCGGGTCGGCCAGGCCACGCTTGTCGGGCACCTCCTGGAGTGCGGCGTGCACAGCACGGGCGGCAACTTCGAGGACCCGCCCTGGCGGGTCGTGCCGGACCCGCACGACCTCGGGTTCCCGTTCGCGGCGGTCGCCGACGACGGCTCGGCGGTCGTGTCCAAGCTGCCCGGCACCGGCGGGGCGGTCGACCTGCGCACCGCGAAGACGCAGATCTACTACGAGATCGCCGATCCGGCCGCCTATCTCACGCCGGACGTGACGGCCGACTTCGGCGCGGTACGAATCGAGGACCTCGGTGATGACCGGGTCCGGGTCTCCGGCGCGCGCGGGTCTGCCCGGCCGGAGACGCTCAAGGTGCTGGTCGGCGTCGACATGGGATGGTAGGGGGTCGGCGAGATCTCCTACGGCGGCCCCGGTTGCGTGGAACGGGCCCGGCGGGCCGAGGAGATCGTGCGCAGGCGGCTGGACACGTGGGCGCCCGCCGTCGAGGAGCTACGGATCGACCTGCAGGGCGTGGACTCGCTGTTCGCCGACCGGATGCCCGGCGGCTACCCCTCCGAGGTGCGCCTGCGGCTCGCGGTGCGCAGCCGATCCGCCGACTGCGTGCGGGCGGCGGTGTACGAGGTGGAGTATCTGTACTTCGGCCCGGCCGGCGGCGGCGGTGTCGTCACGTCCGTCGTGCCGGCCCTGGCGGTCACGCCGGCCTTCCTGCCGCGCGAGCTCGTCGACCTGCGGACCTCGGTGATCGCGTCGTGAAGCTCCGGGAGATCGCGTACAGCCGCTCCGGTGACAAGGGCGACACCAGCAACGTGTGCGTGTTCGTCTACGACCCGGCCGACTACGAGCGGCTGCGGGCGGCGCTGACGGCGGACGTCGTACGGGAGAAGTTCGGCTCGCTGGTCCGCGGGTCCGTGACGCGGCACGAGATCCCGTCGGCGCACGGGCTCAACTTCGTGCTGACCCGGGCGCTGGGCGGTGGCGTGTCGTTGACGCTGCGGGCCGACCCGCACGGCAAGTCGTACCAGAGCCTCGTCCTGGACATCGATGTCTGACCGCTGGATTTTCGACCGCTGGGGCGACCGGCCGTTCCTGGCCTGGGAGCCGTTCGCCGGGCCGGTCGCGACGTGGACCTACGCCAGGTTCGGCGCGGAGGTGCGCGCGCTGGCCGCCGGGCTGCAGGCGCGTGGGCTCGCGGTCGGCGACCGGGTCGCGCTGGTGCTGGAGAACTCGCCGGAGTTCCTGCGCGCCTGGTCGGCCGTGGTGCTGGCCGGCGGCACGGCGGTCTGCCTGAACCCGTCGAGCAGCGCGGACGAGCTGGCCTACTACGCATCGCACGCAGGCGTCCGCGGCGCGTTCGCGTCGCCGCCGGCCGACGACCGGGTCGGCGCGGCGATGGCCGACCTGCCCTGGCTGTCACCGCCGCCGGGCGACCCCGCCGCCTTCCGCCCGCCACCGCCGGACCCGGCGCGGCCGGCGTCGATCCAGTACACGTCGGGCACCACGGCGCGGCCGAAGGCGGTCGTCTGGACGGCGGCGAACTGCCGCTTCGCCGGGCGGGTCGGCGCCGCGCACCAACGACTCACCGGCGCCGACGTCTACCTGGTGCACCTGCCGCTGTTCCACACCAACGCGCTGTCGTACTCGTTCCTGTCCGTGCTGCACGCCGGCGCGTCGATGGTGCTGCAGCCGCGGTTCTCGGTCTCGCGATTCTGGGACACGGCCGTGCGCAACCGGTGCACCTGGACGTCTGTGGTCTCGTTCTGCGTGCGGGCGCTCGCTTCCCGCGAGGCGCCGCCGGCACACTCCTTCCGCGGCTGGGGGCACAGCGCCTGCATCCCGGCCGGCGCCGGCCCGGGCGGGGTGGGCGCGATGGGCTGGTACGGGATGACCGAGACGGTCTCCCAGCCGATCTGCGGCTCGCCCACCTTCACGGACCGGCCGGGCAGCATGGGCCGGCCGGCGCCCGAGTACGGCGTACGGATCGTGGCGGAAGACCCGGACGGGGTAGGCGAGCTGCAGGTGCGGGGCGTGCCGGGCAGGTCGCTGTTCGCCGGCTACCTCGGCGATGCGGGGGCGACCGCGGTCGCGTACACCCCGGACGGCTGGTTCCGCACGGGTGATCGCGTCCGGCGTGACCCGGATGGCACGCTGACGTTCGTGGAACGGGACAAGGACGTGCTCAAGGTGGCCGGCGAGAACGTCGGCGCACGGGAGATCGAGCGGGTGCTGCTCGCCGTGGCCGGCGTGCGGGAGGCGGCGGTGGTCGGGCGGCCCGACCCGATGCGCGGCGAGGTGCCGGTGGCGTTCGTCGTGGCGTCGTCGCCCGCTGTCGCCGAGGCGGCGTCGGCCGCCTGCGCGGAGATGCTGCCGCCCTACAAGCGGCCGGTCGAGGTGCGGGTGGTCGACGACCTGCCCCGCTCGACGCTGGACAAGGTGGCCAAGGCGGAGCTGCGCCGCCTGGCGGCCCGGTGGTGACCGGTCCGCTGTCCGGCGTGTCGGTGGTGGAGCTGGCCGGCGTCGGGCCGGCGCCGTTCGCCGTCATGTTGCTCGCCGACATGGGCGCGTCGGTGGTACGGATCGACCGCGCCGGGCCGACCTCGGGCGACTACGCGCCCAACCCGGTCGTCGAGCGCGGCCGGCGCTCGATCGCCGTGAACCTCAAGGACCGGGCGGGCGTGGACGTGGTACGCCGGCTGGTCGCCCGCAGTGACGTGTTCGTGGAGAGCTACCGCCCGGGGGTGGCCGAGCGGCTCGGCCTCGGACCGGCCGACTGCCTCGCGGTGAACCGGTCCATCGTGTACGGACGGATGTCCGGGTTCGGGCAGACCGGCCCGCGCGCCGGCCAGGCCGGCCACGACATCAACTACATCTCGCTCACCGGCGCGCTGCACGCGATCGGCCGGGCCGGCGGGCCGCCCGTGCCACCGATGAACCTGGTTGGCGACTTCGGTGGCGGTGCGCTTTTCCTGGCGTACGGCATCGCGTGCGCCCTGCTGTCAGTCGCGCGTACCGGCCGGGGCCAGGTGGTGGACGCGAACGTGGTCGAGGGGACGACCACGCTGATGTCCTTGGTGCACGGCCTGTCCGCGGTGGGACTGTGGACCGACGCGCGGGGCCAGAACCTGCTCGACACCGGTTGCCCGTACTACGACGTGTACGCGTGCGCGGACGGCCGGCACGTGGCGGTGGGCACGATCGAGCGCAAGTTCTTCGAGACGATGCTACGGGTGGTGGGTGTGGACCCCTCGTTCGCGGCGGCCCACCGCGACCCGTCACGGTGGCCAGCCCTGCGGTCGGCGCTGACGACGGCGTTCGCGGGAGCCACTCGCGACGAGTGGGTGGAACGGTTCGCCGGTCTCGACGCCTGCGTGACGCCCGTGCTCGACCTCGCCGAGGCGCGGCGGGATCCGCAGGCGGTGGCGCGCGACGCGTACGCGCCGGTGTCCGGCTTCCCGGAGGCCGCGCAGGCGGCGCCCACCCCCCGCTTCGACGGCGAGACGGCGCCGCTGCCGGGCCCCGCCCCCACTGCGGGCCAGCACACCCGGGAGATCCTCGAGTCCCTCGGCCTCCCCGCGGGTGCCGTCACCGCCCTCTACGACTCCGGCACCGTCTCCTAACCCCGTCGATCTTGCACTTATCTCGGCAAATTGCCCGACTTGGGACATGACAAGTGCAAGATCGGCGAGGGAACGGGGCCCACGTCACCTACGCGCCGCTCGGCCGCACCACCCGCTGGACGGGCTGGATGTCGCGGATCGCGGGGATGACCGTCTTGCCGAGGTCGTCTAGGTAGGCGACCACGTCGTCGGCGGTCATGTCCGGCCACTGCGCGCGGACGATGACCGGGTCGATCGGGGCCGTCGCGGCGACCGCCGCGATCTGCGCGACGCAGTCGTCGGGCGTGCCGACGAACGCCTCCTTCGTCGCGACGTCGCGGAACGATGCCGAGATCTCCGCCTCGTCGCGGGTGGCCAGCGACCGCTGGGCGTACGCGATCAGTCGGTCCTTGGCCATCGCCTCGAAGCGGGCCAGCGCCTGTTCCCACGTGCGCCCGGGCACGATCTCGCGGCGCAGCGGGTGTCGGGCCTGCGGCAGCCCGAGCCGGTCGCGCTCATCCTCGTAGACCGCGAGCAGCCGGGCCAGGTCGGGCAGCTTCGTCTCGGGCGTGACCACCCAGGCGTCGCCCAGCCGGGCCGCCCGCCGGACGCCGATCGCGCTCATCGCGCCGATCCACAGTGGAGGATGCGGTCGCTGCCAGGGCTGGATGTGCGGGCGTACTCCGTCGACCGACCAGAAACGCCCGGCATGCGTGACGACCGGTGCGGTCCACAGCTGCTTCATCAGCGCCAGCGACTCCGCGAACATCGCGAACCGCTGGGCGAAGTCGACGCCGAACGCGGTGAACTCCTCCGCCCGGTAGCCCGCGCCCGCCCCGACCACCAGCCGTCCACGGGTGAGGATGTCGAGGGTAGCCAGCTCCTCGGCGAGGGCGACCGGGTGGTACAGCGGCACCTGGACGATCGTCGTCGCGAGCCGGACGCGCGGGTCGAGTTCGGCCGCGAGCCGCGCCAGCGTCGGGATCGGCTGGAGCCAGCGCAGATCCCCGTAGAGGTAGTGCTGGCCCATGGTCACGTACGAGATGCCGTTGCGCTGCGCGGCCTCGACCTGCCGCAGCAGCCCGTCGAGGTGCTCGCGCGGCGACAGGCTGCCGCGCACGTCGCCCAGGATCACGCCGACCCGCATCGATCTCCTCGCTTGACCAGGAGGCAATCTAGCGTAACCATTATCATGCATTGGGCGGTGAGGGGGAAGGGCTGATGGACGGGTGCCCGGTCGTCCCGTTCGACCACACGTCGGAGGCGCACTCGCGTGACCCCGTCGCCGCCTACCGCGCCCTGCGAGCGCACGGACCGGTCGTGCGGACGGAGGCCCACGGCGGCTACTACGTCGCCACCGACTACGCGTCCGTGTTCGAGGCGGCACGCGCCGAGCAGGTCTTCTCATCGGCCCGCAATGGTCACGGCGGCGAAGGCCTCGCGACGGTCATCCCCAAGGTGCCCGTTCACCTGCACATCCCCGTCGAGCTTGACCCGCCGCGCTCCCGCGCCTACCGCAAGATCCTCAACCCGGTCACAACCCCTGCCGCGATCGAGCAGGTCAAGCCGCGCATCGCGGAGCTCGTCACCTGGTTCGTCGACCAGGTCATCGAGTCGGGGGAGTGCGACCTCGCGAGCGTGATCGGCGTGCCGGCGGTCGTCACGCTCGACTGGCTCGGCATGCCGCTGCGCGAATGGCGGCGGTACGCGGCCGCGCTGCACGCCGTGCTCGCCAACCCGCCCGGCAGCGCCGCGCACACGGAGGCGGTGACCGTCCACCTTCCGTGGATCACCGAGCAGATCCGGGACGCCATCGCGAAGCGTCCGACGGCCGGGGTGATCGGTTGGATCCTCGCCCAGGAGGTCGGTGGCGCGCCGATCACCGCGGACGACGCGTACTCGATGGTCGAGCTACTCATCTCGGGCGGCGTCGGCACCACCGGCTCGCTGGTCAGCCAGGCGCTGGTGCACCTGTCCGCGCATCCGGAGCAGCGCGCCGAGCTTCGGGAGCGCCCCGAGCTGCTCGAACGCGCAGTCGAGGAGTTCCTCCGGGCATTTTCGCCGACCCAGGCGCTGGCCCGCACCGTCACGACCGACGCCACGCTCGGCGGCTGCCCGTTGCACGAGGGCGACCGGGTGCTGCTCGCCTGGGCGTCCGCCAACCGTGACCCGGCCGCCTTCGACCGCCCCGACGAGGTCGACATCCATCGATGGCCCAACCGGCACGCAGCGTTCGGCATCGGGGTGCACCGGTGCGCCGGCGCCCACCTCGGCCGTGCCCTGGCCCGCGAGCTGATCGGCCAGGTCATCACCCGGATGCCCGACTACGCCGTCGACATGACCGCGCTGGAGCCGTACCCGTCGCAAGGGGTGAACGCCGGCTGGCAGCGCATCCCCACCCGATTCACGCCGGGCCCCCGCCGCGGACCGGACCTGCCACTATGACCGCCGGCCGGCCCGCTCACCTCGACCCCGAGATGGCCGCGGTCCTCGACCTGCTCCCCGTGCTCGAGCTGACCGACATCCGGACCGCGCGGATCAACCGGGCGGCGCTCGCCGCGCAGGCGCGCGCGCGGACGCCGGCCGACCCGACCGTCGTGCGTATCGACGAGTCCGTGCCGGCCGAGCCGCCGGTGCGGGTCCGCCGCTACCGCCCGGCCGGCGCCGACCCGGTCGAGCCGCTGCCGTGCCTGGTGTGGATCCACGGCGGCGGTCATGTGATGGGCGAGCTCGAGCAGGACGACCCGCTCATGGAGCACGTCGTCGCGACCATCGGCTGCACGGCCGTCTCCGTCGACTGGCGACGCGCACCCGAGCACCCGTACCCGGCCGAGCTGGACGACGCGTACGCCGCGCTGCGCTGGGCGTACGACCAGGCCGACCGGCTCGGCGTGGACCGCGGCCGGATCGCGGTCGGCGGCGCCAGCTCCGGCGGTGGGACGGCGGCCGGCCTGGCGTTGGCCGCGCGCGACCGCGGCGAGGTGCCGCTGTGCTACCAGCTGTTGATCTACCCGATGTTGGACGACCGGACCGACGGCCGGGCTTGCGCGTGGCTGGACGGGACGAACTTGTGGCACCGGCACAAGAACCGGCTCGCGTGGCGGGCCTACGTGGGCGAGGGCGCCGCCGACCCGTACGCCGCGCCCGCCCGGGCGGCCGACCTGAGCGGCCTGCCGCCGGCCTTCATCGGCACCGGCGACCTGGACCTGTTCGCCGAGGAGGATACCCGGTACGCGGCCCGGCTGATCGCCGCCGGCGTGCCGACCGAGCTACATGTGTATCCCGGCGGCGTGCACGGCTTCGATCTCTTTGTTCCCGAGGGGCGCTTGGCCCGACAAATGGCCCGAGATCGGGACGAAGCGCTTGCGACCGCTCTACGGTTCCGTAACGCACCCGCGCAGGGACTTCAACCAGCCTCTGGACAGGTGTGAGCCGAACCTCTACGGTGGTGCATCATGACAATCATGAGCATGATATTCAGATAGGTGGAGGACAGCGATGAGCGGACGGCTCGGGCGGACCTGGCAGGGCGGCGTTGCCCTGCTCGCTGCCGGCGCGATGATGACCGTCGCGGCCTGCGGCTCCAGCAGCAACTCCGGCGGCGGCTCCGGTTCGGGCGGCGGCCTTCCCGGTCAGATCAAGGTCGTGTCGTCGAACCCGCAGACCGGACCCGCGGCGTTTGCCGGCCTCGCGGCGAACAAGGGCTACGAGGTCGCCATCGACGAGATCAACAGTCAGGGCTACCTCGGTAGCAGCAAGATCGTGCTGGAGAAACAGGACACCGCCGGCAAGGTGCAGACGGCGGCCCAGCAGGCGACCCAGGCAGCCGCGAAGAAGGACGTCGCGGCGGTCTTCGGGTCGGTGTCCAGCCAGGAGTCGGTGGCCCAGGCGCCGATCGCCCAGCAGTCGAAGATGCCGATCATTTTCACCCAGGCCGGCAGCGCGGGCGTCGTCATCGGCGACTACACCTACCGCGTCACGCCGCCGATGAGCAGCTACTACCCGAAGATCGAGGGCTTCATCAAGTCCCAGAAGATCACCAAGATGGGCATCATCTACACCGCGGTGGCGCCGACCCTCAAGGAGATCGGCGAGAAGACCATCCCGGGCATGGCCCAGTCGGCCGGATTCCAGGTCGTATCGAGCATCGCCACCCAGGCCGGCACGCAGGACTTCACCGCGCCGATCTCGCAGGTGCTGCGGGCAAACCCGGACGGTGTCGCGATCCTGCAGATCGGCGCCTCGAACCCGACCGCGATGACCCAGCTGCGCCAGGCCGGCTACACCGGACCGGTGCTGGGCAACTCCGGCGCCAGCGCCGGCAACCTCAAGCCAGCCGGCCAGGCCGGCGCGGGCATGACGTGGGTCGTCGACTACAGCGTGCTCAACAAGACGCCCGAGTCCGAGAAGTTCGTCGCCGCGTACCAGAAGAAGTTCCCCGGCGAGATGCCGCTGAACTACGCGGCGGAGGCCTACGACGCCGCCTGGCTGCTGGCCCGCGGGCTCAAGTCGGCCAACAGCGCCGACCGCGCCGCGATCCAGAAGGGCCTGTCGACCGTGACCGCGTCCGGGTTCACCGGCGCGATGGGGCAGCTCACGTTCGAGGGCAATGACCTGCGCCTGCCCGGCGTGGTCGTCCAGTGGGACGGGACGAAGGAAGTCCTCGTCCCCGAGCAGTGACGGTAGTACTTTGCCCGGTGCGGTGGGG